>NZ_QGDO01000001.1:619101-928652 GCF_003149185.1 Sediminitomix flava | reverse complement strand
TTGGCTTGTTTTACAGCATCAAAGTTCGCGATTTGGTCATTTTTGTTTTCCCAAGGCACGTACATTCCGTAATCGTGATTACCAAGAATGGAATACTTACCATATTTGGCTTTCATCTGTTTCATAACATCTACCCAACCATCAGTTTCAATCGCGAGGTTATTGACCAAATCACCTGTGAAAAGAATAACATCAGGCTCCAATTCATTGATTTGTTCAACAGCTCTTTGCACGGATGGGTGACCTTTCGGGAAACTGCCAATATGAATATCAGAAATCTGAACAACCTTCAAACCATCAAAAGCTTTTGGTAGGTTGTCAAATGAAAGTGTTTTTTTGATCACTCTAAAATCATAACGTCCTTTCAGCATTCCGTACAGAAATGCTCCGGCAGGAACAGCAGCTAAACCTGCACCTACATAGGTTAAAAATTTCCCCCTACTTATTTTGGTAGCGGTTTCTTCATCTACTTTCGGTGCTGAAAAGAGGTATTCTCCAATCATTTTTGTCCAATACACCAAATCATTTGCACCGTGGAATAGTACAAAGATCAGTTTAGAGAAAATGGACATCATGATTAGCGCATTGGCTATGAAGAAATAAGGGGTATATCCTGGAACTCTATATTTTTCAAATAGGAATACTTCTGCAACAAAAAGTAAATAGATAAATACATTGAATACCCAATAGCCTTTCAACAATAGCCCTTGAGTAGATTTTTTGGAAATGTCTTCAGCCAAAAGTTTTACTCCTTTAAATGAATACAAGTCCAAAAGGAATAAAATGACAAATACAACTGAGACAAAAATGACTACGCGCTCTTTCATTATGATGTGTTTCTAAAATATAGTTCGCTTATTCTACAAAGCTCTTTGATTTTGCAACCAAAATGATGAATCTTAGTTTAAGAATTATCGAAATTTTTCAGCATACTTTACGAAATAGTAAATACACTTCTTCAATGACAGCAATAAAAGCAGAAATTATCACGATTGGCGATGAGATTTTGTACGGTCAGATTACAGATACAAATTCACAATGGATGTCTGAAAGACTTACCGAAATTGGCGTGAAAGTAATCCGTAAAACAGCCATCGGAGATACAAAAGAGGCAATTACTGAAGCTTTGGATAAAGCCAAGAAAGAAGCTCAAATTGTCTTGATGACGGGCGGCTTAGGACCTACCAAAGATGATATTACGAAGAAGACATTAGCTAATTATTTTGACACTGAACTCATTTTCAACGAAAATGTGTACGAGAATATAGGGCGATTGTTACGACAATTTGGAAGAGAACTTACTGAACAGAATAAAAATCAAGCTGAAGTCCTTAAAATCTGCGATGTACTGCAAAATGAAGTAGGTACAGCTCCGGGCATGTGGATTGATCATGAGGGTTGTGTGTTTGTGAGTATGCCGGGTGTTCCTCATGAGATGAAATTCTTGATGTCTGAGCATGTATTACCTCGTTTGGAGGAAAAATACATTCCAGGGCATATCATTCATAAAGTAATCCGAACGATCGGTATTCCCGAATCAAAACTTTCTCAGATGCTAGAAGATTGGGAATTGGCTTTACCCGAAAATATTGGATTGGCTTATTTACCAAAGTTAGGGCAAGTTCGTTTACGTCTGACTGCGGTAGGAGAGGATAAAGAAGCTATAGAGCTACAACTAGAATCAGAGGTTCTGAAACTGAAGTCTATAGTCACAAAAGGAATTTATGCGGAAGAAGATATAGAGCTGGAAGAAGTTGTGGGCATTATCCTTAAACAACGAGATATGACTGTAGCTACTGCTGAAAGCTGCACAGGTGGAAATGTAGCGAATAAGATTACAGATATTTCTGGTTCATCAGCTTATTTCAAAGGAGGAATTATTCCTTATTCTAATGAAATCAAAATGGATCAATTGGGAGTAAGAGCTGAAACTTTAGAGAAATATGGAGCAGTAAGTGAGCAAACTGCAAAGGAAATGGCTGAAAATGTACGTAAGAAATTCAATGCTTCGGTAGGGATTTCTACTACAGGAATTGCAGGACCAACAGGAGGAACACCAGACAAGCCTGTAGGTACAATTTGGATTGGATATTCTGATGGTAAGAAAACAGAAGCAAAACTTTTGAATATTACGCGAGGAAGAAAAATCAATGTTCAGTACACCACAACAGCAGTTTTAAGGTTGCTTTGGAGTAATTTGGCAAACGAAAATTAAAAGTGATTTTGAAATTATAACACTTGAATTATCTTACTTGTAAACCTTTTTAATGAAATGGCGTTTATATGATCGAACATTCATATAAGGTGATGGTAAAGACATTAGAAACAATCCAGACTCAAAAAGGAATTACTTATGACAGCTTTCATAAAATGATTGCTGAATTGCTTGCTGAAGGCAAAACAACAGGGGAGAATCACAGTGAAGCCATGATTCACTATACGGTGATGAACCAAAAGAGAATGTTACGTCATGATAAGAATTTGAAATTCTCAGATGAAGTAAAAGAGCTTTTCGCAAATTATGACCGAAAAGTACTTTGGGTTGTACTTACAGAGGCTTGGTGTGGCGATGCTGCACACACTGTACCTGTAATGGCTAAGTTGGCTGAATTGAGTGAAAACATCGAACTTCAAATTCTTCTGAGAGATGAAAACTTGGAGTTGATGGATGAATACTTGACTAATGGAGGGCGTTCTATTCCGAAGTTGATTGCTTTTGATGCAGAAACAAAAGAAGAAATCGGAAATTGGGGGCCTCGTCCTGTAGAACTTCAAGAGAGCTATATGCAAATGAGAGCTGAAGAAAAGCCTTTTGAGGAAATTAAAGAGGTATTACAAAAGTGGTATAATAAAGATAAAGGACAGACAACAATTCAAGAGATTGTGAAGTCTGTGTTGAAATAATATAAAAAATGATAAAAGGTTAACTTTTGGTGATTACCTAAGGTTGACCTTTTTTCACGATTAGTATATTGTAATTCATTAAGTAGTGGGACAAATGGAAACGGATATTCTATTCGAAGAGTTAACGAAGCGATCTTCGAATTAAGAAATGGGAATTAGAGTCTTCAGACTCGACATTTTAGCAGATTTTTCGAGTCTGAAGACTCTGCTTTCCATTTGTAAGTTCTTAGAGTTACTCTAAGAACAGTAAAATTTTATCCCGTAATCATTTGTCCTAGTACTTGGAAGACTAATTATTCAAAGATGTCATCACATCATATTGTTAGAGATTATCAAGAACCAAGTCTGATTTGCTGGAAGCTAACAGAGGATGATTTGCCCAGACTTGGAGAGTTGTTGGAATGGAGTCCTGTGGTGGTATGTCATGCAAATACAGCAAAGCAACTTATTTCTTGGGGAATAAAAGTAGACAGAATCTTTTGTTTGGAAGGTGAAGAAGAGGAATTGAAACCGCTGTTGGATAGCTTTCAACCTTCTACCATTCATGATTTTGAATCTTTCGGACTCATCGATATTCTTGAGTTTTTAGGTGAAGACGGACAAAAAGCATTTAATATCTACGGTACACTTTCTGAAAGTGAACAAGAACAACTCTTACAATTGACTCATAAATGGGATATTGTGAGTTATACCAAAGATGGGAAGGGGATGTTCTGTCAAGATACTTTTGAAAAATGGGTACAAAGAGATAGTATTTTTGAACTTCCTTTAAATGTTCAGATGGAAGGACTTAAGCCTTTTGAAGAGCATAAATTCAAGACAGATAAAGACGGTTTTGTGAAATTCAGTGCTCAAAATCCTTTTTATATTTTTCAGTTCGAATGTGAATAATATTGTTTCGCATACCGAGCTTCACGCAATTATTTAGCATTTTTACATCCAATTTCTTTTTGACTATCAAATAAAATGAAGACAGATATTATGGAAGGTTGTTGTATTCCTTTTGAAAAAACAGGATTCTTCTCGAATACTTTTAACGCATATATCAATAATGACCCTTCGGTAAAACCTTTTATACACCGTAGCCCAAGTATTGAGAATTTTCCAGAGCAAATTAAAGATAAAGTCTTTTCAAAAGCACAACGCGAAGTATTGGTGAATTCTCTTAAGAACCAATACGAAAAATATCCTTCTTATACTCCCCAAATTGAGCGTTTATTAGATGAAAATACCTTTACGGTTACTACAGGTCATCAGCTTAATATATTTACGGGACCTCTTTATTTTATTTACAAGATTGTAACGGTTATTGAAGCGGCAAAAGAGCTGAAAGCAAAATATCCGCAATACAATTTTGTTCCTGTTTATTGGATGGCTTCAGAAGATCATGACTTTGAGGAAATCTCGTATTTCTGTATCAAAGACAAAAAATACGTTTGGGAAAATGATCAGACAGGTGCTGTAGGAAGAATGAATCCTAAAAATATTGAGGCGATTTTAGATCGTTTCAAGGATATGCCTGACTTCTTTAAATCAGCTTATCAGAATGCTGAAAATTTGACAGAGGCTGTTCGTGCATACACACATTACCTTTTTGAGAAGGAAGGACTGATCTGTGTAGATGGAGATGACGTAGACTTGAAAGCAAGTTTTAAGTCAGTCATGAAAAAGGATATTTTCGAAAATTTACCGCATCAGTGGGTCGAGGAAAATAATCAGAAAATGGAAGAGGCAGGGTTTAAAACACAAATTTATGCCCGCCCGATAAACTTCTTCTATTTAAAAGGTGAATTGCGTAATCGTATTGAACAAATTGATGAAGATACTTTCCAAGTAGTTGATACGGCTATCAAATTCTCTAAAGCTGAAATGGAAGCTGAGATTGAAAATCACCCAGAACGCTTCAGTCCAAATGTGGTACTTCGTCCGTTGTATCAAGAAATGATTTTGCCAAACCTTTCTTATACAGGAGGACCTGCAGAAGTTGTATATTGGTTCCAATTGAAAGAACTATTTGACCAAATGGAAGTTCCTTTCCCAATTCTACTTCCTAGAAATTTTGCTTTAGTAATTACTGAAGATCAGCAAAGAAAGCTAGCTAAGACAGGCTTTAGTTTAGAAGAGCTTTTCCAAGCAGAGCATTTACTAAAAAGAGAATTTGCTGAGCGAAATACAGATTATGATTTGTCTTTTGAAGCAGAACATCAGATGCTATTCCAAGCTTATGACAATCTACTAGCCAAGGCAAATGAAGTAGATGTGACATTAATAGGTCATATTGAAGCAGAAAAGAAAAGACTAGAGAAGAAATTTGCACACACTTCTCACAAATTTGTAAAAGCAGAACAGCGAAGACAGCAAGAAAGCTTACAACATTTGCTTAATCTGAAATATGAACTTTTCCCTGGCGGTGGATTGCAAGAGCGAAGAGAAAATATGTTAGGATTTTACTTAAAAGATTCAAGTTTCGTGGAGAAGGTTCATCAAACGCTGAAACCATTCGAGTTGAGCTTCCAAGTGATTTCAATCTAGGATTAAGAACTAAAGAAATAGATGAGTAGGGTTTTGATACAAAATCCTACTTTTTTTGTCTGAAAAGCTACCAAGTAGAACTAAAATTACAAACTGAACCTTTACAGTATTGAGGTGGAAAACCAAGTTAAACCCAATACTATGAAAAGAGCTTCTACTGAAAGAATTAACAAACCAGCAAACGATCAGCTGTTTGACAATAAGTTACTCGAATATTTGACACACACGCATGCTTATGTTCCGATAAGTATTTTCTTAGTAGGTTCCATAGGAATGATTTTTTACGGTGTCTATGAAAATCTGATAAGTCCAATTTCTTGCCTAGCAGCATTTATTTCTGGATGGTTACTTTTCACTTGGGTCGAATATGCGGCACATCGTTTTGTGTATCATATGCCCGAGACCACACAATTCAGAAAAGACCTTACCTACAAGTTTCATGGTGTACATCATGATTTTCCAAAAGATAAAAGTCGATTAGCAATGCCTCCAATAGTGAGTACAGTCTTGGCTAGTTTACTCTTTGTGATGTTTACATTTTTGATGGGTAATTGGACCTATGGCTTCTTACCAGGTTTCTTGACAGGGTATGCTACTTATCTTCTAATTCACTACATAGTGCATAGTTATAGACCTCCAAAAAATTTCCTTAGAGTATTGTGGGTTCATCACGGCATTCATCATTACAAAGATCCAGAAAGGGCATTCGGAGTATCTTCAACCTTGTGGGATCATATTTACGGAACCATGCCTATTCAAAAGAAATAATCTTATATCCGAAATTGATTGAAAGTCCATTTTTTAATGGGCTTTTTTATTTATAATGATTAAAAAGTATGTAGACATTTTATATAATTTTTTATAGATGCTTTTGTAAATGTTATATTTGTTCTAATCCATCAAGTTAATCATCTATTACTAGAATTTTACTTCCAAGGATAGAGAGGAGTCTGAATGGTTGTGTAGAATTTGGAAGAGTTACAAAAAGAAATAAAATTTCCTTTTATGAAGGCATATATTGACGAACACAAAGAGCGTTTCACTGAAGAGTTATTTGAATTGCTTAGAATTCCATCTGTAAGTACAGACAGTTCATACAGAAAAGATGTAGAAAAAGCAGCTGAATTTTTAGCTAATCAATTAACGAAAGCTGGCGCTGATAATGTAGAAATTTGCCCAACTCCAGGTAACCCTATTGTATATGGAGAGAAACTAATTGATAGCGAACTTCCTACAGTTTTAGTTTATGGACATTATGATGTTCAACCTGCAGATCCAATAGATTTGTGGCACACACCTCCTTTTGAACCTGAAATCAGAAATGGAAAAATCTTCGCTAGAGGAGCTAGTGATGATAAAGGCCAAATGTACATGCATGTAAAAGCCTTCGAAACAATGATGGCTACAGATAACCTGACATGTAATGTGAAGTTTATGCTTGAAGGTGAAGAAGAGATTGGTTCAGTGAACTTGACGTCTTTTGTTCAAGCGAATAAGGAGAAGCTTGAAGCAGATGTGATTTTGGTATCTGATACTGGAATGATCGCAAAAGATATTCCTTCAATCACAGTTGGATTGAGAGGCTTAAGCTACATGGAAGTAGAAGTAACTGGTCCAAATCGTGATCTTCACTCAGGTCTTTATGGTGGTGCTGTAATGAACCCAATCAATGCGATCACGAAGATGATTTCTTCATTGACGAATGAGAAAGGTGAAATTACAATTCCAGGATTTTACGATACAGTAGAAGAAGTATCTGCGGCAGATCGTGAGGCTATGGCTAAAGCACCATTTGACTTAGATGCTTATAAAGCGGCACTCGATATCAAAGATGTATTTGGTGAGGAAGGTTATTCTACAAATGAAAGAGCTTCTATTCGTCCATCTTTAGATGTAAATGGTATTTGGGGTGGATACACTGAAGAAGGAGCTAAAACCGTAATTCCTTCAAAAGCTTATGCAAAAATCTCAATGCGTTTGGTACCAGGGCAAGATTGGGAAGTGATCTCAGAGCTATTTGCAAAACATTTTGAGTCTTTAGCACCGGCAGGAACTACAGTTAAAGTTACGGCTCATCACGGAGGTTACCCTGCAGTAATTCCTACAGATTCTGAAGCTTATAAAGCAGCAAGTAACGCTTATGAAGAGTCTTTCGGAACAACGCCAATTCCTGTACGTAGTGGTGGTAGTATCCCAATTGTACCAATGTTCAAAGATGAATTGGGCTTGGACTCAATCATGATGGGATTTGGTTTGAATGAAGATGCAATTCACTCACCAAATGAGAGCTTTGAAGTTGAGCTTTACCATAAAGGAATCGAGACTATCGCTTTATTTTACAAGTATTTTGCAAAAAAATAATTAGATAGAATCGATTAAGATTATACATGAGTCACTCCGAAAATTTGGGGTGACTTATTTTTTTCTTTAAGTGTAACTCCTTTAAAAATAGATGATAGGATTATTTTGCTTATTTTTATGAAATAATCACTGTTTCCTTTAAACTGCTGTCTTGAGTTTCGAAATAAAAATACCGCTTTTCGAAGGTCCCTTTGACCTATTGCTATTCTTCATTCAGAGAGATGAAATTGATATTTATGATATTCCGATCTATAAGATCACCAATGATTTTATGGAATATTTATCTCATCTCGAACAAATGAATATCGAAGTAGCGAGTGAGTTTATTCTGATGGCTTCTACGTTGATGAGAATCAAGGCAAAAATGTTATTACCAAGAGTAGAAATTGATGAGGAAGGAAATGAAATAGATCCTCGTGAAGAGCTTGTAAAACATCTACTCGAATATAAAAAATACAAATCTGTAATTGGTGTACTTGAAGAATGGGAAGGAGGAATGCTTAACCGAATTAAACGAGGTAACATTCCAGACGAATTGAAAGAAATAGAGAAGCTTACAGATGTTGAAGCAGAACTACAAGATGTAACTTTATATAAGCTTTTGAGAGTTTACCAAGGGGCGATGAAGAGGTTTATGCAAGAAGATGATAATCCTAGACGTCATGAAGTTGTTCCTTATCCATATACTCTTGAAGGGCAAAAAACTAATCTATTAGAACGTCTTCAAGTTGAAGAAAAGATCGAATTCATTGATCTAATCCGAAAACAATATAATAAGGTAGCAGTCGTATTTAATTTCTTGGCTGTCTTAGAATTGATGTCACTTAACAAAGTGACCGTTGAGATTGGAGAAGGTTATAACAACTTTTGGGTTAAGCCATATCACGGACCAGATATTTTTTAGGAAACGAAGAATTTTCCAATTCAACTTTTTTAAAGAATGACATTAAAATATCTAATTAAATCTTTTTCAGAAGATACTGAATATCAAAATGCAGAGTTGAAAATAAAGTCATGTGAGGAAAGTCTTTATTACCTAAAGAAACGTCTTGATAGCTCTTCTAGAGTGTTTTTTTCAAGATTTGGTGATGGGGAGTTTTTGTTAATGATGGGGGAAAGTACCCGTAACCATATTGGTAGTCCTGCATATAAAAAAGAACTTTTAGAGGCTTTTAAAATAGATAATCCTGATTATTTGATAGCAGCGCCTTTTCATCCTCCTTTAGAGAAAAGTATTTCTAAAGGGGTTTATGAACCATTTGGAGCTAATAAAAAGATTGAATCTTTCATATCAGAAGAATTCAATTTTAATGAAAAAAAAGTTTTTGAGAATCATTTTTTCTTCTCAACTCTTACAGTTTTTCAACCTAAAAAAATAAAGTCATTTTTAGATAAATATATCCGCCCTAAGAAGAAAATGTTCATTGGTGGAGTTCCTAAATCAAGTGCTGAAAAGTTGTATGGGAAAATTGATATTTATGTAGAAACACCAAGAAAAAATGCCTACTCTACAATAGATGATTGGTGGCCAAGTGTGGAGAAAAATGTAAAAGAAGTTGACTTAATTATTACATCAGCTGGAGCGGCTTCAAATGTTGTAGCTAAAAGATTGTGGAATCAAGGTTATAATAAACATGTATTGGATCTTGGCTCTGTGATAGATGCTATTGATAGAAAAACGTCAAGAACATGGATTAGATTAAAAGGTCACTCTGTGTTTAAGCTGTTAGATAAAAAAGATCGACCTGAGTTTTCAAAAACAGAGAAAACGAAGTTTTTAGCAAAAGACATTAAGTTCTTTTTAAGGAAACAGTTTATCTAGAATAAAAAAGCTAGGGTTATTAAGGTAACTCTAGCTTTTTTATCCAATCTTATTTTGTTTTCTGTTCACTGTTTCTTTTAAAAGTTGGATGTTTTTCTCAATGTTAGGGTTAGTGTTCATAGGGTGATACAAATGGTATGTATTTGCTGCGAAATTAAGTTTAATACCTCTAACACTGTTATTGATAAGTCTAATCGCTAATTCATTATCCTCTTTTCCCCAACCAATAAACTTTTCATTAAAGCCTCCAACTTTTTGTAAATCCTTCTTCCAGAAACTCATATTACAGCCTTTTGCTTTATCGAATGAGAGACCTTTTTTAGTGAAAATTTTAGCTAATAAGGTTGAGTTTATAGTATTTAATCTATTCTTAATTCCTTTGCTAAAGTAGTGTATTGGGGTAAGTCCTTCCTTTTTGACAGTACTAGATTTTTCTTCTGACAGAAGAACCCTTGAACCTTGTAAAAAGAAGTTCTTTCTGGCCCATGTTTTATGGTCTTTTATAAATGATGGGTGCAAAATTATATCTCCATCAATGAAAATAATATAGTCTCCTTTAGCTTGTGCGATTGCTTTATTTCTAATTTTAGCTAATCGAAATCCTTTATCTTCTTGCCAACAGTGCTTAATTGTAAAGTTCTGTTTTCTGAAGTTTTGAATAAGATTTGCTGTTTCAAAATTAGAGCCATCATCGGCAATAATTACTTCATATGGCTTCGTGATTTGATTTTTTATACTTTCAAGAACACAAGCTAAAGAATCTGGAGAATTGTAGGTGGAGATAATTAAACTAACTTTCATTACCCAAGAACAGGCTCTTTAATATCAATTTGATTCAGGCCATTTTTACAAAAAGCTAATTTTGCATCTATTTTACCTTGCAACATTTTTGCATTTTTAGCCTCATTTTCAGGCTTTCTTGAATTATCATGAAATAAATGGTAAACAATTGCTTTGTTCTTTATTGATTCCATTTTAATTCCAATTTGTTTCAATCTCCACTCAATATCGGTGTCTTCTCCAGCTGCTGGGAGTACATAATCATTGTCAAAGCCATTAACTTCTAATAAGTGCTTCTTTTTTATGCCCCAGTTGCAGCCTAATAAACCTTTTTGCTTTTTAGAGAACATAATTGAGAAATTAGGAGAGTAAATCCCTTCTTTAACTTTCCAAGAATCTGAAAATAAAAGAGAAGCCAGAGAGAATGATGTCTTTTTGGATGACTTTATTTTTGAAGTAAGAGTATCCCCTAAGTTGACTCTTCTTCCAAAAAGAATGACGTTGTCTTTAAAGTTCTTGATATAATTTTTCACAAAGTGTTTGTGAGGAATACAATCACCATCTATAAAAACAATATTCTCAGTAGTTGAAGTCAGTATAGATTTATTCAGCATAATATTTTTTCTAAATCCATCATCAATATCTTGATTGACATGATGAATCTTGAAAAAATACTTTTCTCTAAAAAGAGTAAGCTGGGTAATTGTTTCAGTATTTTGGTCATCCTCAGAAATAATAACTTCAAATCTATGGTCAGATTGATTATTTAAAGCATCTAGAACAAGTTTGAGGTTTTCTATTTCTTTGTAATATGAGATAATAATTGTAATAAGTTCCTTTCGATTCATTGATGTGATAGTTATTTATACTCGGTACTAGCCTAGAGAATCAGTATAAACTTTTAGTGTTTCTTTACTGATGTTATTTAGGGAGTACTTTTGTTTTACAAGCTTATATGCATTTTCAATAATTTCTTCTTTTAGTGATTCATTATTTAGAACTTCTTCAACATATTTAGCTAGACTTTTTGAGTCTTTTTTTTCTGCTAACATTCCCGTTTTTCGATGGAAGACAATATCTTCATTTCCTCCACATTTAGTCGAAACAACAGGCTTTTTGCACAAAAAGAAATCAAGAATAGTAGAGCCTAAGCCTTCCGATAAAGAAGTAAAAAGTAGAAGATCTAATTGAGGTATAAATGCATCTATTTCTTTTATAAATCCTGTAAGAGAAATATGTTCTGTTAAGTTTAGTTCTGCAATTTTAGTTTGAATTTCTTTTTCCAACTTTCCACTGCCTACAATATAAAAATGAACATCATCTCTGTTTTGTAATATTAAGTTAGCTGTCTCTATAAAAGTGTTATGATCTTTTTCTTCAGTAAGAGCAGCTACGTATCCAATTTTTGTTTTATTTTCTATTAAGTTAAAATCCTTTTTTTCAGTAGTTTCAAATTTGTGAGTGTCTATGCTGCTAGGGATGATAATAGTTTTATCAACCTTAAGCGTTTTCTGCATTTCTTTTTGTACTGCTGAAGAAATACAAATAATTTTTTTTATTGATGGGTGATTGTATTTGAAAAGTGAGAGCTTCCCTTTCACGGGGAACAATACTCTTCTGGTTAAAATTACAGGTATGTTGATGTTAAATAAGGCATTACCCAACACAGCAAAAGTTTGTGATTTAGAGTCATGAGCATGAATAATGTCAATTTTTTGAGTTTGACAAATTCGTTTTACTTCTTTAGCCCAGCTCAAGCTTATGCTACTAGGTTTTGGTTTTACGTGTGTTGTAGCAACAGATGTATTGACTCTACTAGATATTTCAGAGTTTTCAGAACAAAGTAAATGTTGGTTGATGCTTTGAGTTGATAGGGATTCCATCAAATAGTAAACCTGTCTCTCTCCCCCTCGCCATGTCATAGATGTGGCTATATGTAATATATTCATGAAAGCTTCTGTAGGACTAAGTACTAAAAATTGTATGTAAAAATTCAGAGTAAACGTTTTGTTGCTTATGTACTTTTAAAAGTAGATGAAAGCAGACAGATTACTTTTTATTTGTATTTCGTGAAATCCAGAGTCTGATGTAGCGACTAGCTACAGCGTATGATTGACAATAAGCAATAATAAATCCAATCATACCATCCTTATATCCTCTTTGAAGGATGAAATGTTTAAAGAAACGAACAGCAGGCTTAATTCCTAGATGATAAAAAGTGATTTTTTGAGTATCCGAATAGTCTTCAGCTTGCCAAGCTGCATAGCGGTTTAATTTGGCTAAATAGTGATCAAAACTCACATAGGTATTGTGAATGAGTCTATTTTTTAACTTGCCAACTTCTCCATCTGCAATTATTTCAGCATGTACATGCTTGTCTTCATACCTACACTTACTTTTCTGAAATAATCTGATTACTCTATCATTTTGCCATCCGCTATATTTAACTTCCTTACCTAAAAAGTGATTTCTTCTGTATATCCAATAACCAGCTTTGAGTTTATCGCCCTTAAGAATCTCTTTTATTTCCAATTCAAGTTCTTTGGTAACTCTTTCATCTGCATCGACCAAAACAATCCATTCATGTGTAGCTTGAGGAATTGCCCAGTTTTTTTGAGATGCAGAGTTTTCATATTCTCTCTGTAAAATGAAATCAGTGTATTCTTTAGCGATTTCAACAGTACGGTCTGTACTAAATGAATCTACAACCATAATTTCATCTGCAAAAGAAACAGACTCAAGAACCTCTCTTATATTATGTTCTTCATTTTTGGTCGGGATAATTGCGGTAATTTTAGGTAATGTCAAAATCAGTTAGAAATTCGATTGTCAATCATTTAAAAAGCTTGAAAATATATCTTAGCACAGCTCAATACTAACACATCACAAATATCATAAGATTGTTCCTAATTATAAAAGATTCTCCGAATATTAAAAATGTAAAGGTTTTTAGTTTTGGAAGGATGTAGTTTTACTTTAGTAGCTAAATAAAGGCATTCAGTAAGAATATCAGCATTTACTTCTAAAAAATACTACCTTTGCGAAGGTGAAAATTATTGCATTTTTAAGATGCATAATTATGATATATTAATATGAAGACATTCAAACGGTTATTACAGTTTGCTCAACCTATAGGAGGGTTTTTAACTCCATATATCCTGTTATCAATTTTAGGAAGTATTTTTAGCGTAGCGAACTTCGCTATGATCATGCCCGTTCTAGATACCATTTTCAATAGCTTAGGAGACTCAGCTAAGCCTGAAAAACTCATGGTTTTGGGCGATTTCGAATGGTATGATCTTACAAACTGGAAAGCTTATGGGTATCAGTTTCTTAATCAGATGATTGCGGAAGGAGGAGATGATGCCAAAATGAAAGTTCTATATTATGTGTGTGGAACAACGGTGATTTTCTCACTTTTATCAAACTTACTAAGATATGCTACTGCTCGTTTAAGAGAATGGATGCGTGCTAGAACTGTTGCTAGAATTCGATCATCTATTTTTGATAAGGTAGTTTTGATGGATAATGCCTTTTTTAGTTCTGCTCGTAAAGGAGATTTGATGTCTAGAGCAACGAATGATGTACAAGCAGTAGAAGGGGCTATTATGCATGGTATCACAACTTTTTTTAAAGAGCCGATACAGCTGATTATCTTTTTCTATGCTCTTTTTAATATCTCAACAGATTTAACGCTATTCGCTTTTATTCTTATTCCAGTTTCTGGAGGTGCAATTTCATTTATAGCCAAGAAGCTCAAAAGGCACTCTAAGAAAACACAAGAAATGGCGGCAAACCTATTGTCTATCTTGGATGAAATGATAGGGGGTATGCGTGTTGTGAAAGCTTTCAACTCTGAAAGCTACATGAAGGAAAAATATGAGGTAGAGAATAAAAGATATGTCCGCTCATTCCAAAAGGAGGCAAGCCGTAGAGAATTGGCTTCACCTTATTCAGAAGTAATGGGAGGTGTATTTATTTCTATTTTGATTATAAAAGGTGGAAGTTTAGTACTTACAGATGCTAGTCTGACAGGTTCAGAATTTATTGCATACATTTCTTTATTTACTCAAGTATTGAACCCAGCAAAAGCAATTGCTGGAGCTATAGGGAATATTCAAAGAGGTCTTGCAGCAGGTGATCGTATTCTTGAAATGTTGGATGTAGAAATCGAAATCAAAGATAAAGAGAACGCGAAGACGCTTGAGGTATTTGATGATAAGGTTTCTTTAGAGAATGTATCTTTTGCATATGAAGATAAAAAGGTTCTTAAAAATATAAATCTTGATATTCCAAAAGGAAAAACGGTCGCTTTGGTAGGTCCTTCTGGTGGAGGAAAATCTACCTTGTCGGATTTAATCCCTCGTTTTTATGATCCTACTGAAGGTAAAATCACAATTGATGGTGAGGATGTAAAAGACTTCACATTACATTCCCTTCGTGAGAAAATGGGTATTGTAACTCAAGAATCTATTCTTTTTAATGATACCATTTTTAATAACATAGCTTTTGGCACATCAAATGCTAGTAGGGAAGAAGTAATAGAAGCAGCGAAAATAGCTAATGCCCATGATTTCATTATGGCAATGGAAGATGGTTATGATACAAATATTGGCGATCGAGGAATGAAACTTTCTGGAGGGCAGCGCCAAAGGTTGAGTATCGCTAGAGCGATTTTCAAAAAACCTCAAATCTTAATTCTAGATGAAGCAACTTCTGCACTTGATACAGAGTCAGAGAAGCTAGTTCAGAAAGCATTGGAATATTTAATGCAAAATTGTACATCTTTGGTTATTGCGCACCGACTAAGTACAATTCAGCATGCAGATGAAATTGTAGTGATTAAGGACGGAGAGATAGTTGAAAAAGGTACACACGATCATTTACTATTACAAAAAGGAGTTTATCATAAGCTTCAATCAATGCAAAAAATGTAATTCAGAATAATACTTTTTTAAAATGAAAATAAGCGGATTTACTTTTTTAAGAAATACATCTAAGCTCTATTATCCTATCAAGGAATCTATACTTTCTATACTAGACTTGGTAGATGAGTTTGTAATTGCTCTAGGTGAAGGCGATGAGGATGATAATACTCTTGAAGTTATTCAGAGTATAGGATCTGATAAAATTAAGATAATAAATACAGTTTGGGACATCGAAAAGTACCCTAGAGGTATGGAGCACGCACACCAAACAGATATAGCTAAAGAAGCGTGTACAGGTGATTGGTTGTTCTATTTACAAGGTGATGAATTAGTACATGAAAAAGATCATTCAAATATCAGGGCAGCTTGTGAAAAATACTTAGATGATAAACAAGTCGAAGGTTTTTTGTTTAGGTATATGCATTTCTTTGGTGACTATGAGCACTATAGGAGAGATCATTGTTGGTATCCTGATGAAATAAGAATAATAAGAAATGATAAGGATATTCATTCGTATGAATCAGCACAGTCTTTCCGAAGAATGCCTAATTTTGATGGATTAAGCTATCGTACAAAAGAAAATACATATAAACTTAAGGTTGTAAAAATTGATGCGGACATATATCACTATGGTTGGGTACGTCCTCCAAAGTTGATGTTGAAAAAGGCTAAATATTTTAACCATACACATAGGGGAGCTGCTTATGTAAATGATGAGTTCCAAAAATACGCTCAAGACACATATGATTATGGGCGAATGGATAGAACTTTAAAGTTTAAAGGCACTCACCCAAAAGTAATGGATAAAAAAAGGAGTGAGCTAGATTGGAAAGACGATCTTCGCTTCAGTGGTCCTACTGTTATTGGACGTCCTATACAAAAACATGAAAAGTTAAAATATAGGATGATCATATGGGTTGAACAAAATCTTTTAGGAGGCCGATTAATCGGTGGATATAAGAATTACGAATTAGTTAGTGAGTAATTTATCTAAGTTTGAATAGAGACTGTCTTGATCTGGGTGTTAGGCAGTCTCTATTTTTATGTATTAATAAAGAAATAAGATTTTAAAAAAAAAAGAATTGGAAGTGATTAACTTTCAATTTGGTAGTTAAGAAGTTTTTGGGAATCAGATGAAGATAAGTGGCTTTACTTTCTTGAGGAATACCTCCAAGTTATATTACCCGATCAAAGAATCTATTCTTTCGATTCTAGATTTAGTAGATGAGTTTGTAATTGCATTGGGAGAAGGAGATGAGGACGATAATTCTTTAGAACTGATACAAAGTATTGGTTCTGATAAAATTAAAATCATTCATACCAAATGGGATTTCGAAAAATTTACAGGAGGAACGGAATACGCACATCAAACTGATATTGCTAAAGAGGCATGTACTGGAGATTGGCTATTTTATATTCAAGGGGATGAAGTTGTCCATGAAAAAGATAAACAAACAATAAAGAATGCTTGTGAAAAACACCTCAATGATGAAGAAGTAGACGGTTTTCTGTTTAGCTATTTTCATTTTTGGGGAGACTATAAACACTACTTCAGAGACCATTGTTGGTATCCTTACGAGATTCGAATTATTAGAAATAAGCCTGAAATCCATTCTTTCAGAGATGCTCAATCATTTAGAAAAATCCCTAATTTTGATGGATTTAGTTATGCAAAAAAAGAGGGTTCTTCAAAGCTAAATGTCGTAAAGATTGACGCTAATATTTATCACTATGGCTGGGTGAGACCCCCTAAAGTGATGTTGACAAAAAGACTCACTTTTGCCAATGCTTACAGGAAGGTAACTGAAGAGACATTAAAGAAATTTACTCAAGATGTTTTCGATTATGGCCGAATGGATAGAACTCTAGAATTCAAGGGTACACATCCGAAGGTTATGAGTGAACGCATTAAGGAATTAGATTGGCAAGACGATCTTCGTTATGATGGACCAATAGTGATTGGTAGACCAATACGGAAACATGAAAAGTTGAAGTATAGAATTATTATTTGGGTAGAGCGAAATTTACTAGGAGGTAGGTTGATCGGTGGATATAAAAATTACACTTTACTCAAAAAGTAGATATATAAATAATTAGAAGGTCAGTTGAGGTTTCAACCGGCCTTTTTTCTTTTTCATTGAAAATAAATGCCCATTCGTTGAAATTTTTTCATAAGGAAATAAGCATTTCCCATTTTTACTTCAGAAATAAAACATAGATGAGATATGAAAAAGAAATTTATAGTAACGCTTATTGGTTTGGCTTCTATTTTTTCAACATTTGTGGCATGTGCTCAACGTCCTAATCTTGATCCTAAAGAAGCCGCAGAAAGAAGAACAGCTCAATTAACAAAGGCTCTTGAATTAACAGAAGAGCAAGGAGATAAGATTTATGACTTATTTTTTGCACAAATGGAGAAAATGACTGAGCTCAGAGAGAGTGGTGCAGATAGGTCTGAAATAAGAGCTCAGATGGAAGAGGAAAGAGAGAGTTTTGAGTCGGAAATGGAAAAAATCCTTACTGAAGAACAATTTATAGCATTTAAAGAATTAGCTGAAGAACAAAAAGGAAAAAGAGGTAGAGGCCCTAGACCTTAGACCTTAGACTTTTCTAAAAAATGTTTCTATTCAATATTAGTCCCATATCTATCTTAGAAATGGGACTTTATTTTATCAGGTTTGAATTAAACTTCTCCTGCTGCTCTATTAATAATTTGTTCGACGACAGATTGTTTTCCTGTATGGGCATAGTAATCTGAGGAAACATCAATAAAAGCAGAAAGCATATCTAGCTTGGTGTCGGCTTTATCAATGAAGCGGTTTACACTGCCTAAAATCTTATCTTGCGTAATTCCATTATCAGAAACAAAACCATTGAGAGAATCGCCAACTCCAGCCAATCCTTTTTTTACATAACCTAGTTTATCATCGGTAGAATCACCCGGAATGATATCTTTGAATTTGGAGAATGATGAATTCTTATCTGCTTCGTCAGCACTTAGCCCATCCAATGCATCAGTTGCTGAACGCACAAAGTCAACTCCTAAAGGCAGAATTCCATCAAAACAAATGATACCAGCCATTCTGATTTTTGCATTTCCGGCATAATGACCAAATGCTTTTACAAAATCTACAATCCCATCACCAGGAATACCATTCGTTTTAGTGAATGCAATCAGTTCACCTATGATTTTTAATGCGAAGTCGAATTTTTGTGCTGATTCTGCTTTTGGAGTTAAGTATTTTAGAAAAGATAGGAGTTTTACTTTTTCTCCCAGTTTGTCAGACATGGCAGCAGAACCAACTGCAGTGTCAATTGATTCAATGGTATTATAAATCCAAATGGCACTCTGATAACCTTCTTTTTCTTCATTATAGAGTTGGAAGACTCTTTCTTTTACATCTGCTAAATAGGATTCATCATCATCGCCTGTGATATCACGAATCATTTGATCAAAGTTTGTCGGGTTTGTCCATTGCCCAGGAACAATACTATCTAGTACTTTCAAGCTCATCACAGTTAATCCCGAACTAGGTAGATCATTGATGATACTTGCTATTTTTTCTGGATTTTCTTTAAAAAACCATCCCATAATTTCTTCAATTTTAATGAGTAAGTATGATTAGTTGAGTTGTGCAAGGTGATTGAGATCTACTTGTGAGAGTACTTCAATTCGGTCTGCTTCTGTAAATGAATCGGACTTTGATCTGACTTGTACTTGGAATCTATCACTGACCAAAATAGCAGTACCTTTGCTACCCTTTGAGAGCATTGGGTAACCTTTCAAATCTTGAGTAGAAGAGGTGTATTTTTCAATATTCTGAGGAGTGTCGAGTAGGTCAGCAACGGTTATGGTAGCTACATCATCTCCTTTTTCAGAGACGACTGCTTGAATCATGCCGAGCTTTTCTTGGGTATAAGTGATTTTGTAATCTCCCATTTTATTTGGAAGACAGGCATTGAATTCTTTTCCTTTAACGAGTTTTTTACGATACTTTCCACGCGTTTTCTCACCTTCGCTTGAGATGTCAGCACCGTCTTTCAATTC
This sequence comes from Sediminitomix flava, assembly GCF_003149185.1. Taxonomy (NCBI): domain Bacteria; kingdom Pseudomonadati; phylum Bacteroidota; class Cytophagia; order Cytophagales; family Flammeovirgaceae; genus Sediminitomix; species Sediminitomix flava. The sequence continues at coordinate 909,277 of NZ_QGDO01000001.1, read as the reverse complement.
AATACTGTCTACTTTCTTTTGCTCTTGCTTAGAGTCAAAACATGATGTGAGTAGAACTGAAGTGACTATGATAAATGATAGCCCTAGTGTGTTTATTAGTTTCATGTTTAAAGAAGCTTTGTCTTGTTCGTTCCGTAAACATGAATTGTTTTGCTAATGGTTCTGAATAAATAAAAAAGCCCTTACTTTTCTATAGACTAGAAATGTAAGAGCTTTTAACTTAATCTATCATTTAAGACCTAGTAAGCGTAGTTGTGAAGCATGATTGGCATCACTAGCATTAATAAATCTTCTTCTTCTGAAATTTCAGTAGGAACCATCAAACCGGCCATTCCTGGCTCAGAAAGTTTCAAAGTTACCTTGTCAGAGTGAATGTTGTTCAACATCTCGATTAAGAATTTGGCATTGAAACCAATTTCCAAATCATCTCCTTCGTGCTCACAGTACAAACGCTCTTTTGCTTCGTTTGAGAAATCGATATCTTCTGCAGAAACAACTACTTCATTTCCTTCAATCTTGAAACGAACTTGGTTTGTAGACTTGTTTGCATAGATTGCGATACGCTTCAAACAGCTCAACATCGCAGCTCTGTCCAAAGTTACAAGGTTGTTGTTGTTCAACGGAATTACGTTTTCATAATCAGGGAAACGCTCATCAATCAAACGACAAATCAATTGAACATTGCTAAATGTGAATGAAGCATTTTGATCGTTGAATTCAATTTTAACAGCCTCACCTTCTGATGGCAAGTTGTTTTTCAACAATGAAAGTGCTCTTTTGTGAATGATAATTGATGTCTCGTATTCAGACTGAATATCAGTTCTTCTGTAACGAACCAAACGGTGGCTGTCAGATGCTACAAAGTCAGCATTAGAAGAGTTGATATTTAAGAAAACACCATTCATTGCAGGCTTCATTTCATCATTTGAAGTTGCGAATAGCGTGTATCCTAGTGCATCAAGAAGTACATTGCTTTCGATCTCCATAGTATCCACACGGCCTAATTGTGGGATTTCAGGGAAATCTTCTGCATTTTCACCTGCTAATTTATACAAACCATTATCTGAATTGATCGAAACTGTATAAGTTTCCAAGTCAATTTCGAAAGTTACAGGTTGCTCTGGAAGGTTTTTCAATGTATCTGCAAGCATTTTTGCAGGAATTGCGATGCTTCCGTCTTGATCAGCCTCTACAGGAACTTCAGCGATTATCGAAGTTTGTAGATCTGAAGCTGTAATTTTAAGATTTCCTTCTTTAATCTCGAATAAGAAGTTTTCCAAAATCGGAAGATTCGGATTACTAGGGATTACTCCGTTAAGTGAAGAAATCTGTTTAAGAATCGTGGAAGTTGAGGCTGTAAACTTCATTATATATGCTTTTATATTTTAATCTTCAGGTTCTAATTAGATAAACAGAGGAAGATTCCTGAATATTTCAAGAAGCTTCCTCTAAAATAGAAACTATTTGTTTCAATATCAATCGTAAACTGATAGAGGAACTTAGCGTCCTACTCCAACAGCTTTACGAACTTGAGCTAATTTCTTCTGAGCAATCTGACGAGCTTTTTCCTCTCCAATTTGAAGTGTTTTTTCTAGCTCATCTAAATTGTTCATGTAGTAATCGTACTTTTCTCTTTCTTCTTTATAAGTCTCAACGATTAGCTCGAACAAAGCTTGTTTTGCATGGCCATAACCGTAGTTGCCACCCAAATACTTTTGTCTTAGGTCTTCGATTTGCTCTTCAGTACCTAATAGTTTATATAAAGTGAATACGTTACAAGTATCAGGATTCTTTGGCTCTTCAAGAGGTGTAGAATCAGTTACAATCTGCATTACATTCTTACGAAGCTTCTTATCCGTTTGGAAAATATTGATGAAGTTTCCGTAAGATTTACTCATTTTCTGTCCGTCAGTACCAGGAACAATCATCACATTTTCATTGATAGATTCTTCTGGTAAAACAAAGATTTCCTCGTATATACGGTTGAATGTTTTTGCGATATCACGAGTCATTTCCAAATGTTGCTTTTGGTCTTTTCCTACAGGAACTTTTTCAGCATCATAAAGGATAATATCACCAGCCATAAGTACAGGATATGTAAACAAACCTGAGTTTACATCCGACAAACGATCAGCTTTATCTTTGAATGAGTGAGCATTTGCAAGCATCGGATATGGCGTTACACAGTTTAAGTACCATGATAGTTCAGCCACTTCAGGGATTCTTGATTGTCTGTAGAAAATGTTTTTGTCTGTATCAAAACCGAAAGCAAGCCATGCTGCCGCTACAGAGTAAGTATTTTCTCTCAATACTTCAGCATCTTTGATGCTTGTCATAGAGTGAAGGTCTGCGATGAAGAATAAAGACTCATTTTTAGGGTCTTTAGACATTTCGATTGCAGGTTTAATCGCTCCTAGAATATTCCCGAGGTGTGGAGTACCAGAACTTTGGATACCCGTCAGAACTCTTGCCATTTGTATCTGCTTTTGTAATTCTTTTAGATCTATAGATTGTTTAAAGCCTTTTTGTAAGACTCCAACGTGCAAAAGTAATAATTTTTCAGTGTTTTCTATCTATACTTAATTATATTCACTCATAGATTTTTACCAGACTCTTAACAATGGTAAACAGAATGTCCACAACACATATCTTTTAAACTAAATAAGTGAATGTTATGCCAGTAATCAGAGCCGTAAAAGGAATAGAGCCAAAATGGGAAGAGGATTGTTTTATTGCTGATAATGCCACTATTGTTGGTGATGTTGTAATGGGCAAAGAATGTAGTGTTTGGTTCAATGCTGTCGTTAGAGGAGACGTTAATAGTATTCGAATCGGAAACAAAACCAATATTCAAGACGGTGCAGTAATTCACTGTACTTATGAAAAAGCGGCTACAACAATTGGAAACAATGTATCAATAGGTCATAATGCTTTGGTACACGGTTGTACAATTGAAGACAATGTTCTTATTGGAATGGGAGCTATTGTAATGGATAAAGCAGTTGTTCAGGAAGGATGTTTTATTGCGGCAGGAGCAGTCGTATTGGAAAATACGATTTGTGAGTCAGGATACTTGTATGCTGGAATGCCTGCTAAAAAGATTAAGCCATTAGATGACCGATTGAGAGCCGTTTTTGAAAGAACTGCGAATAATTATGTAATGTACAGCAGTTGGTTTGATGAGAATGAAGAAAAGTAACATTCTTCGGTAAATGAAAAAAAGCATTCTAAATATATCCCCTCATTTAGAATGCTTTTTTAATTAAAAAGACTATCCAAATAATTGGATAGCCTTTAAAAGTGTTTAAGTAGTGTTGTGTTGTATATATATTTATGCGATGACGCCTTCTTTCTTTTTTAATTCAGCTTCTAATGCTTCTAAGCGTTTTTGCTCCTCTACAGCAGCGTCTTCGTCTTCTTGACTAAACTTAATTGTAAGACCTAAGAATCCGATAGCAATTACAATGAGTCCGAAGTAAAGGAAACAATCTTGAAGTGAAGAACCACTTCTTAATAAGAACTGAGCATAACAAACGGCACCTACATTACCTCCTGCACCTACGATACCTGCCACAGCTCCTAAAGCTTTTTTATTGATAAATGGAACAACTGAGTAGGTCGCACCTTCAGCCATCTGTACAAATAATGAGAATGTAATCATTGTGATAATGGCAAAAGGAAGAACATCCATTCTAGAAAATAGGATAAGTGCCAATCCTTCAACAGCCATTACGATAGCTAACCATTTTACTCTACCTTTCAATCCTCCTTTTACAGAGAAACGGTCACCTAACCATCCACCCATAGATCTTGCGAAAAGGTTCATCAAACCGAATAACGAAGCAATAAGCCCAGCTGTCGTTTCAGAAAGTTCGAATTGAGTTTGGTAATAAGTAGCAGCTCTACCGTTTACAAATAGTTCCATACCGAAACAACCTGCATACATTAAGAAAAGTATCCAAACTCTTTTATCCTTCATTGCAGAAACAAATAAGCTAGATTCTCCTTCTTTTGCTTGAGGTCTTTCATTAGGTAGGTCTTCGTAATTACCTTTAGGACAATCAGTAGTGTATTTCCAGTATAAGAATGCCACAACTAGCATAATTGCAGCAGGAACAAACATGGCAGGTCTCCATTTTGATAGTTCTGACTCCGCAAAGCCAAAAGCTAACATACCAGAAGCAATAAGTGGCATAACAGCTTGTGTAACACCTCCACCAAGGTTACCCCAACCTGCAGTTGTAGCATTGGCAATACCTACTACATTAGGCGCAAACATTACTGAAGTATGGTACTGAGTAATTACAAATGAAGCTCCAATAACTCCAATTGCCATTCTAGAAACTAAGTAAGTTTCCCATGAGTTTGCGAATGATGAAGCGGAAACAACTACGGCTCCAAAAAGAAGTAGATAAACATAGCTTTTTCTTGGTCCTATTTTATCACAAAGGTTACCTATAAATAAACGTGCGAAAATAGTAACCCCTACAGAAGCTATAAATGCTGTGATTTTTTGAGCTTTAGTAAGGTCTAGGTCAGGACCAATTGTTGAGTTTAAGAGTGGCGCGTGAGAAAACCACCCAAAAAAACATAAGAAGAAAGCAATCCAGCTAAGGTGGAATGTTTTCATTTGGACTGTTTTAAGGCTAAAGAGGTTAATACTCGTTGCCTTTTCAAGATATAGAGCTTCTTTTTTCATTGCGTATAATAACTAAGTGTTTATACTTACAATAGTAGCGACTATAATCATAACGAGTGGTGTTATAGGGCATTTATAAACATGTGAATAGTTGTGTGTAAATATGTTATTTCGCAGTTTTTAATCTTAATAACCTTATTTTTAGTGTATTAATATTTTTAAATAGCTGATTTAAAACTACGTAAAATGTAAGTTAATGACTTAGTTTTTTACTGTTAAAAATGTGGTTTTACCTAAATTATTAAGTGTTGTATTGAAACTTGAATCAATTTTATTGAAAAAATTACTGATTTTTTATTCGATTTAGGTACTTCTAGTTATTTATACGTATAATGTTTCTCTAATGTATTTAGCTTGTTAATCAGTGTTTTATTCATTGAAAATGCGTAAATGCAGTTTTTTACTTGTTGTAAAAGCTTGTATTAGGCTGTGTTAAGTGCTAAGTATTAAAATTAAGCTTACTTATGTTTGTAGTGTTGGTACGTAATAATACTTATTCACTAAACAAACTATTGCTTAAGATGAAAAAGCTTTTTTTCCTAATCGGATCGCTACTATTACTTTTTGCACTAGAGTCTAATGCGCAGTTGTCTATTACTGCTGAAGTAAGACCAAGAACAGAGTACAGAAACGGATTTAAGAAATTGACAGCAGAAGATGTAGATGCTGCTTTATTTACAGAACAAAGATCACGTTTGTATTTCGATTATAAGAAAGACAAACTACAATTAAAGTTTACACTTCAAGACATCCGTATTTGGGGTGAGACTGGTCAAATCTTTAAGGATGACAACGGAATGACAGCTATCAGTGAAGCTTGGGCGAAATACAACTTCACTAGCAAATTTGGATTGAAAGTAGGTCGTCAGATCATTTCATATGATAATCAAAGATTCCTAGGTGGTTTGGAATGGGCGCAACAAGGTCGTAGACACGATGCTGCATTGTTCCAATACGAAGATGCGGAGTCTAAATTGAAAATCCATGCAGGTTTTGCTTATAACCAAAGTGGTACAATTGCTGAGCCAGCAAAATTGGTAGGTACTGCTTATGATGTAGCTAACTATAAAACAATGCAATACCTGTGGGTACATAAAGATTTTGAAGGAGGAGGAGTTTCTGCACTTCTTTTCAACGACGGTTGGGCATACGGAGCTGCTTTAGATAGCGTAAGTAACAGACAAACTGTTGGATTGGTAGCCTCGAAAAAAATTGGTGGAATTAAGCTTGCTGGAGAAGGATATTACCAAACAGGAGAGTTCAAAGGTTCAGAAGTTGATGCTTATATGTTTGACTTGAATGCTACTTATAAAACATCTCTTACGCCAATCACAGTAGGTTATCAATACTTGTCAGGTAGAGAAGCAACGGATACTAAAATCACTCAGTTTACTCCTGCATACGGTACAAACCACGCTCACAATGGCTTCATGGACTACTTCTACGTAGGTAATGCTCACGGCAATGTAGGTCTACAAGATATTTATGTAAAAACGAAATTTAAGTTAGGTGAAAAAGCTGGTGCTTTGATCGTTCACGGTCACCAATTCTTAGGTGCTTCTGAATTTACAGATACTGAAGGAGCCGTAGCTGATGCTAGCTTGGGTACTGAGTTTGACTTAGTTTATGCTAGAAAACTTAGCAAAGACGTAACACTAAATGTTGGTTACTCTCAGTTGTTCGCTACTGAGTCAATGGAGATTTTGAAAGGAGGAGACAGCAGCCAAACTCAAAACTGGGCATGGGTGATGCTTACTTTCAAGCCTCAAATCTTTGCCTCTAAATAATCAATAAGAAATAACAGAAACACATAAATGCTTCCAAGTTTAATCGCTTGGAAGCTGATCTAAAAATTTAAAAAGCATACTAAAATGTTAAGATTATTCTTAAATCCTATCGTTAGATATTCAATCCTGTCGATGCTTTTAGTAGGATTGACTCAATGTGGAGGAAGTAAGTCTTCTTCTTCTGAGGAAACAAGCGAAGCTTCTCTTGATTCAAGTTCTACAGTTCAATTGGAAATTGAAAAGCCTCAGTTGACTTTTGGTTTCATTAAGTTGACAGATATGGCTCCTTTGGCAATTGCTAAAGAGTTAGGTTACTTTGAAGATGAGGGACTTTATGTAACTATCGAAGCTCAGTCAAACTGGAAAAACGTTCTTGACCGTGTAATTGATGGTCAGTTGGATGGTTCTCACATGTTGGCAGGTCAGCCAATTGCAGCAGGTGCTGGTTTTGGTCGTCAAGCAGAATTGGTAACTCCTTTCTCAATGGACTTGAATGGTAATGGTATTACAGTTTCAAATGACGTATGGTCAAAAATGAAGCCTCATGTGCCAAAAGATGCTGAAGGTAAACCTGTTCACCCAATCAAAGCTGACGCTCTCGCTCCCGTTATTAGTGAGTATAAAAACGATGGTAAAGCATTCAAAATGGGTATGGTATTCCCAGTTTCTACGCACAACTACGAAATCAGATATTGGTTAGCTGCAGCAGGTATTAACCCTGGTTTCTATACTGCAGATAACATTCAGGGTCAGGTAGATGCAGACGTTCTTCTTTCTGTAACTCCTCCACCTCAAATGCCAGCTACTTTGGAAGCAGGTACAATCTACGGTTACTGTGTAGGTGAGCCTTGGAACCAACAAGCTGTATTTAAAGGTATTGGTGTGCCAGTTACTACAAACTATGATGTTTGGAAAAATAACCCAGAGAAAGTATTTGTAATGACGAAAGAGTTTACTGAGAAATACCCTAACACTGCAACGGCTGTAACAAAAGCATTAATCAGAGCAGGTAAGTGGTTGGATACTCCAGGTAACAGACCAAAAGCAGTAGGTATCCTTTCAATGCCAGAATATGTAGGTGCTGATTCAGTAGTAATTGCAAACTCAATGACAGGAACTTTCGAATTTGAGAAAGGAGATAAGCGTTCAATGCCTGACTTCAACGTATTCTTCCGTCATCATGCTACTTACCCATTCTATTCTGATGGTGTATGGTTCTTGACTCAAATGAGAAGATGGGGACAAATTCCTGAGACTAAGCCAGCAGACTGGTACCACAGTACTATTAAAGATATTTACCGTCCTGATATTTGGATGCAAGCAGCAGAATTGCTTGTGAAAGAAGGACACTTAGAAGCTTCAGAAATTCCATCAACAGATGGTTACAAAACACCAACTACAGACTTTATTGATGGTGTAAAATACGATGGTAAAGATCCTATCGGTTATCTGAAAAGCTTCGAGATTGGTAACAAAGACGATGCGCTTTAATCTAATTAAAATTCACTCTTGATTACAAAGGGGAGGGTGTTCTGCTCCCTCTTCTTTTTCTCTCATCCAAGCAGAACAAAATAATTGACAAGTCAACTAACAATCTTTCTTTACATACGCAAAAACTAGAAAAAGATGAAAGACAAAGTAATAAACAGTTTAAGATTTACAGGACTAGGTTTCTTAGAACCTCTTGTTCGTTTGATTAATGGTGAAGAGCCTAAAAAGAATTTAATCAACTTCGTAAAGTCAACGATATTTCCATTAGCTTCTATTTTATTCTTCTTGTTGGTATGGCATTTAGGTGCCGATTTCTTGTACAACAAAGAAGCTAATTCAAGAATTGAAAAAGCAAGAACAGAACAAGGTGAAGCAGCAGCCCAAGCTATGGCATCTTGTATTGCTTCAGGAGATGTAAGCTGTCAGCCAAATACACTTCCTTCCCCAGCAAAAGTATGGACAGCCTATTTATCACTTCTGAAAGACCATGAAATTATTAGCGACAAGAAAGATGCTTTCGAAAAGAAAGTGGCCAAAACTAATGCTTCAAGAGAGGCAAAAGGTTTAGCACCTATCACCTACACAGGTCGTCCTTCTTTCGTAGACCAAATTGGTACTAGCCTTAAAACTGTATTTGCAGGATTTTTATTGGCTGCCCTAATTGCAATCCCAATAGGTATTATTATCGGTTTGAGTAGTACACTTAGAACCTCTTTTAACTGGTTAATTCAAATCTTTAAGCCAGTATCGCCAGTAGTATGGCTACTATTAGTTTTCATGATTGTGAAAACGCTTATGTCAGATTCTGACATGGATAAATCATTTATGATCTCATTTATTTCGGTAGGACTTTGTGCCATGTGGGCAACACTTGTAAATACAAGTATGGGAGTTTCTACTGTTGATAAGGATTTCGTGAATGTAGCAAGAGTATTGAAGTTGAATGTTGGTCAAAACATCTTCAAAGTAGTTTTACCATCTTCTTTGCCAATGATTTTTACAGGATTAAGAATTACACTTTCTGTAGCATGGATGGTATTGATTGCCATTGAACTTTTGGCTCAAAGTCCGGGTCTAGGGTCATTTGTTTGGGAAGAATTCCAAAATGGAGCAAATGATTCAAATGCTAAAATCATCGTAGCTATGTTCATTATTGGATTGATCGGTTTCTTACTTGACCGTATCATGATGACCGTCCAAAAGATGATGTCTTTCAACAAGGCTGAAGTAGCTTAGGGTGTTGAATTGTTGATGTGTTTAACTGTTGAATTGAGAAATAAATTCAACAAGTTATGCAATTAACAGTCAAATAAACCGGCATTAGATGAAACATCATAGCCTTGACGTTTTGCTTCTTTTGTGTCAAGACAAAAGAAGAAAGAACAAGGACAGTCTTTTCCAAAAAGTCTAGTGCAAAATTGCAGGACATTTGGAGTAAACAGAATCCTTTATCTCTGAGTTTGAAGATCACTTCGTTAACTCTTCAAACAGTCCTATTGAATCAAAAAATTAAGATTATGGCATTTTTAGAATTAAAAGGCGTCAGCAAATCTTTCGGAACAGGCAAAGACAAAGTTGAAGTTTTAAAAGATATAAATCTATCTATAGAAGAAGGTGAGTTTTTAGCCATTGTTGGTTTTACAGGCAGTGGAAAAACAACCCTCATAAATTTAATTAACGGGCTAGAATTTCCTGATGAAGGCGAAGTACTTCTGAATGGGAAGCCAATTACAGGCCCTGGTCCAGATCGAGGAGTAGTATTCCAAAATTACTCATTACTTCCTTGGTTGTCAGTTTATCAGAATGTGAAATTGGCAATTGATGAAGTTTATCCCAAAGCATCTAAAGCAGAAAAGGACGAGCGTATTCGTAAGTATGTAGAAATGGTACACCTTTCTCATGCCATCGACAAGAAACCTACTGAATTATCTGGTGGTATGCGACAGCGTGTTTCTGTGGCCAGAGCCTTAGCGATGAACCCTCAAGTACTCCTGATGGATGAGCCGCTAAGCGCTTTGGATGCCTTGACTCGTGGCACACTTCAAGAAGAAATCGTGAAGATTTGGGGTGAAGATCAGAAAACGTGTTTGCTGATTACCAATGATGTAGATGAGGGAATTATCATGGCCGACAGGATTATTCCTCTTACACCAGGTCCAAGAGCGACATTAGGCCCAGAATTTAAAGTCAATTTCGCAAGACCTCGTGTGATTGCGGAAATCAATAAAAATCCAGAGTATAAGCACCTCAGAAATGAGATTTTAGAGTATTTAATTGAAGTCGGTGCAAACCGAAAAGCTGAAGGAGGTGAAACTTATACACTACCAGACTTGAAACCTGTCATGCCAACAGGCTTCTTCAGTCGATTCATGAAATCTAAAAAAAGAGCTTAACCCCCTACACTCATGGAATTATTAGAAAAAGAAAATATCCAGAAAAAAGCATGGGCATCTATCTTAAAAGATGATAGACCAGATATGCTAGTCTGTAAAGATATTACTAAAATATACCCGACACCTAAAGGAGATTATACGGTATTGTCTGATCTTCAGCTGTCGATCAAGCAAGGAGAATTCATCTCTATTATTGGTCATTCAGGTTGTGGTAAGTCTACGCTACTCACAATGATTGCGGGTTTGAATGAAATCAGTGGAGGTCAAGTATTGGTAGACGGAACACCAATTGCTGGAGCAGGTCCTGACCGTGCTGTTGTATTCCAATCGCCAAGTCTTTTCCCTTGGATGACAGCGCTTCAGAATGTTCTTATAGGTGTAAAACAAGTTTTTCCTCATGCCACTAAAAAGGAAAAAGTTGATATCTGTAAGTATTACTTGGACAAAGTTGGTCTAGGGAATGATTTCCATAAAAAAGCAACTGAGCTTTCACAAGGAATGCAACAACGTGTAGGAATAGCAAGAGCTTTTGCGCTTAAGCCTAAAGTTTTATTGCTAGATGAACCATTCGGAATGTTGGATTCATTGACAAGGGGTGAGCTTCAAGATGTTCTTTTGGAGGTATGGCAAAAAGAGAAAATCACAGCAGTAATGATTACGCATGATGTAGATGAATCAATTTTCTTAGCTGATAGAGTCATCATGATGACAAGTGGACCTTTCGCTAAAATTGGAGATGAATTGCCAATCCCATTTGAGCGTCCACGTAACCGTAAAGCGGTATTAGAACATCCAGATTATTACGATTATAGAGGGTATCTAATGGATTTCTTGAATCATTAAGATACTTTTTTCATAGTAGTGTTATAATACACTAAGTGTTTATTTTAGTCAGCATACTTTGCTGTTTTGCGTATGATAAGGCGGAAGCTACATGGTGAGACATGTAGCTGATGCTTTTCGCTTCAAATCAACTGTCTACTAACTTTTTACATCGCAACACCTACAACTAATGGCAACTTTTTTACAGAAAAATCCGAAAAAGAGATTCACCACCTCTTACATAATTGCGCTAAGTTTAATTGCACTCATGAGTATCACCAGCCAACTTATCATCCGTGGAGTGCTTAGTAAACAAGAAAAAGATGCAAGGGTCATCAACATCTCAGGACGTCAGAGAATGTTGAGCCAAAAAATCTCCAAGCTTGCATTACAATTAGAGAAGGAATCTGAATATGAAAGATATTTTGACCTCAAAAAAGAATTTGAGCAAGTGATTGAGTTGTGGAGTAGTTCACATTATGGCTTGATTGAGAGAAAAGAGGGGATGGGTTTAGGAGGGGAGAATAGTACAGATGTAACTACAATGTTTGATGGAATCAAATATAACTATGAGTTGATAGAGGAAGCAGCATTTTCACTCATAAAATCAGATTTGGATACTGACAAACATAAATTAGTAGCCCAAATCTTAATGAATGAAGGAGACTTTTTGAAAGGAATGAACTCAATTACATTCCAATATGATTTTGAATCTACTTCTCGTATTCAGACTGTAAAAAAGATTGAGATTGTTATTCTGATCATTACCCTCACCACCATCCTTTTAGAAGCTTTATTGATTTTTAGACCAGCAGTTATTGCGATGACTCGCTACCTGTCGAAGCTTACCGAGAAGAATCATGAATTGGAGGTCGCTCATCAAGACCTAAAAATATCTAATGAGTTAAAAAAACACGCCCAAGAAGAATTAATCGCTCAACTTCAAGAAAACCACAACCTTCAAATGAGTATAAATCAAGAATTGGAGGTGAAGATTGAAGAAAGAACAAAAGAAATTCAAGAGCAGAAAGAAGAAATATTACAACAAAGCCAAGAGTTGCAGGCTCAGAATGATCGAATTTTTGATCAAAACCTGCAATTATCTAAAGTCTATAAAAAAGTAACAGATAGTATAAATTATGCTCGTAGGCTTCAGAATGCTATGCTAGGAAGTAGAAAGTCAATCTTAGCTCATTTCACAGATGGCTTTATCATGAGCAAGCCAAAAGATTTGATTTCAGGAGATTTCTATTGGTTTCATAAAAATGATGATTTCAAGTTGCTAGTGGCTGCCGATTGTACTGGTCATGGTGTTCCAGCGGCATTTATGACGATGATCGGGAATATATTATTGAACAATATCATTATCGAGAATAAGATCGTTGAGCCTTCCAAAATATTAGAAGAATTAGATGCTAGACTGTATCAGTTTTTGAATTCTAAAAGAGCTGAAAAAGTATATGATGGAATGGATATCGCCATTGTTAGAATTGATGAAGCTAAAAAAGAAATAACCTTTGGAGGAGCAAAAAGGCCAATGTTTATCAGAAGGTCAAATGGAGAATTTGAAATATTTAAAGGAGCAAGAGTGACCATCGGATATACCTCTAAACAGTACGAAAAGATTTATCCAAGTGTAACGACCAATTATAAAACTGGAGAACAGTTCTATTTGTGTAGTGATGGTTATCAAGATCAATTTGGTGAAAAAGACAATATGAAGTTCCAACAAAGTAATCTGATTTCGCTGATAGAATCTTTAGGTGGAGTTAATATGGATGAACAGAAGAAGGTACTACGAAAGTCATTTGATGACTGGAAAGGGAATGTTCCACAGACAGATGACGTGTTGATAGTTGGGATTGAATTATAATTTTAAGAACTAATTTTTACTAGCCAAAAAATTAGGGATGTTAAACTCTCGTAAGGGAAAAGTGTAAAGTGTAAATGCCTTCTCGATTTTCGAGAAGGTATTTCTTTTTAGAAAACGAACAAAGTATAAATACTAGAGTAAATATTTTTAGGTTAAAAAATACTGTTCTTAGAGTTGCTCTAAGAACTCATGAATGAAGGAGAGAGTCTTCAGACTCGATTTTGTGTGTGTTTTTATAGTCTGAAGAACTGCGTCCGCCTCTTTCATCCATAAATATATCCTTAGATAATGCACTCGCTAGCTTCGTAAATTCTAAGGATAGTCTTACCTATTTTCTTATGTCCAACTATTTAAAAGTTATGGACATTTTTTTTCCACTTTCGTCTATGATGATGTGTATTGTAATAATCAATAAGTATAGGTAGGTGAGAGATGTCAAACCAGTTTAGGTGTTTATTTAGATATACTTGTGTTTCGTCTGAATCACCTAAAAGAAGAGGTATAAGTTGATAGCAGTTATTGATTCCAATATCCCAAAAGTCAGAGTCTTCTTTATTGACGAGGTAGTGGAGCTTTTTTACAATCTTATCATCTTTCAAATTATCTTCAACGACTTCCATATAAGGGATTTCATAAATTTGAACCACGCCATCTAACAATCGTTGTAAGAATAAGTCATGGTATCCTGAACGGTGTTGATTAAGACATCGTTTTAGGTCAAAGTGCATGTATTCTTGGTCAAAAGAATCCAGATTATCATATGCTTTAATCGGCTTCTTTCTTTTGAGGGCAAAGCTTCTAATCCCATCTGAATCATAAGTCATTTCTCCCCATTCAGCTTTAAATTTGATAGATTCAATAATCGGGAAACTATGACCATGCCCCATTTCATGGTGCTTCAATGACTTTATACTAATGTGACCATGAAGAGTATCACCTTCTTCTTTTAGCACAACATAACCTTCAAAATCACCTCCTTTTTGAAGGTCTTCAGGAAGAAGAATATGAAGTTCAGGCTCTTTTTTTTGGGCATAAGTAGGTAAAGCCCATGAAAAAATCATGATAGCTAGTAATAGTAAAGTTTTTAGCATAGGTCAATAATTAGGTTGTATCAGAAAAACAACTTGGTAAATGGCTTAGTTTATTCTTTTAGTTGAATGTAATCTCATCTGATGTAAGTAGTTTTGGTGTGAGTTAGGATAGGTCTAAGAACTATGTTCTCTATTCATTAGGTATTACAATGTATAAAGAATGGTCTGTTGTTATTTTTTCTGAAGAAGCATGATCTATAGCATCAAATATGAATATTGAGAGGAAGAGAAATGCTAAAAGTACTTGTGATAAATTTCTGTTTTTTTATTTCTATTTTAAAAGTTACATCCGTTTAGAAGTCGATGACAATTCCAAGGGCAGGGACAGGACTGTCATTTTCTTGTTCTATCTCTATGAGTTCTCTTGGCTCAATTATATTTCCGTTATTATCTGTCGCAAGGATGTACTCAGGTGGAGTAGGAATATTTTGTGCTAGTATATTTTGAACCTCAATGAAGATATTTAATGACCATTTATTGAAGTTCCATTTTTTGTCAATTCTAATATCCAATTGGCTGAAAACATCGAGTTTTACTTCTCCCAAACGGCTGTAGTCAAGGATAATTTCTGGATAAGTAACCAAGGTCGAGTCAAGGTCTGTAGGAACGAAAGGTGTTTCCCCTGCAAATCGGTAACGAGCGCTGATTTCCCAATTTTTATTTAATTTATATCCTCCTGTGAAAGAGATCAGATGTCTGCTATCCCAAGTAGACGGAAGGAAGTTATTTCGATCAAAGCCTGTAAATTCACTAAAGAAAAAGGTATAGGAGAAAATACCATAAAAGTTACGCTGTAGTTTTTGTTGTAATGATAATTCTAAACCGTAGGCACGTCCTTTTCCTGAAGTTTCTATTTTTTCATTTCCTAAAACTTCAAATCCAGCTCCTTTATTAGCTAAAGACACAGAATCATCTACAGAAATGGGATAGTCATCATAAGCTTTGTAGAAACCTTCTAAGGTGATGTTTGAAGATGGCCCTAACACATATTCTAAACCTAAAACATAGTGGTCACTTCTTGTATAGTCTACATTTCTGTTGACGAGCATATCATTTTCTTGATAACCTAGAATAGTATAAGGAGGTATTTTGTAGTATCGTCCTACAGTACCGTTTATTTTCCAATTCGGAGCAAATTCATAGGATAATGCTAAACGAGGTGAAAATGTATTCCCCAGAGTATTTCCTCTGATAAAGTCATCATCATCTAATCGGAAACCGAAGGAAAACTCTAATTTTTTATTGAAAAATGATCGAGAAGCATTGGCAAAAATACCATACTTGTAGAAGTCGATATCAGTAGCATATTGCAAATCTCGATTAAGATCTGTGGTGTTGTTTTCGTAGTAACTGTATTGAAGATTAAAGCCTCCAACAAGTTTCCAGTTTTTTGAAAAGTAGGTATAGGCATACCTTAATTTAGTTTCTATTTCTTTGGAATCATTTTTAAAAAATAGCCCTTCTTTATTTTCATTGTCTCTAAATCTTGAAAATTCATTATTCAGTAAATTATTACTGAGCGTAGTTTGCATAAAGCCTTTTCCATTTTTGAAACGTCGATTCCATGTCAGTCCTATAGCGTTAGTTTCTTGTTCAATAAATGGCACTTGCTCAAAAAGTGCTTGTTCTTCGTCACTAAAGTCATCATCAGATTCTACATCAAAATCATCAATAGAACCTACTCCTAAAAGGCTTAAGGTATTGTAAGCATTAATTTCGTAGTTAATTTTGTACTGATAGTCCCAATAATCGGGTCTGATTGGAAGCCCAATAAGCCCAAAAATGAAGGAAAGGTAACTTCGTCTGACCGAAAGAATGTAGCTGAGTTTAGATTGTTCTTCTCCATTTTTTAAAAGTGGACCGTTCAAGGTAAGGGCTGTCTCGCTTGAACTTACCCTTATGTTTCCACTAAAATCTCTTCGATTTCCGTCTATTTGTTCAAACTGGAGTACTCCAGAAAGTGGATTGTCGTACTGTGCTCCAAATGAAGAAGTAGATAAAGTAACATTGTCAATAAATGAAACATTGAGAAGACCAACAGGACCACCTGCACTGCCTTGTGTACTGAAGTGATTGATTGTTGGAATTTCCATTCCATCTAAATAATAAACAGACTCATTGGGTGCTCCTCCTCTTATAATCAAATCGTTTCTAAATCCACCCACTGATGGCGAAACACCAGGCAATGTTTGCGCAACTTTTACAACATCATTATTTCCTCCAGGATATGTTGCAATTTCTGCCGCTGTTAATTTTTGAGTGGAAAGAGGTGTTTCGATTGGACGACTTACTTGATTCTGATCTGGTGATACGGTTATTTCATCAAGTGTTTCTGAGGATTCTTCCAATTGAAAATTGTAAAGCTGATTTCCTCTAGATTTGATGATAATATTGTATTTCGTTTGCGCTTTGTAACCAATAAAACTCGCTACCAGATTATAGCTACCAGGTTCAACACTTTTTATTTTATAATAACCATCAGCATTTGTGATTGCACCAAAATCGGTGCTTTGTATATAAACCGATGCCCCTATGAGTGGTGCTCCAGCTTTATCCTTCACATAACCCGAAACATCAACTTTTTGCTGTGCGAGGAGGGGGCTGCAAAAAATTAAGAATGAGAAGAAAATAACAAAGCGAAAATTAGAAGGTCGAATCATAAATAAAGAAGCTCAGTTAAGGCTTAATTTATAATATGTTCTTTCCTTAAAATTTTATTTGGAGATTTCTGTTTGCATTTTATTCTATACTTTTCATTCCATCAAAACACAGTACAATTATCTGATTGGGTAAGGATTTTTGTAAGGGAGAGTTTTGTGAATAATCTTAAACTAATGCCAATTAAACTTAATAGTAAAGATATTTTAGCCTAAGTCATACTTTATATAATACAATTGAAGGTCTATTTATTAGATTTGCACCCCGATCTAAAAATCTAGCATTTTTAAGGAGTGATAAATTTCAAATAGACTTCATTTTTCAGAATTATTCACGATCGAATTATGGCTCAGTTCCTTTACTACTTGATCTTAAAGCCTTTATCGCTTTTACCTCTTGGGGTTTTACATAAGCTTTCGGATTTTCTCGCATTTTTGATGTACCGCGTTGTTCCGTACAGGCAAAAAGTGATTCGAGAAAATTTGAGAAATTCTTTTCCCGAAAAAACAGATGAGGAAATAGAGGTATTGGTTAAACGCTACATAGCTCATCTTTGTGACCTTATTGTGGAAAGTATTAGCCTTTTTAGTATGTCTCAAAAAGAGCTTCAAAAAAGGGTCAGAGTTATAAATCCAGAGGAAATGAATCAGTTTTATGATCAAGGTAAAAACGTGATTCTTACTTTTGGACATTATAATAACTGGGAAATGTCTGCAGCGGCTTTCAATGCACAATTGAAGCATCAGATTGTTGGTTTATATACACCATTGAAGAATAAATTCTTTGAAAAGAAATTTAAGGAGTCGAGAGGTAAAAGTGGTTCGAAGGCAATTCCTAAAATGGAGGTCAAAGCATTTATGCGTACCTACATCAAGAAGAAGAGACCATTTGCGCTGACTTTTGGTACAGACCAATCACCGACATATAGTAAAAAAGTATATTGGACTAAGTTTTTGTCGCAAGATACTGCGGTTATGTTTGGGACTGAAAAGTATGCTAGAGAGTTAAATGCACCTGTCATATTCGGAGAAATTCGGAAGGTAAAAAGAGGTTATTATGATATCTTCTTTGAGGTTTTGGTTGAAGATCCTTCTATGGAACCGCATTGTGCAATTACTGAAAAACATACAAGAAGATTAGAAAAACAAATAATAGAAGAACCTGCTTATTGGCTTTGGTCTCATAAACGTTGGAAACGTAAAGTGACAAGGGATTATCCTGATGGAGTAATTCCAGAGCCAGAATTACAGGTTTAAACTTAGGAGCCATATCTTTTAAAAAGGTATGGCTTTTTTATTTTTTACTTTCTGAAGAACGAATGAGAATACCTATTCAGCATTCTAATACAATCTTATTTCTTTTATATGATGTAATTTTTACGTGTTTTTTACTTTAAAAATATTTTTAAAAACGATTTTAAAAGTAAGTATAATTACGTAATATCGTATCGTTGTGTTTTCAAAGGAATAACGATGAGGAAAATAAAAGGACGCTTTTGGATAGAAGAAAATGGACAGACGTTACTTGGCGAAGGTCGCGTAAGACTTTTGGAAGCCTTGTTAGAGTGTGGTTCAATTTCGGCTTCAGCCAAAAAACTCGGAATTTCTTATCGGAAAGCATGGCGACTTATTGATGAGTTGAATAAAGCCGCAGGAGAGGGGGTAGTGTTGAAATCATCTGGTGGAAAAGGTGGTGGTGGAACTGTTGTGACCGAAAAAGGAACTAAGCTCATTAAGGAATATAGAGAGTTGCAAGTTCGGTTTTATAACTTTCTAGATGGTGAATTGGCAAACATTGAAGAAAATTTAAAATCATGAAGAGTCTCATTAGGTATATTTTTATATGTGTCGTTTGCTTTCTGTCCTCATGTGGATTGCCTAAGAATGAACCTGTATTAGTGGCTACAGCGGCAAGTACGTTTTATGCATTCCAAGAATTAGAAAATGTCTACGAAGAGGAAACAGGAAAAAACATAGAGCTGGTAAAAGCTTCTTCGGGTATTCTCGTGACTCAGATATTACAGGGAGCACCTTTTGATATTTTCATTTCAGCAGATACTATTTATAGTTCTAAAGTATATGAAAGTCTTGAATTGGAACATAGAGCTTTTAAGCTAGGTGAAAATAAACTGTGTCAATGGGCAATAGCAGATGCTATAGATTTTACTAAAATCATTGAGAATAAAGATTTGAAAATTGCAATTGCGAACCCTAAAACAGCACCATTTGGTGCTTTGGCGGTCAGTTATCTAAAACAATTTGGCGTTTACGAGCAATTGGAAAGTCAGTTGGTTTTTGGAAATAGTATATCTCAAGTCAATCATTACATATTGTCTGAACAAGTAGCGATGGCTTTTACTTCTAGTTCATCGAGTTTGGCTTTAGGGGAAAAGAAAGAGTCGCTCCGTGAGTGTGCTGAAGTTGATGCTTTAGAACAGGGTTTACTATTACTCAACGATAACAGAAATACATTGGATTTCTATAAATTTCTCAAGTCTGATAAAGCAGTAGTAATATTAAAAAAATACGGATTCTAAGGAGAAAAGATGGAGTGGGCACCATTTATATTGAGTTTGAAATTGGCACTTGTCACCACAATCATTTTGTGTGTGATCGCTTTGCCATTGGCTAAAATATTAGCCTTTTCAAGCTTTAAAGGAAAGCCTGTAGTTGAAAGCTTGGTCAGCCTTCCTCTTTTATTACCTCCATCTGTTTTAGGATTTTACTTTCTGATTCTATTTCATCCGTCCAATATTTTTGGTCAGTTGATCGATCAGATGTTTGGTTTACGACTGGTTTTCACTTTCGAAGGACTTGTGATGGCTTCTGTGATTTACAGTTTACCATTTATGGTTTCTCCAATTCAGACAGGCTTACAAAACCTTCCTTCTTCGCTTCGAGAAATGAGTTTTTCGATGGGGAAAAGTGAATGGTGGTCTTTCTTCAACGTTCTTTTGCCAAATATCAAGATTTCGCTGCTTAGCGCTTTTGCTCTGACGTTCGCACATGTAATTGGCGAGTTTGGGGTCGTACTTATGCTTGGAGGAAGTATTCCGAATGAAACAAGAGTAGCTTCAATTGCTATTTTTGATGAGGTAGAGGCTTTAAATTATACTTCTGCTCATCAGTATGCAGCCGTATTATTAGTTTTTTCTTTTTCAGTTTTACTTTTTATCAATTATCTGAAAAAGGTAAAGAATTGGAATTTATCATTGATAACTAAAAAGCAGTCTAGTACTCAATTTCTACACGCTGAAATTGAACCTAAGTCTGTAGAAAATATAGCCATTGATTTCAGAAAGAAATTTGAACAACAAGAGATCAATTTACAATTCAACTTTAAGTCAAACCAAATTATAGGACTGACGGGGCCTTCGGGAGCAGGGAAAACAAGTTTACTCAAAGGAATAGCAGGTTTGAGTTCGTTCTCTGAAGGAGAAATGAATTGGGGGAAAGAACCTTGGAATAAAGCAACAAGACAAATGGTCAGTCCTCAGTGTAGAAAGCTAGGGGTAGTATTTCAAGATTATGCACTTTTTCCGCATCTAAATGTTCAAGAAAACTTATGTTTTTCGCTTCAGTCTACAAACGCATTTTATGATGAATTGGTAGAAAAATTAGAATTAGAAGAGCTATTAGATCAGTATCCAAATACGCTTTCTGGCGGGCAACAACAGCGCGTGGCAATTGGCAGGGCTTTATTGATGAATCCTAATTTCATCTTGCTAGACGAGCCTTTTTCAGCATTGGATTTTCGACTGAAAAAACAAGTAGTAGAATTTCTTTTGGCAAGCCATAAAAAAAGAAATACAGGAATGTTGATTGTGAGTCATGAAGTGGAATTACTAAATAAAATCTGTGACAAAGTTTTTCTAATTCATGAAGGAAAATTGGTTACAGAAGCTATTGATGAACCCTTAAACTTTAAGCTCGCATGAAAGTATTAGGTGTCATATTAGCTGGTGGCAAAAGTTCAAGGATGGGGCAAGACAAAGGTCTTTTGGAACTTGGTGGTAAAAGCTTTGTCGAACTTATTTCTGAAAAGCTAGACGAAATAGGCGCTGACGAGATCGTGATTTCGACTAGTCATTTAGCATATACAAAATTTAGTTTTTCACTAGTCCCAGACCTGATTTCAGACATTGGTCCAATTGGAGGACTTTATGCTGTCATGAAAAGTAAGCAAGCGGATTATTACTTTTTTATTAGCTGTGATAGCCCGATGATTTCTGTTTCAATTCTTGAGAAATTATTGGAACAAACCAAAGAAAATGGCAGCGCTACAGTCTGTAAAATAGGTGATCAACTTTACCCTTTAGTTGGCTGCTATCATCGTTCTGTGTTTGAATTGATTGAAAAACAAATAGAAAATAAAAGATATAGTTTGATGAAAATGTTGGACGTGATCAGAGCAAAAACACTTGATTTAGACGCCAATACTTCTTCAACTTTACTCAATTGTAATACACCCGAAGATTATAAAAGATTAAAAGATGAACCGATTAACCATTAAGTATTTTGGAATTCTTTCCGACAAAGTAGGGAAAGATTCCGAAGAGTGGGAAGTGCCGAGCAATGCCAAGGTTTCGGATCTTTTACACCTTGTGCATGAAAAATATCCTGTGGTGGCTGATTTTACTTACATGATTAGTCAAAACCACAAGATGACAAATAAGGATGCTTCACTTTCTCAAGCAGCAGAATTAGCATTGTTACCTCCTTTTGCTGGAGGTTGATTCTACAAAACCAAGTAACATCAACAGACATGGAAAAAAAGAAAAAGAACGTATTTGTAGAGGGAGCTATTTCTCCTGAGTTTATAGCAAACTCTATTGCCAAACACCAAACAAAAACGACAATTGGTGCTCACGATATTTTTTTGGGGCAAGTGAGAGCCGATGAGATTGATGGAAAAACTGTTTCTGCTATCGAATATTCTTGCTATCAAGAAATGGCAGAAAATTCACTTCATGAAATCAGAGAAGAAACTTTCTCAAAGTTTGATGAACTGACTTGTATGCACATTTACCACAGTTTAGGGAAGGTTAAAACAGGAGAAATTTGTCTTTTTGTCTTTGTTTCATCTAAGCATCGCACTTCCGCATTTGAAGCTTGCCAATATTTGGTAGAACGTATCAAAAAAGAAGTGGCGATTTATGGAAAAGAGCTTTTTGAGGATGAGTCTTATGTTTGGAAAGAAAATACGAAAGCCTAATGGTTGATATTACACACAAAAATACAAGCAAACGTACTGCTTTAGCTGAAGCAACAGTTGTGGTCAGTAAGCAAGAAACAATTGATGCCATAAAAAACAGAACTGTACCTAAAGGCGATGTTTTGGAAATGGCAAAAACGGCAGGACTTTTTGCCGTAAAAAGAACTTCAGATGTTATACCCGACTGTCATCCACTGCCCGTAGAATATACTGGTGTAGATTATGAAATTGAAGGACTTTTTGTTCGGATTTTGATCACAGTTCAGACCGTATATAAAACAGGTGTGGAAGTAGAAGCAATGCACGGAGCTTCTGTGATTGCACTTACAATGTATGATATGCTTAAGCCAATTGATAAACAAGTAGAAATACAAAATATCAGATTGGTGAAAAAGAAAGGTGGGAAATCAGATTTTAAAGACAAATTTGATAGAACACTAAAGGCTGCTGTTATTGTTTGTTCGGACAGTATTTCGGCAGGGAAAAAAGAGGATAAAGCAGGGAAAGCAATTTGTGAAAAATTACATTCTTTAGAGGTTGAAACTCCAATCTATGAGATTATTCCTGATGAAAAAGATCTTATAAAAGAGAAAACATTAAGCTATAGCAAAGATGGTTTCGATTTGGTGATTTTTACAGGAGGTACAGGACTTTCACCTAGAGATGTTTCTCCCGAAGCTATTGAACCTTTGTTGGAAAGACGAATTCCTGGAATGGAAGAGGCAATCAGAAGTTATGGACAAGAACGGATGCCGTATGCCATGCTTTCAAGAAGCCTTGTGGGAACGATCGGTGACACTTTAGTAATGGCTTTACCAGGTTCTACAAATGGTGCTAAAGAGTCAATGGATGCCGTTTTTCCTGCAGCACTTCATGTATTCAGAATTTTTAAAGGAGCTCAACACGACAAAATCTCCTAACATAAACTAACTACTAGACGACGAAAATTTATAATGGTGAATAGCTCCATCTTTACAAAATCTTTAGAAGACACTTTTGGCAGAAAACATGATTATCTGAGGCTATCGGTTACTGACCGTTGCAATCTCAGATGCTTTTATTGTATGCCCGAAAATGTTGAGTTTTCACCTTCTGAAGAATTGATGCAGACGGATGAAATAGAGGCAATTTGTCACGACTTTGTAAAGATGGGAGTTCGTAAAATCCGTATTACGGGAGGGGAACCATTAGCCAGAAAAGATATAGATGATATACTTTTACGTTTGGCTAAAATGCCAGTCTCATTGCACATGACAACAAATGGCGTTTTAGTTTCCAAACATCAAGAAGCATTACTTAAATCTGGAATAGAAAGTATTAATGTCAGTCTAGATTCTTTAAACCCTAAAGGTTTTCATCATATCACAAGGCGAAATGACTTTGAGAAAGTGATGGAAGCCATTGAATGGTTGAAAACAACTCCAATCAAAACCAAAGTAAATGTGGTTTTGATGCGAGGAGAAAATGATCATGAAATAACGGATTTTGCAGATTTTGCCATACAACACAATTTGGATGTCCGTTTTATTGAATTTATGCCATTCCAAGGAAATGAATGGTCTATCAATAAAAGAGTATCCCACCAAGAAGTTGTGAGCATCCTAGAAAATCATTTAGGAAATAAACTTCAAACGCTAGCTCATCAAGCTCACGAAACTTCCACAAATTTTAAAATAGAAGGAACATCAGCAATAGTAGGTCTGATTAGTACTGTTTCCCAACCTTTCTGTGGTGATTGTAATCGTCTGAGATTAACTGCAGATGGAAAAATGAAAAATTGTCTTTTCTCAGATTCAGAACTCGATCTTCTTTCAGCATTCAGAAACGGAACAAGTATCCAACCGATAGTCAGAAAAGGAGTCATGAAGAAGAGAAAAGAAAGAGGCGGAAAAGACTTCAACGCTAAAGCTGATAGAGAAAATAACCGTAGCATGGTTCGTATTGGAGGATAGTATGGATTTTAATCAGATTTGTTTTTGTGCAACTACATTTTGTTTTTGTGCAATACCTTCATTTTTTTATATCCTACCTTTGAATTATTAAATACTAAAACGTTAGTAATTTATATAGGCATTACCACTCTTTTATCATAGAGAGTTTGGAATTCCTTTTAGACCTAATATGAACTTGTATAAGTTATTAAATCATATAACAAACTATACATTAAGAAATAATCTGCTATCAATCAGAACCTAAGCTTATTTTGATATTGAATTATAAAACACTACAAAATATATTATCCTTTAATGGAAGATAGATAGGTTAGGGTAAAAATATTAAAGAAAAGTATAGATCATAATATATAGTAATAAATGCGAGATAGAGGATTTTTTCATTGAAAATTTTTTCTTCTGAAAATAGACTGGTCGTTGGTTCGAGTTTTAAAC
The DNA here is from genome assembly GCF_003149185.1 of Sediminitomix flava. Taxonomy (NCBI): domain Bacteria; kingdom Pseudomonadati; phylum Bacteroidota; class Cytophagia; order Cytophagales; family Flammeovirgaceae; genus Sediminitomix; species Sediminitomix flava. The sequence goes on along the minus strand of NZ_QGDO01000001.1, from coordinate 884,862 downwards.
TTGATTTATTTGACGATCAATCATGAAGATATAACTGAAAGTCAATACTAATAGTATTGGCTTTCTTTATTGCTATATCTTATAAAATGTTAATATAGATGATGGGAGTTCATATAAATTTGAAATGGATTGTATTTTAGAATTTCTACTTTTTTAGAATAATACCTACAGATTTTTTACAATTATTTGAGTTATACATCTCACTTTATATCATGGAAATTTTTGAGTTTGAGCAGATATTTATGTCTGAATCTTTAGACATTATTAGTCGTGATTTGGGGATAGAAATTTGGGATAAAGAAAGACTAGAACATAGTTCACCGACACATGACTATAAAATTAACTTATACAAGCAAATTGAAGGGGTTGAGATTGGGACTTTTGATTTAAGGGTTGAGGATGAACATTTGCTAGTAGGAAGACCAAGTCGTGATTCATATTACTCCTTCAGATTTATGTTTGATGGAGTGATGTATCAAGAAAAAGTGGGAGAAAAAAAAGTAGCTTTAGGAGACGATTCCCTTTATAGTGCATCTTTTTATGATACTCGTAATGATATGAGATTTTATATTCCTCCACACTCAAGGTTACGTTTTGTAAATATTGTAATTACTCATTCGTTTTTTGAAAATGTAATAGAAAGGTATTATCCTGGTTTAACTGAATTAGTGAATGAGTGTGATGATTGGTTATTGTTCGATCCTCTTAATGTAAATATAAGGGAGTCTCTTCGAGAGATTTTTGAAGAAGAAGCCGATGCGATATTCCATTCAGGCAATGTACATATGAGGGGAATGGAAATGATGAATACCTTTATCAATGTCTTGAAAAGAAATAGTCAAGAAAAAGGAATTATATCAACACAAATTGACCCTGATAATATTCTCAATCAAATAAAAGATGAATTAAGTCAGAACTTGGCTAATCCTCCAAGTATGAAAGAACTTACAGAGCGTTTTTCTATGAGTTCTGAAAAGTTGAGGACTAGTTTTAAAAGAACATTTGGTCTTCCTCCTCACCAGTACTTACTCAATTTGAGATTTTCAAAAGCCTATGAGATGGTGACTCAAACAGATGAACCTATGAGTAATATAGCTTATACTTTAGGTTTTACCCATCCAAGTCATTTTAACAGAGGTTTCAGAAAGCAATTTGGTCTTAGCCCAAGTATTTTAAGAGAAAACTATAAGAAAGAACAACTGGAAGCAAAAGGTAAAACATTACCATTTTTCAATTCAGGTTTGATGTTCGGATAAAGAAGATAATTAAAAAAGGTCTAGTCAATTAATTTTGACTAGACCTTTTAAGTTTATACTATAGATTCCCTATACTTTTTCAGGAACTTGTTCGAACTTATCTGCAGCAGCCCCTTTGTATGCTGGACGTGGAACAAGGTTTAACAAGTCAAACATCGCTTTATCCTTGTCTTCTGCTGGGTTTGGCGTTGTTAAAAGTTCATCACCAGCAAAGATAGAATTTGCACCAGCCATGAAACATAATGCTTGCTCAGAAACTGGCATTTCATTTCTACCAGCAGAAAGACGAACCATCGCTTTTGGCATCAAGATACGAGCAGTAGAAATCATACGAATCATATCCCAAACAGGAACTCGATCATTTCCTTCCATTGGTGTTCCTTCAATAGCGACAAGTGCATTTACAGGTACTGACTCTGGATGTTCTGGCAAGTTAGATAGAGTGAATAACATACTGATACGGTCTTCCTCTGTTTCACCCAAACCAATGATACCTCCAGAACAAACTGAAATCTTAGCTTTTTGTGCATTCTTGATTGTTTCAATACGGTCATCGAACGTACGAGTCGTAATTACTTTGTCGTAGTATTCTCTAGAAGTATCGATGTTGTGGTTGTAGGCATAAAGTCCTGCTTCTTTTAATTTTTGAGCTTGCTCTTCGTTAAGAAGTCCTAGTGTTGCACAGACTTCCATTCCCATACCGTTGATTTCAGATACCATGTCAAGTACTCTGTCAAAGTCACGGTTATCTCTTGCTTCTCTCCAAGCAGCACCCATACAGAAACGAGTACTTCCGTTTTCTTTTGCTTGTTTAGCTTTTTGTAAAACCTCATCTGTAGGCATTAACTTTTGAGGTTTAACATTGGTTGTGTACTTCGCTGATTGTGAGCAGTAACTACAATCTTCTTTACAACCACCAGTTTTAACTGATAATAAGGTACAAACTTGTACTTCACTAGATTTGTGAAATTCACGATGTATACTTTGTGCTTCATACATCAAGTCAAAAATAGGTTTGTGATAAATCTCGCGGATTTCTGCTTTGCTCCAGTCGTTTCTGATAATTGATTTCATATTCATGATATTTTAAAGTTTTGTCTATCTGGATCGCTAGCTTCCCCAAAGGCAAAGCGATTAAGGCTTCCTTTGGAATAAGGATGCTTAGAAAGGTTTAGAAAAAAGATGATTTGAAAGGGGAAAAGTAAAAGCGGGAGGAAGTAGTAATAAAGTGCAGACTGAAAAAGTAGCAATAGGCTTGGGCTTTTGAGCTGGGAAGCAGAGGCACAAGCAGATTGAGCTACTTTAAAGTCTAAAAGTAATTCTATTCCTAACAGTTCTAAGATATCAGGGGGTGGAGTATGTTCATGATCTGTTTCATGACTATCTGTATTTGTTGTTTGGGCAAACGAAAGCTGTGCTACAGCTATAGGCTGAGCCTGTAGTAGATCAATAGATAATCTACTGATTCGCACCTCTTTTTTGAGCGTGTGAAATAATGCGTAAGACTTTCGTGACCAGCGTTTGAAAAAAAACATACTCAATTTCTGTTATCCAAAAATTTGTGCTTTGTCTAACAAAAATAAGAAAATATATTAAAGTCGCACCCTCATTTGTCTACGTCTTTCTTGAATGGCAACCCAGCAACCTATAGCCATAATAAAACATCCTGCCCAAAGAATATTGATAAATGGAAAGACAACGGCTTCCATAACAATGTATTCTCGTTCTTGAATACCGAGAACAATGGTTTTGTCTTCTGTTTTTAATTCTTTGATAGTGAAGTTGATATCTAGTTCTGGGAGATTTACAGTTTTTGTCATGACTTGTGAAGAATCTCGGATGATAAATAATGGCTTGATATCATAAATTTCAGAATCCTCTGACATTTCACGAATGTTAATATTTGCTTCTACTACAATGTCATTCTCTCGTAATCCGAGTTCTTCTTTCTTTTTGGAGTCTTTTATCAGATATATTTCTCTGAAAACACCTCCTATATTTTCATGTCTGAATTTGTCTCCCACAGAGATCGTAACTTTTGATTCAGACATATAATCATCTAATATGGCAAGCGAGTCAGAAGTCTCCATATCAGCCCATTTGATATGTGTAAAAACATCGTGGCTCAAAAAGTGCTTTGTACCAGGCTCTGCTACATTTCCAAATTTTTCGTTAAGCTGAACAAAAGGATTTAGTGAGAAAAGAGAGTCGCCTACAGAATAACTTCTGGCACTTTCATCGAAAATTGCTTCGTAATACCCCACATCAAAGTAGATGTTTACACCTTTTTGTTTTTTCCCTCTATAGGTTACAAAATAGTCTCCCATAAGGAGCGTGTCATATTTTGATAGTAAAATATTCTCTTTGTTATTGAATTGCTCACTTACCAATTGTAAGTCTTTCCCAGATGAATTTGCTGAAATTTCTTTACTTCCAGAGGTTGAGAGTGTAGCTCCTAGCATAATCATCCCGAAACCAATATGTGCAATAGCTGCTCCAGCATTTTTCATTTTTCCTTTCAATACGCTATTTACATAGTGCCAATTGGCTGTAATCGCAAATATTGAAGAGAAAACGAGTAAGAGGTGCAGGTTATGTGTTGGGGTGAAAATAGGAAGGAAGAAGAATAGTAAGCTTATAATAGCCGCTACAAATAGTGGTTTTAAGATCTGAGTAAAGAAATGAGAAGCATTTGTATGCTTGTATTTCATAAATTGAGTAATCCCAATCAAGAAGGTTACTGCTATTGCAAAAGGAGCTTGCCACGCATTGTAGAAATGATTTCTTTCGGCTAAATCTGTGAAAGCATCAAAGCTAGTATTGAATAAGCCATTGATGACAGGAATAGAGGTTGTAACTGAAATCTGTATCGCGGAAATGGCAAGAAGCATGGTTCCTAAAAACATCCAAAATTCTCTAGACCATAGTTTTTCTTCTTTCTGATCTTTAGAAAAGTGTTTTTCATAGCCCACTACCATAAATGCAATTGTTCCGATCAAGAAAGTCGAGAATGTAATTGTGGTATTTTTCGATAAAATATAGGCTATACCAATCAGTACACAGAAAGTAGCATATAGTTTCTGTAGTTTGAAGTTATTCAAGAGAAAACCTATAGAAATGCAGAAGATCAAAAGGAGATAAACCAAGAGCTGCCCGAGCATACCATCACCTGTGAAGGAGTGAACAGAACTTTCGCCTAAAACTCCACTTCTTGTTAAGAATGTAGAGTACCAAACTAGGATGAATGACATCATGGCTAAAAACAAGGCAGAGTATGTACTACTCCCTTTTTTATCAGCAATTAGCATACAATGACCTGCCCCAACTATGATTAACCAAGGAACAAATGATGCATTTTCAACAGGATCCCAAGCCCAAAAGCCACCAAAACTTAAAGCTTCATATGCCCAAGCACCACCCATCAGAATACCAACACCTAAAACCATAATTGCAAAGTACGTCCATGGCAAAGCAGGCTTGATCCATGCTTTGAATTCCTTTCTCCACAATGCTGCTATAGCAAATACAAAAGGTACTTGAGTTGCAGCAAATCCTAAAAATAGAGTAGGAGGATGTATAACCATCCAATAGTTTTGAAGTAATGGGTTTAATCCTGTTCCATCCTGTAGGTTCTCAATTTTTGCAATGTAATCTGACATTTTAGCCCAAGGCATTATCATATTGTCGGGTAACTCTCTGATGAGCATAAAAGGGCTTTCACCAATTCTGAGATCACCTACATATACCCCGAGTAAAAGCGAACTCAGTAAGACTTGGATGATGGCAAAAATGCTGAGTACATATGGTTGCCAAGAGTTTTTTTGTTTACTGAGAACTACTCCGATCAGTCCAGTCCAAAAAGTCCATAACAAGATACTACCTTGTTGCCCACTCCAAAAACAGGAGAAAATGTAACGAAGGGGCATCTGATTATTGGAATATTTCCACACATATTCATACTCATAATAATGATTGAAAATCATTGAGAATAGCATCAGTGCGGTTGAAACAACTGCTATGAAGTGAAGTCTAAAACTTACAATACCCCATTTTCTCCATCTGAGGTCTTCCTCTTTTTTTGAACTCGCTTTTATAAAGTATATAGCTGCAATTAAAGCTGAGAACAATGAGAAAATAACCATACCATGACCTAAAATACCAATTAGGGTATGTTCATTTTCATAGAAGTTAAGATTTTGGAGAGCCTTTATGGTATTCATAATGAGTAGCAGAAGTAAAATATCGTGAATTTGGGTACCTAATTATTGGTTGAATTGCTGTTCTTCTTGGTATTTTGAAGGGCATTTCAACAAGACTGTTTTAGCATAAAAAGCATCTCCTTTCGCGATACCCTTTACTACAACATCTTCCGATCTTTCAAAGTCCTGTGGTTTACTTTGATTGAGGTAGACTTTGACTTCTTTCCCCTTTTTATCCGTCATAAAGAAAGTAACCATATTCGGATCAACTTGAGGATTATATTCTATTGGTTTTGACTTATTCAATTGCCCTACAATCGTAAAAGGCTCTCCCTCATCTGCAAAAGCTTCATTGAAGTTTGCATATTTTCCAGTAGAAGATGTGGTCGAAAGAATCATTGCACATGCTATCGCAATTATACAGATTAATACTACATGTGTTTTTCGCATACAACAGGTTGAATTAAGCTTAGAACTTACTAAATAAACAGAGTAGAGGAGAAAATGAATCCTACGTAAGATGTTCCTATAAACTACATGATATCACTGTGTTTAAGAGAAGGTCTAATAGGATTTTTTAACAAGAAATGAATAACATCAAGAAATCTGTTGTTCTAGGATAAAGTAGTGTGTAAGCACGTCCACTGACAGCTAGTACAATTACAATTCTATAGTGGAATCTATTCGGGTGTTATTATGAAATTACTGAGATACTTTACTCCTCCAGATCCTTGGAAAATCCCTGTATTTGGGCTCTTGGCGGCTTTATTGGGTTTGGGAATTTATACCTTAAACATAGCCAATGCTTTTTCTTATTTATCTGATGAGCCAGAGGTCTGTATAAACTGCCATGTGATGAATCCTCAATATGCAACTTGGCAGCATAGTTCTCACCGTGAAGTTGCAAGCTGTAATGATTGTCATGTTCCTCAAACAAGTGTTTTCGAGAAATATTGGTTTAAAGCCAAAGATGGTTTAGGACACTCATATATGTTCACTTTCAGACTTGAGCCTCAAGTGATTCAAATAAAGTCTGAAGGAGCTCAAACAGTTCAAGGAAACTGTGAACGTTGTCACGAACAACTGATTTCAGAAGTGAACTTGGCTGACAATGAAGAAATATTTCATGGTGATGGTAAATATTGTTGGGACTGTCACGTAGAGACACCTCACGGGAGTGTAAGAAGTTTGAGTTCAACACCACAGGCTCAAGTTCCGAACCTTGGAAGTCCCGTTCCACAGTGGCTAAAAAAATTACAAGAATCTGAATAAATAAATCTAATTACTTATGAGCTTAAAAGACACCGTCGAGAAAAAACCTTGGGTAGGATGGGTTTTATTCCTGCTTACAGTAGGTGTAGTTTATTTATTAGGGGTATTTTCTTCGACCATCGTAGAGCGTAGAACCGAATCATCCTTGGTCAATAAACCGAAGATTAAAATTAATAATCTAGAACCTAGAAATGAGGTTTGGGGAATTAATTATCCTAGGGAATATGAAACATACATGGAAACCAAAAGTATGGACTTCAGAAGTAAGTACAATGGTAGTGCCATGATTGATATGTTGGATGAATATCCTGCACTCGTAATTCTTTGGGCTGGTTATAAATTCTCTCAAGATTATAATCAAGCAAGAGGACACTATTATGCTGTAGAAGATATTCGTAATACACTTCGTACGGGTGCACCTATGAATGGCAAGCATAGTCCGATGCCAAATACATGTTGGACTTGTAAATCTCCTGATGTACCTCGTAAAATGAAGGAAATAGGTATTGCAGAGTTTTATAGTGGTCATTGGGAAGAAAGAGGTTCAGATATTATAAATCCGATTGGTTGTGCTGACTGTCATGATGAGAATACAATGAAGCTCAAAATCACAAGACCAGCACTGATTGAGGCTTTTGAAAGACAAGGTAAAGATATTACGAAAGCCACTCATCAAGAAATGCGAACATTAGTTTGTGCTCAGTGTCACGTAGAATATTACTTCAATAGTGATAAGCCCAAAAAAGGTGTTCCTTACCTTACTTTCCCATGGGATAATGGTACCACAGCTGAAGAAATTGAGGAGTATTTTGATGACATTAACTTTAAAGATTATACTCACCAATTAAGTAAAGCACCAATCATTAAAGCTCAACATCCAGGTTACGAGACTTATACGAAGAGTATTCACTACCAAAGAGGAGTTTCTTGTGCCGACTGTCATATGCCTTATAAATCTGAAGGCGGAGTGAAGTTCACTGATCACAAAATTCAATCTCCACTAAATAATATCGCAAACTCTTGTCAGGTTTGTCACCGAGAAAGTGAGGAAGACATTCTTAAAAGTGTTTACAATAACATGGATAGAGTGCTTCATAATAGAGGGAAATTGGAGGAGATATTGGTTAAAACTCACCTAGAAGCAGAATTCGCTTGGAAGCAAGGGGCAACAGAAGAACAAATGAAAGATGTTCTGTTGGATATTCGTCATGCCCAATGGCGTTGGGATTATGCAGCTGCAGCGCATGGTGCGGCTTTCCATGCCCCAGTTGAGATTCTGAGAGTAGTTGGTACAGGTATCGAAATAGCTCAAGAAGCTCGTATGAAAATCCGTTCTGTACTTACCGAGTTAGGATATACTAAAGAAATTCCTATTCCAGATGTTTCCACTAAAGAAAAGGCTCAGAAATATATAGGGGTAGATTTACCGAAGCTTAGAGCAGAGAAAAAACTGTTCTTAGATACAGTCGTACCGAAGTGGTTGGATGAAGCTGAAAAGAGAGAGTCTAAAATGCCACAATACGATCAAGCTGTAAATGCTGAGCCAAAATCTAAAGAAAAAGAGCAAACAGCATCAATGCTTAATAAATAAATAAAATGTATCTCTTTGCGTAACAAAAAAGCCAACACAAAAGTGTTGGCTTTTATTATATCTCAAACTATTTTACAATTTATCAGAGTTTCTTCAATGTGTCATTTAGACATCATCTTCATCTAGAAATTCTTGTACTTTTTGGACCATCTTTGGTGATCCAACATAAAACGGTGTACGTTGGTGAAGCGTTCTAGGTTCTATATCCAATATTCTTTGCTTTCCATCTGTTGCAAGTCCTCCTGCCTGTTCTACCAAAAAGGCTAAAGCATTGCACTCATAAAGCAATCGTAATTTCCCGTCAGGATGCTTTTCAGTAGAAGGGTAAAGGTAAATTCCTCCTTTCAATAAGTTTCGGTGGAAATCTCCTACCAATGAGCCAATGTAACGCCCAGACCATTCGTTTTCTTTACAATACGTTAAGTATTTCTTGATTGATGGTGAAAAGCTGTTGTAGGCTCCTTCATTGATAGAAAATATACTTCCATCTTCCTTGATCTTCATATCTGGGTGAGACAAGAAGTACTCGCCAAGAGAAGGCTCATAAGTAAAGCCATGAACACCGAAACCGGTCGTGTAAACAAGCATAGTTGAAGATCCGTAAAGGATATAACCTGCTGCTACTTGTTCTGTTCCTTTCTGAAGCATGTCATCTATTGTAGGAGGTGTTCCTAGTTCAGACTTTCTTCTGTAGATAGAAAAAATGGTTCCTACCGAGACATTGACATCAATGTTTGAGGAACCATCCAAAGGATCAATCGTAACAACATACTTGGAATCATGATTTCCTGTATCAATCACGTCTTGCGATTCTTCAGATACAATTCCGCAAGTTTCACCTCCTTTGGAAAGCGCTCTACTAAAACGGAAGTCTGCAATTACATCTAGCTTTTGTTGTTGTTCTCCTTGAACATTTTCACCTCCTGCTTGTCCTTCAATACCCGTAAGTCCGGCACGGTTGATTTCTCTGTTGATAATTTTAGAAGCAAGAGCGATATCTCGGAGTAGCTGGGACAATTCTCCAGTGGCATATGGGAATTGTTCTTGTTTTTGTGCTATGAAACGATCTAATGCTGTTCCCACAGGTGCAGTAAATTGTTCTAACATTCGTTGAAAAGCGTGCATATTGGTTTTTGGTTGTTCAGTAAGTAATCGGTTGTGTAGTTTTTTTAACAGGTAATCTATATAAATGTAAAAAATACATTTAACGCAAAGATAAAAGGGAATTTTTCAAGCCCAAACCTCTTTAAATATTAATTTTTTTTATAAATACATTCTAACCTTTTGATAGGCTGTAAAGGGATTTTAAAATTAGTTATTAAAAATTTTCAAAGTTCTCAACTTGTCCAATTTTCATATCAGATTGACTGATTTTGTCCTATTTATCAAAGAAAGAGTCAATAATTGGCATAAACTTACCTTTCTTTTTAGTGATAAAAACAGGAATATCTAAAGAGATATCTAGGAATTTTTCGGTTGAAGAACCCAGCATCCATTCCACAAAAGCATCTCTACCGTGTGAGCCAATCACCACAGTTGATGCATCTAGTTCATGAAGGGTATGAGTAAGTGATTTTTCAAAGGTTTCGTATTGAGGTTTGAAAATTGGTAAGGTTTCAATCTTAACACCTTTGGTATCTATTTTTTCGAGCAAAGCATCAAAGTTTTTCTGAATATTCTCTTTCATGATGCTATTGGTCTCATCGTAAGAATGTCCTACGGTAGTGTAACCAACAGGTAGTTCATAAAGGTGAATGGCAGATAACTTGGTGTTTTCGTTGTGCCTTGCTACATTAATTCCAATTTCGAGGGCATCAATTGAAGATGAAGAGAAGTCAACAGCAACAGCAATATGGTCTAATTTTTCTGGGATGTTCTCAGGAACTATGAGTACTGAACAATGGGCAAATCTGGCTACTTGGCGAGATTTTACACCTTTTCGTTTAAGTTTTTTACCGAATATGATGAGGTCAACATCCTTTTTCTCACTGAATTCAATCAGTCTTTTACTCATACTTCCTTTCTCGATGTGAATCTCATATTCTTTCTTTCGCTCTTGTTTCTCCCATATTTCTTTGAGCTGTTCTCTGATCTCTTCTTCCAAATCTACATCGCTTGGCCCCATGAGCAATGGAGATAAGCCAGTGATTTCATCAGGTATGATTTCGTTTTTGGTAACATGCAAAAAATAAACTTTCTCTACGGAGACCATAGGTTGTAATTTATAGAGATTGTTAAGCAGAATGCGATCCATCTCGCTACGGTCTAAGGCTACCAAAATATTCTTAAAGTCATACATAAAGCTCAGCAACTGTTGTTATCATTTATTTAACAACGCTTTAAAGTCTTTCATTCCTTACATGGCTGATGCTTCTTTAAGTTGTATGGTTGCTTATTTGAATAGTCTAATATTTGTTCTGTTTTTTGAAAAAGCTATGTATGGTTGTGCATTTTACTTCTAGAAAGTTCTTCTTAATTTAGCAGCTTAGTATTGGCTTTGTTTTTTAGGGGATCGTGTAAATTGGATTACACAAATTATTTGTAGCTATGGCAGCGGATGTTTCAAATTTTATAGCAAAACGAATTAGTGATCAGAAGGTAGGGAATTTTTCTTCCTTGATCAGTCGAATTGCTGTAGGAAGTATTGCATTGGGGATTGCAACATTGCTGTTGTCGTTTACCATTTTTGAAGGTTTTAGGGCCACTATTCAAGATAAAATATTTGCACTTTCAGGACATATTTTGATTGAGAAGTTTTCTTTGAATCAATCCATGGAAGAATCTCCAATTGACCTCAATGATAGTGAGCTTTATTTGGCAAAAGATACTATTTCTGAAATTGAGCATTTACAGGTCTTTGCTCATAAATGGAGTATTCTGAAACATGAAGAGGAAGTAACAGGGATTTTACTAAAAGGTGTTTCGCAAGATTTTGATTCGATAAGATTGCAAGGGAGCTTGGTTGAAGGCCGTTTCCCGAATCTTGCGTCTGATAAATACTCAAAAGAAATTGTGGTGAGTAGGAGGATTGCGGATAAAATGGGATTGAGTCTCGGAGATAAAGTCATTTTATTTTTCATCCAACAACCACCCAAAGCTCGTCCATTACATATTGTCGGAATATATGAAACAGGTATTGAAGATTTTGACGATCGAGTAGCGATTGGTGATATCAGACTTGTACAGCGAATAAATGGATGGAATGATAATATTGTAGGTGGTATGGAGATTTTCGTGAGTGATTTCGATCTATTAGATCAAGATTATGAAGCCATCTCAGAAGTCACAGATTTAGACCTTATACCAATAAAGATTTCAGAGGAGTTTTCGCACTTTTTTGACTGGTTTACTATGCTCAACAAGAATGTGATTGTTTTTATGTCGATTATTCTTGTTGTGGTGCTTTTCAACATCATTTCCATCACACTCATTCTAATTATGGAAAGAACTAACATGATTGGAAGTTTGAAGGCAATTGGGGCAAATAACTGGCAAATTCGAAAAATATTTATGTACAATGGCTCTCGTATTTTGCTAAAGGGACTTTTACTGGGGAATGTTTTAGGTTTTACTTTGGCTTTGCTTCAAAAGTATGGAAAAATTATTCCACTTGATCCAGAAACGTATTATATGAGTTATGTCCCGATTACATTTAAATGGTCAATAGTGATAGGTGTAAATGCATTAGTAGCGATATTGGTGATTGCTATTCAACTTATTCCGACGTCTATTATTTCAAGGCTATCACCTATTAAAGTCATTAAGTTTAGCTAGTGAATTAGCCATCCAAATATAATTTTTGTAAAATAGTTAGTGACTTCATGGTATTATGCTGAGTCACTAACTTTTTATTTTCTATCTATGAAACCATCAATTTGTATAGTAGGAGCAGGTCCAGCAGGTGCAATGGCCGCTCTTTTTTTAGCAAAAGCAAATGTCCCTTGTATTTTAATAGATAAGGCAGTTTTTCCTAGAGATAAAGTCTGTGGAGATGCTTTGGGTGGTTTCGTTCCTTCAGTGCTTAAACAATATTCTGAAGATTTACTTTTAAAATTCAGACAACAAAGCACTAAAATAGATTGCTTTGGAGTAAAATTCGTTTCACCCAATCTTAAAGAAATTCAGATTCCATTTGCTCTGCCCGACGGACAATCCGAAGGTTTTGTAAGCCCGAGAATGGATTTCGATCACTTTTTGATTGAAGAAGTAAAGAGCCAATCGCTGATTACATTTTTAGAAGGATGGGAAATTTCATCTTATTCTAAAATTGAAAATGGTTGGGAGTTAGAAAATAAAGAAGGAGAAAAACTTACTTCAGCACTTGTAGTTTGGGCAAATGGTGCACATTCGCAGTTTTCAAAAAAAGAAGCCAATATACAAGTTGAAGCAGAGCACTATGCTGCCGGCCTACGAATGTACTACGAAAATGTAGTCGGTTTTGAAGAAGGGAATATGATCGAACTTCATTTCTTAAAAGATATCTTGCCGGGCTACTTATGGGTATTTCCATTACCAAACAATAAAGCGAACATTGGCCTTGGTCTGAGAAGTGATTGGGTAAACAAAAGAGGAATTAACATCAAAAAAGTACTTGATGAATACCTAAAAACGGCTCCTCATTTAAAAGATAGGTTCAAGGATGCAAAAGCTTTAGAAAAAGTAAAAGGGTATGGTTTACCTTTAGCCAGCAAGAAACGTAAAATTTCTGGTGAAAGATTTATGCTTTGTGGAGATGCGGCATGCTTGATTGACCCTTTTACAGGAGAAGGAATAGGTCATGCAATGTACAGTGGGAAATTTGCAGCTGATCAGATCTTAAAATGCATAGAACAAAATAATTTCTCAGCTGAGTTTATAGCTCAATATGACAAGGCTGTTTATCAGAAACTAGGCAAAACATTTAAGCTAAGTACGATGATGCAAAAACTTGCTCAACATGCTTGGTTACTCAACTTTATTTTCAACAGAGCTAATCAGAGTAAGAGTATTCAAAATACAATTATGAGTATGCTCGGCAATGTTGATATTCGCAAAAACTTCAAGAACCCAATGTTCTACCTCAAATTATTATTCGGAAAATAAGCAGATGGAAATTTTTTACCATCATCACACACTTTTTCACCTTTAGGCACGTGGGTCTAAGTCCGTTCTTTGTAACATACTAAAATCAAGAAGAACAATGGATTTACTAAAAAGCCCCACAAACAAAGTATTACGTAGCATGTCTCTTCCTGTAGGATTCGGGATGCTTTCTACCATATTATTCCAAGTAGTAGACACCTATTTTGTCGGCACTCTAGGCGCCGAATCACTCACCGCATTAGGATTTGCCTCTACGGTATATTTCTTATTGGTCGGACTATTTATCGGACTTTCTGTTGCTGTTTCCATCATTCTTGGAAAGGCATTTGGCGAAGGAAATCCCATCGAAATCAAACAAATATCTACACTTTCTGTCATCATTAGTTTTGTAGTCGGACTTGTATTTACGGCTATAGGAATCAGCTCTATTGATAGCGTTTTCAGTTTATTAGGTGCAAATGCTGCTCTGATAGCAGACATTAAAGCTTATATGGTTCCACTTTATCTAGGAATGCCATTACTATCTGTGGGAATCGTTGCAGGCTCTATTTTAAGAACCAAAGGAATGGCAAGTAAGCCCGAAATTGTATTCGGAATAGCAGGAGTTATCAATCTCATTCTCAATTATGTCTTAATCTTCGGAAAATTCGGATTTCCTCAAATGGGCATTCAAGGAGTTGCCATAGGCACTGTCGTTTCTTGGGTTTTTATTTTTATCTGTATGGCTATCTTTTTATTTCAAGAAAGACTTTTAAGTATTTCTTCAGAAGATTTTTCAGCCTATAAAACAATTCTTCAATCACTTTTCCAACTAGGATTGCCTTCGGTTTTAACCCAACTCATTTCACCATTTACACTCATGTTAGTCACTTTTCTTTTAGGAAAAGTTAGTGCCGATACAGTTGCTTCTTTTGGTGTAGCCAGCAGAATAGAGACTTTATTACTTATCGGAATTATGGCAGTCTGTACAGCTTCTACACCATTTATTGCTCAAAACTTTGGTGCAAAACTGGTTCAACGTATCGAAGAAGCTATCGTTTTTGGAGGAAAAGCATCATTCTACCTTGGCGCAATGGCAGCAATTGTTTTATACCTTTTTATCAAGCCTGTTGCAGGTATTTTCAGTGAAGACGAGCAAATTATAGCAACAACTGCCAACTATTTCTATATCGTAAGCTTGAGTTACATTTTTCATGGCTTATACCTTGTGACCATCGCAATTTTCAATGGCTTACAATTACCTCAGAAGGCTCTACGAATTATGCTTGTGAAAACTTTCGGACTCACTTTACCTCTTACAATCGCAGGATATTTTTTCGGAGCACAAGGAATTTTCATTGCCTTAGGATTAAGTAATTTGTTAGGAGGACTTTATGCTGCTTATGAAATGAGAAAAGAGCTAAAAAGAGTTGGTTCTAGTCTCAAAAACAGAAACCCTGTCACAGATATGATGAGCGACTTTAAACTTGCAAAAACTAACTAATCACTAACAATCTTACTTAGCTAAACCATGAAAAAACTACTATTAGCACTTTTACTTTTCCTCGATATTCAAGGAATTGTACAAGCTCAATTTGGTCCTATCAAAAATCTTAGATACCAAGACGATTTCAGTGATCTAAAATCGGATTCGATACAGGCAAAAGGAACTGATAAATTGAAATTTATTCCTATCGGGAAAAATATAACACTCTCTTTTGGTGGAGAAATACGAGAATGGTATGAGTTGCGAGTAAACTCTAATTTTGGAGATTTACCACCAGAATTTATCGAAGATAAAAACGGGGTTATCCAACACCGAATCATGCTTCATGCAGATGCTTGGTTTGGAGAAAGATTCAGAGTTTTTTCTCAACTAAATAATACAAATGAGTTTGGCTCTCCTAATGAACCTATTTCTGAAATTGTAGTAGATGGTCTCGGTCTTCATCAACTTTTCGGGGAGTTTCACTTTGATGTAAAAGACAGTTCTCACAGCACATTTGTACGTTTAGGAAGACAAGAGTTTGATTTTGGAAATGGCTTATTAATCTCCTCTAGAGAAGGCCCAAATAACCGATTGGCTTTTGATGCGGCAAGTTTCATTTACAATAATAAAAAATTTGATCTTCATCTTTTTGGAGGCACACCCGTCATCATCAACCCAGAAGTTTTCGATAATACCAGAATCGAGGAATACTTATGGGGAAGCTACCTTAATGCTCGAAAACAGAAGGATATCAAATTAGATCTTTACTACTTTGGTTTCAAATCAGAACGGAGAAGCTTTAATTGGGTAAATGGCGAACAAACAAGGCATACTGTAGGCACTAGAGCTTGGCATTATTCACCAACGTTCAGACTTGAAGCCGAAAGTATGTACCAATTTGGCAAATTCAATGATTTGAAAATTAATGCTTTTAACTTTTCAGCAGAACTGGCTTATGTATTTGATAAAGTATTTCTAAAACCTAGTATTGGACTAGCTGGAAGTTATATTACAGGCGATCAGAATAATTCAGACAATGAATTGAATACTTTTGACCCACTCTACCCAAAACCTTTGTTCGGCTTTGCAGCCCCACTAGGCCCGAGTAATATCACAAATATTCGTCCTATCGTAGGTTTACAGCCCGTAAAAGGTATGATGATGAATGCTAGTGTATATTTTCTGAGTAGACAAAGTATTGAAGATGGAAATTATTCGCCTGGAGTTCAACAAGTACGTCCTTTTCCAGAATTTGAGTCAGATGCAAAAAGTATAGGAACGCAATATGCGCTAGATATCTTTTATGTCCCAAATCCTCATTTAACCTTCTTAAGCTTTATGTCATACTTAGAGCCAGGCGATTATGTTACTGAAACAGGAAATGGGAAATCATCATTCTTCGTTTCGCTTTCTGCTGCCTACAAATTCTAATGGAAAATATTAGCTTTCTAGTTTAAATTGTTAATAGTCAGTGTGTACGAATGATTTTGGAACTATTTTTTCTATTGGTATTTCGTCTTCTATCAATAAATCGAAAGGTGTAGGGGATTTTTTAATTAACTATCAATTTGAATTAAGACTGAGGAAGTCTGAGTCTATAATCTTATAACATTCTGTTCGAGAGTATTTGAAACTGATTGTTTTTAGTTCCAAATAAGCTCTAATTAATGAATAGATTTTAATGGATAATAACTTATGATAAAGAACTGTCATTCAAACGGTTTTTACTTTTTGAAGTCTAATTCATCATAACTACCAATGTATGCCATTTATCTTACTCGTATTCTTATGTATCTGTATGAATTCCAAGTATGCTTGTGCCCAAGTATTGGAAGAAGAGAAAAAGAAAAAAGAAAAAAATTACACACAAAGTCACCTTAACTTCAATATCTCAGAGAAAGAATCCGTCACAAAAAAACAAAAGGCTTGGGTAAAACCGACCGTAATACCTGCTTCACTCATTTTGGGAGGGTATGCCATTTCTCAAGCAAGTAATATAAATCAGTATGTAAAGGAGAAGCGAGATTACTTTGCTCCCGATTTCAAACATAATTATGATGATTATCTTGCGGGTTATCTATACTTAGTACCCGTTGGTTTGGAAGCAGTAGGTGTAAAAGGAAAGCATAAGTTTTATAGAACAGCAATTGCAGTAGGAGCATCGAGACTTATTGCAGATGTTGTTGCTTATCAAATGAAACGAGGTTTTAATCATACAAGACCAAGTGGTGGAGATCATTCATTTCCTTCGGCTCATACAACTTTTGCATTTGTAGGAGCACACGCAATTCATAAAGAATACGGAGAAGTTCATCCTCTTTACAGTGTTTTAGGTTACACCTTAGCTGCTACAACTGGTGTTACTCGTATCTTAAATAATGCCCATTGGGTAGGTGATGTAGTAGCAGGGGCAGGTGTTGGAATTGGGTCAGTAGAACTTGGGTATTGGCTAACAGGTTTAGCTTTCAAAGAAAAAGGGAAACAGAATCCCGAAGCATATCTGAGTGCTTATGTACCTTCTGATGAAGCAGAAGGCTATTTTGGCTTTAAAACAGCAATGACTGTTCCTTTGGGAGAAATAAGTGATTACTATAAAAGTACAGGATTTGGTTTCGGAATTGAGTCGGGGTATTACATTGGTGAAAACTTTGGTGTAGGCTTGGATGTGATGATGGGAATGTATGAAGTGAAAGATCAGTTTTCTCAAACATCTTTACCGAGTGATGTTCAAGAGAAAGGAATGAGTAGTATTCACGCGACTATCGGTCCTATTTATAGAAATAAGATTGCTGATAAATTGAATTTCGTAGCTAATGCAGGAATTGGTTATGCTAAAATAAATGGAGGACAACTTAGAACTTCAGAAGGAAACACAGATAGCAGCACTGAAGATAGTAATACGCTTTTTGGACATACCAATTCTTCATCTGTAGCTTACCAATTAGGAACAGGCTTAGATTATCAGTTTGTAAAAACTTGGAGTGTAGGTTTTAGGGCTTCTTACCGAGGAAGTACCAAAGGCGTAAAACTAATCGATAAAATAGGAGAAGCTCCAACACCTTCTCAAAGCTATAATCTTAATAGTTTAGATTTTGGAATTAACATCTCTAAGTTGTTCTAATTTGGGATTGAAAGAAAGAAGATAGCTGTATGAAAAGGAGATGGATCAACAGAGGTTCATCTCCTTTTTTATGAAGTATGGATGATGTTGATGAAAAGTTGATTTATAAATGAAAAAGAGAAGAATTCTAAAACCATTTTTTAATTCATCTCAGAATTAGGTCGTAGAATGCAAAAAGTAGCTACTTCTCAAGTAAGGAAGAATGCATTTTGACTTCTAAAATCAGATTACAGCTTCAGTTTACCTATTTTCATTTATGAGATGCATCCTCATTTTTGTTTGCTTACTATTGCCCTCTTTTACGCTTGCCCAAGTTGAATATGACAGCACAATCACTAAAAATAGGAAGAATGTCATTAGGTGGAATATAACCCCGCGAATACTATTTGGAGCCAATAATTTGGTTTTTGGCTACGAACGTGTTCTAGGTAAGCATCAGTCCCTTTCTATGAATTTTGGTGTATTAGAATTTCCGTCATTAGTAGATATAAGAGTTGGCGACTTTCTGATATCTGGTGAAAACAGAAATCGAGGATTTGATTTTGCACTAGACTACAGAAGGTATTTCAAAAAAAGGAATAGAGGTTTACCTCCCGATGGTTTATATATCGGACCCTATGCACTTTTATATACTTTTGAATTGGAAAATTCAATTAGTAGGATTGATGCAATGAATCAGTCAACAGATATTATTCCTATAGTTTCAAAGTTCAATGTATTGAATATTGGTTTTGAACTAGGGTATCAGTTTGTATTCTTCAGACGATTTACGCTTGACTTAATCATGTTTGGTCCGAGTTTAGGATTATATAATGCGACACTTAAGTTGGACAGTGATTTTAGTGGTGATCAAGGTGAATTTTATGATGAATTACAAGATGCCATTGAAGATAAATTTCCGGGATTAGAAGAATTATTGGATGAAGGTATTTCTGCCCGTGGTACTTTTTCTACTTGGACTTTAGGTTTGAGGTATGTTATTCAAATCGGGATTTTATTCTAAATAAAAAATAGGTTACAATTAAGTTTTGTATGAGTAAAAAGCTCAAAAACATCATTCTAAAAATAGAAGGAGACCCCGGAACGTTCTCGTTTGAGCATCGAATGCTGAATATGGGGAGCTTTTTAGCTTGTATTGGCTATTTGACATTTTTAGTAACAAGTCCTTACATTTTTCAACATCTAATTTTTCTCATCACTTGTATACTGAGTTTTGTAGGTTTTGCTACTTTATATTTTTTTACGCGTACAAACCGATTTGTAAAGAATGCAGCTTTTGTATGGGGAGCTTTACTTCTTTTGGGTTTAAATATAGGGTACTTCTTTAGTGATGGATGGAGAGGTCTGGGTTCTACAATGATGTTTATGGTGGGGCTCGCATTAATTTATATGGTTACACCAACGAAGAGTCATAAGTATATTTATACTACCGCGCTCATCAATTATTTAGGCTTACATACTCTCGATTATTTCTTTGATTTGAGCTATCCATTTCTCACTTCTGAAATCGCATATTTAGATACTTTGTTTGTGACATGGTTTGCTTTTTGGGGTTCGTATTCGGTATTACGATTGTCAAAAAGAGACTTTGAAGAAAAGCGTAGAGAGGTAGAAAAGCAGAATCAACAACTTGAAAAAAGTATTGAAAAACAGCAGAATCTAGCAAATGTCAAAGACTTAATCTTAGGTATATCCTCTCATCAGTATAAAACGCCACTTACTATTATCAAGGGAAATCTTGAAATGGTAAAAATGACTTGGAATTCAGACATGGAGCGTAGGGATGAGCTTTTTGAAAAATCAATTTTTAGAATAGAAAGGGCTATAGACCGAGCAAATGAATTGATTCAAGATGTGATGAAATACCATCAAGCAGATGATTTGGAGTTGGAATTAGAAGAAACCTGTATTTTAGGTTTAATTGAATCTTTGGCTGATGAAATTAAAGATGTAGACCCAGAAAAACGTGACGTCACTTTGAAAGTTTCGGGAGACCCTTTTTGTATCGTTGCTGACCCCAAGCAATTAGGGATTGTATTTACAAATCTAATATCAAATAGCTTAAAGTATTCTAAGGGTGCGGCTTCACCAATTATTTCCCTCGAATTTGATGAATCAAAATTAGTTGCTCAGATTCAAGATTTTGGTGTTGGAATAGCTGAAGAGGAATTGCAAAATATTTTTGAGCCATTTTACAGAAGTGAAGATCAATCAAAAACCATTCAAGGAAACGGATTGGGACTTTTTATCACGAAGAAAATCATTCACAAGCACGGTTTTAATATTTCTGTAGATTCAATTATTAATCATGGGAGTAAATTTAGGATTGAAATGCCTAAATTGCCCAAGCCTATTTCAGATGACCAAATTGTAAACGCATAGTTAATAATCACTATTTTCAGGGATTTATCTTCAAATGTTACAATAGAAATGCCATTTTATGCATTATAATATGTGAAAGGGTCATTCAATTATTGTACTATGGATAAGAAAAAATCATTTTCGATTGAAATCAATGTGGATACTGATGAGAAAGTAGAAGCGCTAAAAGAACTTCTTTCTGGGGTTGAAACAGTAGATATCAAATCAGAGAAAAAGTAAAAGAATTTTTTATAAGGTATTTTCACTTTATAACTCACACAAAGTCTGGAAAAGGCTTTGTGTTTTTTGTTTTTAAAACCCTTGAAGATTGAGGGCTTTGGAGGTTGTATCTATAATTCTTAATATTTATTCTTAGTTATCATTTAGAATCTGTTAATTAAATAGGGAAACTATTTTATAGAGGTCTCAGTTTTTTGATGCAGCGTTTAGACCGAGAAGTGTCTTGGAAATACGATCTTTAATTAGGATTATTTCTTGAGAAAATACTAACTTTGGAAGTTGGTTTTTCCACATTGCGAGTACTTTTAGGCTGTTTTCGCTCTCAATTGAAATTTAGTTGTTATGGAAATGGACGAGAATTACGATAATGGGCAGTTTGCTGGAAAACTAAAAACAGATACGGATCATACACAACAATTCAAGGTGAATCAGAAAGAAAAGAGTGTACAGCAAGAGCCTAATTTTGATCATTCAATAGAGGAAGATTTAGAAATCCTAAAATTGACGGTAACAGAAAATCAAGAACTGCTACGTATAGACAAGTTTTTGATGAACCGTTTACCGAATATTACTAGAAATAAAGTTCAGAAAGGGATCACTAGAGGTGAAGTTTTAGTAAATGAGCAAATCGTAAAGCCAAATTACAAGATCAGACCAGGAGATGAGATTGTAATTTATTTACCAGAAAAAGAAGCTCCAACAGATGTCATTCCTCAAGACATTCCTTTAAATATTATATATGAAGATGATCAACTTTTGGTCATCAATAAAGAACCTGGTATGGTAGTACACCCAGGGCATAATAACTGGGAAAATACTCTAGTGAATGCTTTGGCTTACCATTTCAAAGATCTTCCGACAGCATGTAATGGTGAAGACAAACCAGGAATTGTACACCGAATTGATAAAGATACATCAGGACTTCTAGTAATTGCTAAGACCGATCATGCAATGTATCACTTGTCAAGACAGTTCTATTATCATACGATTGACAGAATGTATTATGCACTTGTTTGGGGAGAACCTGAAGAAGATCATGGTACAATTGAAGGATATATCGGAAGGAGCTATACAGATCGTAGACAAAGTATGGTTTATCCTGAAGGTGAAGTTGGGAAGTATGCAGTGACACATTACAGAGTTCTGAAGAGAATGCGTTATGTTTCTTTGATACAGTGTCAATTGGAAACAGGACGTACACATCAGATTCGTGTACACATGAAATCCATAGGACATACACTTTTCGGAGATGTAATGTATGGTGGAAATAAAGTACTGAAAGGAGTTAAAACTTCGAAGTATAAGCAATTTATTGATAATCAATTGGCTTTACTTCCAAGGCAAGGCTTACACGCCAAGACTTTAGGTTTTATTCATCCAACTACTGGTAAATACATGCAATTTGATTCAGAGTTGCCAGAAGATATCCATCAAGTAATGGAGCGTTGGGAGAATTACGTACAATACGACTAAGATTTATTCTAAATAGATATATGAAGGCAAGCCAAGTGGCTTGCCTTTTTTCATTTATACACTTTCAGTTCTCTCTCATTTTCTGACGAGTATTTTTTAACAGTTTGTTTTACCTATTGATTATCAGGGTTAAAAGTGGTTTTTACTTATGTGTTTAATTCTTTTTTATTAACAAACTTGGTTTATTATTTGTAATAGGTCTAAATAAATATAATATTTGCCTTAGTTATTTAAAATAAGTCCAAATAAGAAGAAGTAAACAGTTATAGATATGCAAAAGACCATTTTTTCAATATTAGTTAGCCTAATCGCAATACTAGTAGTGTCTTGTTCGGCTAAAACTTCAGAAAAAACTAATGAGCAGGTTGACGGTGAACAAAATGTTCGTATCGTAAGTATTGGAGGTCAAGTGACTGAAGTAATTGCTGCGCTAGGGTTTGCAAATCAGATAGTTGCTAGAGATATTACAAGTACATATCCAGAAGAAGTATTGAAGTCTGCTGTAATTGGACATGTCTCAAAAATTAGCGCTGAAGGCATTTTAGCCCATAATCCAGATCAGGTTTGGGTGGCAGAAGAAGGAATGAAAGCAGAAGTAATTGCTCAATTGCAAGAAGCTGGAATCAATATAATTACCTATTCAAAAGAGAAATCAGTCAATCAATTGTATGAATTGATCGGACAAGTAGCCCAAGAACTAAAAGTAGAAGAAAAGGGAGCTCAGTTGATTGAAAAAGTGAAAACTAGTACGCCTGTTCTAGCTTCAAATGAAAAAGCTCAAAAACCTAAAGTATTGATGGTCTATGCAAGAGGACGAGGAGCAATGCATATTCTAGGGAAAGAAACTTTTGCAGAAGAGATTTTAGCACTTGCAGGAGCTGAGTTGGCAGTGACTGATGTAGTCGGATATAAGAAATTGACTCCTGAAGCATTGATTGCTGCAAATCCTGATTATCTAATGTTCTTTGAGTCTGGTTTGGAAAGTCTAGGAGGAATGGAAGGTGTGCTCACTATCCCTGGTGTGGCAGAGACTACGGCTGGGAAGAAAAAACAAATCATAGCGATGGATGGTGCTTTTGTTTCAGGTTTCGGTCCAAGAATTGGCGAAGCAATCCAAGAGTTAGCGACAAAACTTCAAACAATACAATAAAAGATGAGTAAGCAGAAGAGCAGTTTTTTAAGCAAGTGTTCTGATGCCCTCAAGAATATCAATGTAGTTGTAGGACTCGGGGGGCTATTGGTGATTTCAGTTTGTATTTCACTTACGATTGGAGCAGTAGAAATTTCCATTTCAGAAGTTGTAGCTATTCTATTAGAGAAAATTTCGGCTGGTATAATTGAAGGAAACTTTGAGGATAGACAAGCTATCGTTCTTTTTAATCTTCGAATGCCAAGAGTACTACTTGGTGGATTAGTTGGAATGAGCTTGGCTGTTTCTGGAGCTTCAATGCAAGGTCTTTTCCGAAATCCTTTGGTTGAACCAGGTTTGGTTGGGGTGTCAAGTGGCGCAGCACTTTTTGCAATCCTTATTATGGTTTTCAAACTGTATTTACCATTTGAATTTATAGATAAGCTAGGTACTTATATGCTACCATTCGGAGCCTTTTTGGGCGGTATGCTAGTGACTTTTGCAGTTTACCGATTAGCTAAAATGAACAATGGTACGCAGGTTTCTATCCTCATTTTGGCAGGGGTTGCAATCAATGCTTTGATCGGTGCAATCATTGGTTTGGTAGTTTATAGTGCTGATGACACACAACTTCGAAGTTTTACATTTTGGAGTATGGGTGATTTGTCTGGAGCTAGATGGTCAGATTTTTACTTAGCAGGGCCAATTATGTTTGTTTCAAGTCTTTATATACTGAAATATGCTAAAGATTTAGATGCAATGGCACTCGGAGAATCTGAAGCGAGGTACTTGGGAGTTGATGTAGAAAGAGTGAAGCTAATTGTGGTGTGTTTGGTAGCTCTTTCTGTCGGGGCAGCAGTCGCACTTTCTGGAATTATAGGATTTATCGGTTTGGTAGTACCTCATATGGTAAGAACAATCTTTGGAGCTTCTCATAAAACCGTACTTACAGGTTCAATGCTCGGAGGAGCAGCGCTGTTGATTTTATCAGACACGGTTTCGAGAGTCATCGTAAGCCCTTCAGAATTACCAATAGGTATTGTTACCTCATTGCTAGGTGCTCCATTCTTTATTTATCTTTTAAGGAAAGCAAAAAATATCGCTTAATATGCTGTCAGCAAAACATATTCATCATCAGATCAGAGGAAATCAGATTCTATCCGATTTAAATCTAGAGGTCAAGCCAGGAGAGTTATTATCTGTGTTGGGAGCCAATGGTGCGGGTAAATCCACTTTGTTGAAGATTCTTACAGGAGATACACCATTATCTGAAGGGCAAATTTCTTTTGATCAGAAAGGAATCAATGACTTTAAGGTAACTGATTTAGCAAAAAAGCGGGCTGTTCTTTCTCAAAATTTTCAGTTGAGTTTTCCTTACACCGTAGACGAGGTGGTAATGATGGGACGACTTCCTTATTCAACAGGCGTAAAAAGAGATAAGGAATTAGCCGCAGAAATGATGGATAAAACAAATACCTATCAGTTTAAAGATAGAGTATTTAGTAGTCTTTCGGGCGGTGAACAACAGCGTGTACAATTGGCTAGAGCTTTAACCCAACTTTGGGATGAAGATGATGCTCCCAAATACCTTTTTCTGGATGAGCCTACTTCCAACATGGACATCATTCAACAACAACAAGTGTTTGAATTAGTGAAAAAACTATGCGGAGATCATATTGGCGTATTAGCTATTGTTCATGACCTCAATGTGGCTGCTCAATTCTCAGACCGAATGCTTTTTATAAAAAATGGAAAAGAAGTAGCTCAAGGAGAAGTTGAAAAAGTGTTTAAGGCATGGGTGATTGAGAAAACGTTTTCTCATCCTGTACGAATGCTGAAATGTGCGGATACTGATTGTCCTTTTGTGGTGGCAGATTCAGCTCATGCAAGACAATGGACAGCTTAGCAAATTATAATAATAGAATTAAAAACGATACATATATAGATATGACAACTAGTACACAAAGACTACAGGGTAAAGAGCTTTTGGAAGCTTGGACTAATTTTGATACGGAAGGAAAGCGAATATTTCCTCGTGATATTGCCACAAAACTTGGAGTTTCTGAGGCTGAGCTTTTAGCATCAAAAATTGGAAATGGTGAAGTAACTCGTTTGTCGGGGGATTGGGCTGACTTTGTAAAACGTTTACCAGAATTGAAGGAGGTATTGAGTATTACACGAAATGAAGCTTGTGTACTTGAGCATAAAGGTGATTTTGGAAAAACGAACGTAATGCCTGATGGTAGTACTGGACTTTCTATTGGTCCTATTGAAACAAGAATGTTCTTGCAATATTGGGCTGTAGGTTTCTTTGTGAAGCAAGAGAGTAAAAAAGGATTCTCTGAGAGTATTCATATCTATGACAAAGAAGGGGATTCAGTCATTAAAATTTACAAGAAGGAAAATACTGATATTGCGGCATTTGATAAGCTTGTAGCTGATTTTACCTCAGAAGATCAGTCTGATGTACAGGCTTATGAAGCTTACAAACCCATGTCAACTACGCCAATCCATGATATTGACAAAGAAGAGTTTACACAATCTTGGAGAGAGTTGAAAGACACACACCAATTCTTTGGAATGATCCGTAAATATAAAGCTGACAGATACGATGCTTGCGAATTGGTAAAAGGTGAATTTACATACAAAATAGACCCTGTAAACTTGAAAGATTTATTGGAGCAAGCAGCAGAAACTGAGCTTCCAATCATGATTTTTGCAAGTAGCCGTGGTAACATTCAGATTCATCAAGATGTAGTGAAACGTGTATTGGTTATGGGTAACTGGTTAAATATCATGGACCCTAAGTTCAACATGCATTTGAACGAAGAACATATCAATACGGCTTGGGTTGTAAAGAAACCAACAGAAGATGGACATGTAACTTCAATCGAAGTATTTGATCATGACAATAAGTTGATTGTTCAGTTCTTCGGTTTACGTAAACCTGGTCAAGCAGAAGATGAGAATTGGAGAACGCTAGTAGATAATTTCGAGCGTATCTAATTGTATACCCTAAAAGTACAGGTACCCCAAGCCTGTGCTTTTTATTTGACTTATTATTTAGAATAAGTCTAATAATAAATAAATAAACTAAGACCTCTATAAATAGTCATGAAAGTACTTTTTAACATCATAGCTTTACTGTTCATTATTACTTCGACTCTGATGGCGCAAGAAGTAACATGTATTGATGCCAATACAGAAGAACGTATCGTTGGAGTTGTTGTAGCTGGGAAAGCTGTAGGGTCAAAAGAGGAATTCTGTCTATTCACAGATCGTAAAGGGAAAATAAAATTACCCCAAATAGCTAAAGCATATAGCATTGTTGTACATCATGTTAATTATGAAGCACAGCAAATAACAATACCATCTGACGAGACTAAAACGATACGTCTAAAACCCAAAGATTTTCGTTTAGACGAAGTGGTTGTAACAGGTCTATCAGAGGCACAATCTATTCGTAATGCAACTTATAAAATTAGAACGGTTTCAGCTTCTCAGATTCAGCAGATGGGAGCCTTAAGTGTAGAATCAGTTCTTCAGAATATGACCAATATTCGCTTTGAACAAGACGGGGCAACTGGTTCTTCCAATATTACGATGCAGGGCTTGTCAGCAAAATATGTAAAAGTATTGATGGATGGAGTACCGATGGCTGGTGGTGTAGGAGTTGAGAACGCTGTTGACTTCGGGCAAGTTAATGTCAATAACATTGAGCGTATCGAGATTATTGAAGGGCCTATGGCAGTGAGTTTTGGGGCAGATGCATTGGCTGGAGTTATCAATATTATTACCAAAAAATCTTTGAGCAATGATCTAAATCTAAATGTGGTATTGCAAGAAGAATCAGTAGGTTCTGAGTATGGATTAGATCAAGGGAAAAGAGCTCAAATTGTTCGAGCAGGTGCACAAATAACCGATAGAATTACTTTGGTGACCGACCTAGCTTATAACCAATTTTATGGTTGGAAAGCTGATGCTCTAGAAAAAAGAGGACATGAATGGTTACCCAAAAAGCAACTGCAAACAGGCGGATTGCTTCGTTACAATTCTCAACGATGGGATATTTTTTATCGCCTAGATAATATGGCTGAAGTCATTAGAGATTTGGGTGAACCACAGGGTGTAGGTCAAGAAGCTTATGCAATTGATGACGAGTACGAAACAAGTAGATTAATGCAATATCTACAGGCAGAATATAGATTCAATAAAGATACTCGTCTTCATACATTTTTTGCTTTTACAGATTTCGAAAGAGAAAAGAAAACCTACTCTGTTAATGGTATTTCTGGTATTAAAGAGTTTTTAGCTCAAGAGTATACAAAAGATTGGATTAAGTCATTTAATCACAAAACTGAATTCAGAAAATCAGGAGATCTCTTATCCTTAACTGCGGGATATGAATTTGTACATGAAGCTGGAGCAGGTGATAAAATTGATGGAGAACGTAGCATCTCTGACTTAGGAGTTTATGCAGTTACAGAATTTAAGTTCAACAACTTAAAAGTTATGCCGGGTATCAGATATATCAATAATTCTCTTTTTGATGCACCGCTTATTCCGCAGTTGAATGTAAAATATAAACTTACTGAAGATCTTAATTTGAGAGCTGGATATGGAAAAGGATTTAGAGCACCTGAGCTGAAAGACCTTTACTACAATTTTGTAGATGATAACCATAATATTTTTGGCAATCCTGACCTTATTCCAGAAACATCCAATACGGTACAGTTAGGGTTAACCTATGTGCATCAAATTTCAGAAAAGAATAACCTAAAACTAGAGCTTTCAAGCTACTATACGGATTTAGAGAATATGATCACGACTGCGGCGGCGGCTGATGGTAGTGGTAACTTCTACAACATTAATTTACTAAGTCAGAAGTCTACTGGCTTCAATTCCAATGCCTCATTCTTTGGTGAAAAGTTTGGATTAACGGTAGGATTTGGCCTGATGGGTGTGACAAATCAATTGGATGAAAGTCAATCTAATGTCTTTAGCTACACTCCAGACTTTAACACAAATCTTAGTTACAATTTCAAAAGAATTGGCTTAAGATCTTCTCTATTTTTCAAATATACAGGAGCAAGTTTTGACCCTTATTCAGATCAAGATGGAAATGTTTTTATGGGAGAAACAGAGCCTTATCAATGGGTTGATCTGACTTTAGTAAAAGCATTGCCAAAAGGTTTTTCACTGACGGGTGGTATCAAAAACTTACTAGATGTGACCACAATTGGAGCAAGTGGAGGAGGTGGTACACATTCTGGCGGAGGGAGCCGTCAGGTGAGTTATGGTAGGTCATATTTTTTAAGGCTATCATACGCCTTAAGCACAAGCTTCAGAAATTAAATAAGCATAGATAAAACTTCATACTAAATACAAGAAAACAAATATAAAATGAGAATCATGAGATTACAATCAACTTTTATCGGACTAGCATTTTTAGCAACAGCATTTTCTTCATGTTCAGAAGACGATACATTTAAAGTAGAAGAACCGATTGGAGCAGTTATAAATGTAGATATGGGTGGCGATGCTCAAGATCATCAGGTATATATAAACTTGAATGATTCTGTGACGACAAGAGTGGCAAATAACTCTTGGGATTTAGCTTTATCTAACGGAAGTGAGTTTGTTGCTAAAATCAATTACGCGGCTGGAGCTGAAGCAGCAACTACAGGGATAAACGATTGGTCAGAATTAACTTCAGAAGCAATTGAGGCAGCAGTAGCGATGCTTCCTGGTGGTTACCAAACAATGGAAGGTCATGTAGATAATCCAAGTGAGTTTATAACAGATACTGCAATCCCTGCGATTAGCTCAACTGCAAGTGACAATGAAATTTTTGTGATCAAACAAAATTCATCAGCTACTTCGTGGGCTTTGGTACAAGTGCTTCAAGAAAATGGTGGCTATAAAGTAATTACTGCAAGTACAGATGCTTTTGATACACAAGAAATGTATACAGTAGAAAAAGATGCGATGTATAATTTCTCTTATGTGTCATTTGAAAGTGGTGCAGTGTCAGTAGAACCTGCGAAAGGCGATTGGGATATTGCATTTACTCAGACAACAGCTCGTCAGGAAGGAGTAGCAGTAGCGTACAAGGACTACATCATCCAAAATCAAGGAGTAAAAGTTGCTTTGATTGATGAATTAGAAACAAGTGTTGATTTCGCATCATTTACAGAAGTTGATTTAGAAACTTTGAATCCAGAATTCTCTTCATCAAGAACTACAATTGGATCATCTTGGAGAGTATTTGATTTCTCAACGTACACCTATACGATTACTCCAAACCAATTTTACTTGATTGAAGATTTAGATGGAAATGTGGTGAAAATGAGAATCACAGCGATGTTGAATACTGAAGGCGAGCGTGGGTATCAACAGTTTGAGTATACTGAACTACAGTAGATTTAAACGATGAATAATAGGTAGAACAATCAAAGATGAAAACCTGTCAGAGTAGGCATGGCGCTTTTGTCTACTTCATCTTTGTCTTTTTTATATGTGTCTTGAAGAAGGGGGCTTTGCTCTCTTCTTCTCTTTGTTTATAAACGATAGTGACTAAAATCATTAGATTATGATGACTACTAAAGTTGACACAGTTTCTTTAGAAAATGTGTTTGAAAACAGTCCGAGAAAAGCAGAACGAGTATTGTATTTTCATACCCCATTTTGTGCTTCTAGATGTAATTATTGTCCTTTCTATAAATATACTACAGCCAAGCAATCTGATTATGCAGAGCTAGTGGTCAAGCAAATGCAAAATCATTTTCATCTTCCTTACTTTCAAGAAGCACCTTTTGACGTTTTCTTTTTTGGAGGAGGTACGCCAACAGTTTTAGAGAATCATCAGCTAGAAGCAATATTAGCAAACTTGACGAAGTATCTAAGTTTTTCTTCAGACTATGAATTTACAGTTGAAAGTACCGTTAGACATCTTGATCTTGAAAAATTAAAGCTCCTAAAGAAGTATGGAGTGAATAGAATAAGTTTGGGTATTCAAGCTTTTGATAAAGAGACCAGAAATCTTTTGGGGAGACCAGCCGATTTTCATCAGATTAAAAAACTCATTTATCAAATACAAGAAGAAGGATTTACTCTGAATACAGATTTGATGTACGGATTACCCAACCAGACATTAGATCATGTAAAAGAACAAATTGAAATTGCCATCGATTTTGGGGTTGATAATTTGTCA
This sequence comes from Sediminitomix flava, assembly GCF_003149185.1. Classification (NCBI taxonomy): domain Bacteria; kingdom Pseudomonadati; phylum Bacteroidota; class Cytophagia; order Cytophagales; family Flammeovirgaceae; genus Sediminitomix; species Sediminitomix flava. Next base: position 854,457 of record NZ_QGDO01000001.1, on the reverse strand, counting down.
TCATATAGGTTACAGCTTTTAGGAGATACACCTTTGAAGAAAAGGGTCGAAAGTGGGAAAGTTAATCTACCCGAAGAAAAGTTGGTAGAAGAGATGCAACTCATAGCCATGGAAACTGCCGTGAAAGGAGGGTATGTACATTGGAATACCAAGAATTACGCTAAAGACGGAAAAGAATGTAGATATACTCGAACTCCTTATGGAAATAGAGATATGATTCCTCTAGGAAGTGGGGCAGGGGGAAAGATTGGAAATTTTCGCTGCTTCAATGCTCCCGATTTAGCCTCTTTTAGAGAAAAAGTAAATGAAGGTCTTTTTCCATCTATGATGGTTAAAGAAGTGACAGATGATTTGAAGCTAGCACAAGAACGATTGAAAGGTATTCTGGAAAGTATGCAACTTGATCTTTCATTATTTTTTGAAAATACTGGATTTAGCGTTGATCCTACACCTCTAAAATATTTGGAAAATGAAGGCTTTTTAGAAACGAAAGGCGAAAAAATCAGACTTCACACAAAGGGAATATTGAATTTTCAGAAAGTTTACACAAAAATTTCTGAAGGAATCATAAAGATTTAAAAAAGCCAATCGGGATTTAAACAGGCTCAGAAAGGGTTATTAATTTGATTATGAGTAAAATCAAAATAATAGTAGTGTGTTATGAACGATGTCATGTAGGAAAGCAATAAAATCTCTCTAAGTCTTACTGATTTAAGTCATATTTTTTGACTAGGGCTTTCTTTTATCTTTGGACTCGTTCTCGAACACATCATTCATTAACTATATTAATATTCTGAAATGAGTATCATTACTGAAATTCACGCAAGACAAATCCTTGATTCAAGAGGTAACCCTACAATTGAAGTAGATGTAACTACTGAAATTGGTGGCTTTGGTAGAGCTGCAGTACCATCAGGTGCTTCTACTGGAGAGCACGAAGCTGTTGAGCTTAGAGATAATGACAAAGCAGTTTACTTGGGTAAAGGTGTTTTGAACGCTGTGAAAAATGTAAATGAGGTAATCGCTCCAGCTCTAGTAGGTATGGAAGTGACTGATCAAAACCTTATTGACAAAACAATGATCGCCTTAGACGGTACACCAAACAAATCTAAATTGGGTGCTAACGCTATCTTGGGTGTATCTTTGGCAGTAGCTCACGCAGCTGCTGACGAATTAGGTCTTCCACTTTTCAGATATGTAGGAGGTGCTTCAGCGAACACTTTACCAGTTCCAATGATGAACATCATCAACGGTGGTTCTCACTCTGATGCTCCTATTGCATTCCAAGAGTTCATGATTCAGCCTGTAAGTGCTCCTGATTTCACTACTGCGATCCGTATGGGTTGTGAAATCTTCCATAGCTTGAAAAAAGTTATCCATGACAGAGGTCTTTCTACAGCAGTAGGTGACGAAGGTGGATTTGCTCCAGCTTTCGATTCAACTGAAGATGCTTTGGATAGCGTATTGTTGGCTATCAGAAACGCAGGTTACGAGCCAGGTAAAGATATCTTCTTAGCGCTTGACTGTGCTTCAGCTGAGTTCTACGAAGATGGAAAATATAACTATACTAAATTTAACGATACTAAAGGTGGCGTAAAAACTCCTCAAGAGCAAGCTGAGTTCTTGGCTGAGTTGGTAGCTAAATACCCAATCATCTCTATCGAGGATGGTATGGATGAAAACGACTGGGACGGATGGAAAATCTTGACTGATCTAGTTGGCGATAAGTGTCAATTGGTAGGTGACGATTTATTCGTAACTAACGTAACTCGTTTGGCTGACGGTATCGAGCAAGGTGTAGGTAACTCTATCCTTATCAAAGTAAACCAAATTGGTTCATTGACTGAGACTATCGCTGCAGTAGAAATGGCTCACAGAGCTGGATATACTTCAGTAATGTCACACAGATCAGGTGAGACTGAGGACAACACTATTGCTGACTTGGCAGTAGCATTGAACTGTGGTCAAATCAAAACTGGTTCTGCTTCTCGTTCTGACCGTATGGCTAAGTACAACCAATTGTTGAGAATCGAAGAAATTCTTGGCGATGTGGCTTACTACCCACAAGAGAAAGCATTCAAACAAGATATCAGCAACAAATAATCTGTTTGAATAATAAACATAGAAAGTTCGTTTTCCATTTATTTGGAAAGCGAACTTTTTTTTTTGAATTCATGAAGGTATATTGTCAGTGAATGAACATTCACTAATAAATAGGATATGGCGAAAAGCATTGATGAATCGAAAATCGAAAGGATAAAAGAAGCTACTATCGAAATGGTAGTAGATAAAGGATACGGAGGCGCATCTGTCTCAGCAATAGCTAAAAAGGCGGGTGTAGCAGACGGCTATCTTTATCGTCATTACCCAAGTAAACAAGCGCTGGTTCAAGACTTATACATCTCCTATATTAAGGATTTTAAATCAAATATCCTTGAGCAGTCCGAAAATAATGATGACTTCGAGGATGTGCTATTCGCAATTATTATGAATATATTCCGTCTAGCAAACGAAGCTCCTTCAAGAGCAAAGTTTCTGAATATGCTCATGAATGATTATACTTTCTTAATGTCGGAAGATTTTCTAAGAAGTATTCCTGAATCTTTAGAAAAACTATGTGAAGTAGGGAAAGCAAAAGGATGTGTAAGCGAAGATATTACTACTGAAGAATTTGTTGCAGTTTTTCCAGCTATTCCAATTGAATTAGCATCTTTACGTGTAAAAGGTATTTTTTCATCAGAACCATTGAGTGAAAAAGATGCAAAAAGAGCCGCTAAACTGTGTATCAAAGCACTTAAATAATCAATTTTAGTTTGAAAGTTTCTATTATCATTCCTTTTTTCAATGCTGAAAAGACTTTGGAAAAAGCAGTGAAAAGTATATTAAATCAGTCTGTTTCTTGTGATTTAGAGCTAATCTTAGTTAACAATAACTCAACAGATCAGAGCCGAGAACTCGCTGAAGAATTGGCAAACCAGTCAAAACAAATACAACTCCTAGATGAACATCAACAAGGGGTTGTATTTGCTTTTAATAAGGGATTGTCAGTTGCCAAGGGAGAGTATATCGCTCGTATGGATGCTGACGATGAAGCATTACCTTCACGTTTATCTTCCCAAATAAAATTATTAGATAAAAATAGCTCAATTGATGCTGTAACAGGTAAGGTTATTTATGAAGGCACAGAAATCAACTCTGATGGTTTTGAGCATTTTGTAAACTGGGCAAATCAATTACAAAACCATGATGATATCTGGCGAAATCGATTCGTAGAATTGCCTGTCATTAACCCTAGTTTGATGGCTCGAAGAACTGTTTTTGAGCAATATGGAAGTTATAGAGATGGCGATTTTCCTGAAGATTATGATTTGATTTTGAGATGGCTTTCAAATGGAGTCGTATTTGGAAAGGTTGAGGATGATGTATTGGTTTGGAAAGATTCAAAAGGAAGACTTACGCGTACGGACGAACGCTATGAAGTTGATGCTTTCTATAAATTAAAAACCAAATATTTAGCGGATTGGCTAAAATGGAATTCAGATTTTTATCCTAAAGTTTGGATATGGGGTGCTGGAAAACGTTCGAGACAAAGAGCCGAGTTTTTACTAAGTCATGGGATTGAAATAGAAGGCTATATTGACATAAAAAAAGACAAATTAGGTTCAGAATGTCTTTTCTATAAAGATTTACAAAAAGAGAACTTCAAGGGCTTTATTCTTTCTTATGTCTCAAATAGAGGGATGGGAGAAGAGGTTCGAAAGTTTCTTTTAAGTAGAGGATTTAGTGAAGAAGAAGACTTTTTGCTAATGTCTTAAGTCTTTAAAAAACATATATTTTCACAAAAAGACCATACAATCGTTAAGATACATTGTTATAATGTTATAGTAATTGATTATCAGGCCTTAGAATATTGATTTGACGTTTGGGAATGAAGGCTTTGAGAAGTTTTCAATTAAAAAGGCTATATTTGCAGTTAGCTTTTTAAAATAGGTCAATAGTCGAATATAGAAAATATAAAAATGGAGTCTTCTGTTACATATATAGAAAGAGAAGAAGGGATTGAAATTACCGAGTTAATCCCTGGAGCTAAAACTATTGCTTTTTTATATCAGAAACCCTTAGGTAAACTTACACTTAGTTTCTTGTTAAAGCGAAAGTTTGTATCAGCTCTTGTCGGAAGGGTAATGAATACATCTTTCTCTAAGAAATATATTAAGGGCTTTGTTGAGAAACACGGAATTGATCTTGCCGAATTTGAACCTAAAGAATACACTTCTTTCAATGATTTTTTCTACAGAAAATTAAAACCTAATACGCGTAAAATCAGTGATGGAATTGTATCTCCTGCAGACGGAAAAATTTTGGTTTTCCCAAATATGGAGAATGTTAAAGAGTTCTTTGTAAAAGGAAGTTCTTTCGGTGTCGATACTTTTCTTAATAATCAAGAGTTGGTTCAGAAGTATCAGAATGGTAGCATGGCAATTATTCGATTGGCTCCAGCTGATTATCACCGTTTCCACTTTCCTGCTAGTGGACAAGTAAGTGAGACGCACTTGATCAAAGGAGACTACTTTTCTGTTTCGCCTTTGGCACTTGATAAATCACTCGAAATTTTCTGTCAGAATAAAAGAACATATAGCATCTTAAAAACGGCTGAAGCTGGAGATATTTTAATTAGTGAAGTAGGTGCAACATTGGTAGGAAGTATTATTCAGACTTATGCAGCTAATTCTGAAGTAGAAAAAGGAGATGAGAAAGGTTATTTCACTTTTGGAGGTTCTACACTTGTGTTGTTCTTTGAAAAAGGAAAAATAATGTTCGATCAAGATTTGGTTGCGAACACTTCAAACGGATATGAAACAACAGTGAAAATGGGTGAGAAAATCGCTTGTTTGAGCTAAAGATTAAGAATAATATAAAGGAAAAGACCTCATTCTAAACTCTAGAATGAGGTCTTTTTTTATGGGAAATTATCTTTTAGAGATTCTTACTTTGAAACTTCTTTTTTCACGTTTTGGATTGTCTTTTCAGGAATTTCATTCACATTCAAGAACAGAAGCCCATCTAAAGAATTATTAAAATTCGGATCGATATTGAATCCTGCAATTCTAGCATTTTGTTTCAGGTATTGCTTTAGTAGAATCGGAACTCGGTAACGTTGCGGTTCTGTATTCTCTATCAATTTATCTAAAGAATTTAGATTATGAACGTAAGCTGTAAGTATATCTGAGTCTGTTTTTTTGAAATTTACAGCAAATGCTTTTCTAGGTCGTACCCATTGTGAAATGATTGGGTCAAAGTAATGTTTTCTGATGAATGAGATCAGGAAGCTTTTAGAAACTTGAGAGTAATTATTACTAATACTTACAGGGCCAATTAAATGTTTGTACTGAGGGTTGTGCTGTAAGTAAAGCAGAATGCCTTTCCAAAGTAGGAATAAAGAGAGAGGTTTTCGTTGGTAGTCCTTTGCCACAAAAGAACGTCCTAGTTCCAATGATTTCTCTAAAGTCTCTTTCATTGGAGGGTCAAGATGAAATAAAGTGCTCAAATAAAAGCCATCTACACCGTATTTGGTCATTATTTTATCTCCAAGACCAATTCGGTAAGCACCCATGATCTTTTTGTCGGTTTTATTCCATAAGAAAAGGTGTTGGTAATAACGGTCAAATTCATCCAAATCCATACTCTTATTAGTTCCTTCTCCTACAGCTCTGAAGGACTCTTCTCGAAGTCGACCAATTTCTGTGAGAAGGTGAGGGATTTTGTGATAAGGGGCTATGTAGATTTCAGTGTCTTGATGTTCATGAATTCTATAAGTGTCTCTTATTTCTTCAATCTCATCTTCCAAAAGATAATGATCTACTGGAGCAATAATTGGTTGAGGTTTCTTTTTAAGCTGTTGGAAGGTATCACGCACTTTTGCTGCCCTATTCTTTGAAAGAGCAGTTCCTAAGATATAGGTACGAGCTCTTAAGTATCTCCCAAAGTCATTGATGTTTTCAATTGTATCTTGCTCTTTAGGGCTGATTGGAGAGCCTATTCGTACTCTAATTTTTGAATTCTTCTTCTTTAAAAATTCTGATGGGATTCTAGCTGTTCTTAAAACAGGGTGAATTTGCCCTAGAAGATGGAAGGATAAACTATTGTTACCTTCAAAATATATTGGAATAACAGGAACGTTCGAATTCTTGATCATTCGAATAGCACTCTTGCTCCAGGCTTTATCTGTAATCTGTTTGAATTCTTTGTAATATGTAGAAACTTCGCCAGCAGGGAATATACCTACAGGATGCCCTTTACTTAGTCTGTCCATCACAATTCGACTACCTTTCATTTTTTTTCCAGTACCAAAAGGATTTACTGAAATAAATGACTCTTTGAATGGATCCATTTTGCTCAACAGATAATTGGCTGTCACTTTAAAGTCGGGGCGAATTTTAGAGATTAGTACTAAAAGTAATACACCGTCTAGTAAGCCGAAAGGATGATTTGAAATTGTGATGAAGGCACCGTCTTTGGGTATGAATTTTAATTCTTCTTCATCAATACTTAGAGAAATGTTTAATTCATCTAAGGCTTTTTCAAGAAGTTCTATACCATGATACTCATGTAATTGTGAATAAAGCTTGTTGAATTGATCAAGCTTTAGCATGTTCATTGTTAAACGTGCTAGTGGTGTTGGAAAACCTATTCCTTCCGCTACATCCTGTGTTCTGATAATTTCCATATGCTGAACTTTAGTTACAATAACCAAATGTATGAGCATGGTTTTAAGTAGGGTCTACCATAATGTTATGTTATTTGTTGCATGAACGCTTATAAAGTGAACAATCAGTAACCCTAATGTTTAGCTAAAGTTTAGTGGTGATCTTGTCGTAATATTCGGGAGAGATGTTTAAGAAACGAGGAATATAAATTTATTAAGCTCATTTGGATATTTCTTCCATTTGTCTGTGGTATTTTTGTATTCTATAAATATTAACTTTTGATAAACAGCTTATTTTTAAAGTGATGAAAAGTTTTGCAAGCGACAATTATGCAGGAGTTTCTCCAGAAGTGATGGAGGCTATGGTGATGGCTAATGTAGGACATGCTCCCGCGTATGGAAATGATGAATTGACGCAACTTGCCAAAGATAAAATCAAAGCGCTCTTCAAGACAGACCCAAGGGTCTTTTTTGTAATGAATGGTACAGGAGCGAATGTTACTGCATTAAAAACTTTCTGTCGTTCACATGAAACTGTTGTTTGTGCAGATGTTGCACATATAAATACGGATGAATGTGGTGCTCCAGAACATCATTTGGGAGGCAAACTAACATATATCAAAACTGAAGATGGAAAAATTACACCAGAGCAAATTAAACCGCTTCTTTCTATCAAAGGTGTCCAACACAGGGTTCAGCCGAAAGTGGTTTCAATCACTCAACCTACAGAGTTTGGTGTTTTATATTCAACAGAAGAGATTCAGAGCCTTTCAGCCTTCTGTAAAGAAAATGAATTGATATTGCATGTAGATGGAGCTAGAATAGCAAACGCAGTTGTTGCTCTAGATACTCCAGTTCATGAAATGCTTAAAGGAGTAGATATCATTTCTTTTGGAGGGACAAAAAATGGTATGATGATGGGTGAATCTGTGGTTTTTCAAAATAAAGAACTAGCAGACTATTATCCTTTCATTAGAAAGCAAAGTATGCAATTGCTCTCAAAGATGAGATATATAAGTGCTCAATTTGATGCTTATCTTACAAATGATCTTTGGAAAAAAAATGCAACTCATGCTAATAAAATGGCTCAGCATTTGGCTGAAGGTTTAAAGGAGTTTGATCAGATAAAAATTACTCATTCAGTAGATGTAAATGGTATTTTTGCTGAATTACCAACAGATTTAATTCCTGTTTTACAAGAGAAATATCCATTCTATATTTTTGATGAATCTAGAAATCTTGCTCGTTTGATGTGTTCATTCGATACAACAACTGAAGATATACAAGGTTTCCTAGAGCTGATTCATCAGCATTATGCCAATTAGAAGCATTTGTCAATAAATAACGAGTTTCAAATTTTGATGAAATTGACTTTTAACTGTCTACATTAGAAGTTAGCATCATCAAGAATCTGAAACTCGTTTAGTTTCGTCTATCTTTGTGAAATCATTTTCTTGTAGAAAATGTGTTTCAATATAGAAAGAAGATAATACGATATATATGTTTAATAATTATTATTTCCTAAAGTGTCTTGCAAAAGAGGTTAAGGAGGTTGTCTTAGGAATGGAGCTAGTAGAATGCTTTAGTCAGAATAAAGACGAACTGATCATTGGGCTTTGCAAAGGACATCAGGAGTTTTGGATTAGAGCGTCTTTAGTTCCAAACTTAAACCTATTGACTTTCCCAAAATCATTTAATAGATCTAAGAAAAATAATATTGATCTTTTCAAAGAGCTAGTGGGTAAATCCATTGTAGGAGTTACTGAGTATAAAAACGAACGAATTTTTAGTATTGATTTTGAGGAGGAGCATAAGCTCTTTTTTAAGATGTTTGGTAATCGTTCAAACTTGTTGTTGTCGAAAGACAATGAGATCATCTCCTTATTCCAAAATAGGCACGAAGATGATTGGAATCTAGATCTTATGAATCTGAATAGATCATTAGATCAGAGTTTTGAAGCTTTCGAAGAAGGAGGAATTAAAAAAACATATCCGACTTTAGGGCGAGAAGGTTTGAACTATTTGAAAGAAAATGGTTTTGAATCAAAAAGTATCTCTGAACAATGGACTGCACTACAAAATCTGATTCAAGAATTTGAAGATGGGAATTTCTATATCTCCAACTGGCAAAATATTGATCAACTGTTACTTTTTAAAACGGGAGATATTCAATTTGAGAGTAAAAGTGCTTTAGAAGTAGCCAACGAATTTTACTTCCATTTTTCTAGAAAGTACTTTATTGAAAGAGAACGACAGCCAGTTTTAAAGGTTTTACAAGCTAAACTGAAAAGAGCTAGGAGTTATATCAAAAAGAATCAAGCAAAGTATGATGAATTGCATCAGAATGCTAGACATGATCAAATTGCTGATATTATTATGGCTAATCTTCATCAGATACCTGCGAGAAGTAAAAAGGTGAAGCTTTTTGATTTTTATAGAGATGAAGAAATAAGTATTAAGCTAAATGATACATTAACTCCTCAGAAGAATGCAGAAAACTATTACAGAAAGTCTAAAAATCAGAAAATAGAGGAGAATATCCTTTTCGATAATGTCGTTAAGAAGGAAGAAGAAGTAGAGGGAATTGAAAGGCATATTGAGCGAATTGAAGCCTTTGAATCAGTAAAAGAATTCAAAAAGTATTTAAAGGCTCAAAAGTTGCAAAATATTCAAGAGAAAGAAATGCCTCTTCCTTATAAAAGATTTGAATTTGAAGGGTATGAGATTCTCGTGGGAAAAAATGCGGCAAACAATGATATTCTTACACAGCGTTTTGCTCGTAAGAATGACTTATGGTTGCATGCTAGGGATGTAGGAGGTTCACACGTAGTGGTGAAACAAATTCCTGGTAAAACATTCCCTAATCATGTGATCGAGAAAGCAGCATCTTTGGCAGCTTATTATTCGCAACGCAAAACAGATACGCTTTGTCCCGTCATTTACACGCCCAAAAAATTTGTACGTAAGCCCAAAGGATTTGCACCTGGGCAAGTGGTAGTTGATAAAGAAAAAGTGGTGATGATAGAACCATCACCATTTTAACAGTCAGATAAATTAGTCTTTAAATGACTATATAGATAAAATGCTCTTGCCTATTAGATTACGCAAGAGCAATCACCTTTTTTCTTGGTTTCAATCCCAGCTCAGCTCGTCGTCAATTTCGTTTGAATCGATTTGAGCAAAGTCGTAGTCAGGCATCAACTCCTCCTTAACATGGTCTACACTTTCAGTAAGTGCAGCAATGAACTTGTTAAAATCTTCTTTGTACAAGAAAATTTTGTGCTTTTCGTAGTAGAAACCGTCCTCTTTGTAACGCTTTTTACTTTCTGTGATCGTCAGGTAATAATCATTTGATCGTGTAGCTTTCACGTCAAAAAAATATGTTCTTTTACCTGCCCTCACTCTTTTTGAGAAGATCTCTTCTTTTCCTTTATTGTTCTCTTCCACTTTCCTAAAATCTATTGATTCAACACAAGTAAAGTAATAACAATTTTTAATTTATAAAAAAATATGTTATCAAAAAAACACTTCTACTACAAACCATTAAAATATCAATAGATCAGAACTTCGAAGTGAGTTTCCATATTAATGTAGTATACCCTATTTTTATTGTATTAAAGGATAAATTAGTGATATATTGGCATTAAAAAGTTTTGATATGCCTTTTTTTTCCTTTTAAAGTACAATTTATTTCTTGGATTAAATTTTTACGAATCTTAGGTTACTTTTTTACATACTTTATCTAATTAAAATCAAATGCCACATAATAAACTATACGAGTCCATCATTTGCTTGATTTTTTGTTGTTTGTGTTTTCCATCATTTGCTCAATTTAAAGTTGGAGATAAGGTGACTGGAGAAGCTTCATACTATGCAAAGAAGTTTCATGGTAGAACTACAGCAAATGGTGAAAAATTCAATATGTATGCAATGACTGCAGCTCATAAAGAATTGCCATTTAATACAGTACTGAAAGTCGTGAATTTAACTAATGGAAAATGGGTTAAAGTTAGAATCAATGATCGTGGTCCGTTTGTGGGTAATCGAATCATAGATTTATCTTATGCAGCAGCAAAGAATATTGGAATGATTCAAGATGGAGTGGCCAAAATAGAATTTACGATTCTTTCTATGCAAGACTCTCCAGAAGTGGCAGAAGCAAGTGTCGGTAAAAAGTCAGGTAATAATCAAAAGACTAAAGTTAAAAATACCAATAGAGGTAGTAAAGAAGATTTTTCTTCAACTGGGACTTATAGTATTTGGGGGACTCAAAGAAATGTGAAGGGTTTTGGTATTCAACTTGCAGCACACAGTGAATTAAAAAATGCCCTTAAAGCTGCCAAAACTGCTCAGAAAAAATTGGATGAGGTTTACATTCAAGTATCAAGCAAGAATGGAAAGCCTTTTTATAGAATAGTTTATGGTGCTTGGACATCTAGAGATAAAGCTCGGGTAAATATTCCTAAAGCAGAAAAGAAAGGATACAAGGGAGCTTTTTTATGTAAGCATCTATAGTTTTAGAATAATCAGTTTATGTATATTCTAAGATAATCCTTTAGTATAGAAAGGAAATTTTTAGGAGACGAATATTTGGATTAAATTCATAGAAAAAGCATTGACTTATGAGTATTGACCTTAATCAAATCAAAGAATACGGAAATATTGAGTTGCTAGCTAAACAGTTAGTCGAAGGATTTATTACAGGTTTACATAAGTCTCCCTATCATGGATTTTCTGTTGAATTTGCAGAGCATAGTTTGTATAACGTTGGCGAAAGTACAAAGTACATCGATTGGAAAGTTTTTGCACGTACAGACAGACTTTATACCAAAAGGTTTGAAGAGGAAACAAACTTGAGAGCTATGGTTTTGTTGGATAATTCTTCATCTATGTATTATCCAGAAAAAGACTATGCAAAGATTCGTTTTAGCACAGTTTGCGCAGCAGCTATGGCTTATATGTTGCAAAAGCAACGAGATGCTGTGGGGTTATGTACGTTCTCAGATGAGATAGATTATTTTACCCAAGCAAGGTCGACAGTAAAGCATATCCATAATTTATTTCTGTACTTACAGCATCTGATGGAGAATGTTCCAAATCAGAAAAAAACCTCTGTAGCGGAAGTTATTCATCAAGTAGCAGAAAAGATCCATAAACGTTCTATGGTTATTATCTTTTCTGATATGATGGATAATTCTTCAAATAAGGATGAATTATTTAGTGCATTGCAGCATTTAAAGCATAATAATCATGAGGTACTATTATTTCATGTTTTTGATGCAGAAACAGAAATAAACTTTAACTTCAAAGAAAGACCTACCATTTTTATTGATGTTGAATCAGGGCAAGAAGTCAAAGCTTCTCCATCTCAAGTAAAAGACTTTTACAAGCAAGAAATTCAACAACGATATCACGATATCAAAATGAAATGTGGGCAGTACAAGATTGATATGATTGAGGTTGACTGTCGCCAAAATATTGATCAAGTACTTCTTCCTTATCTTATAAAAAGAAGAAAAATGAGCTAGACTCAGCTTATTTGACTATTCTTAGAATGTATTCGTCCGCTTCAAGTTTTTCTAAAGTTGATAGAGGACTTTCTCCTTCGCTATTTTTATGCTCAATATCAGCACCTTCTTGTATGAGGTATTCTACCGTTGGTAAATGCATATTTTGTATTCCTAGTAGAAGAGGCGTATTCATATTGCTATCTAAAATGTCTGGGCTTATTTTTCTATCAATAAAGTATTTTAAGACATTAGACTTACCATATTGTGCAGCAATGTGCAGTAACGAAGTCTCTTGTTCGCCATTGTTAAGCATAATTGGAGCTCCATTCTGAATACACGAATCCAGTAAAGTCAAATTTCCTTGAATTACTGCTGTTTGAATCAATTCATCCCAGTTTTTTTCATCATGATGAATCGGCTTGAAGGTTTCTATGTAAGGGGTGATATTTATTTTTTCTGCATTTGTTAAAATCTTCTTCTTATCAAGCTTTGTACTCAGGCGTATATTTATCTTTTCGAGATAAGGGGAGAAGAGGTCTGCATTTTCATTTGTGACGAGGTTAATTTTTGAAGATGGAGTCGGTTTTGCAAGTTCGATAATTCTATTGCTGTAGCTATTTATAAGCTCTAGAGCTTTCCATTGATTGTCAATAGAATTTCCATATGCATAATATAGATTGATAGCGTTTACTAAACCTTCCTCTAATTCTATTAAAGAATTACTACTATTTACAAGGTATTTTAAATAAGTAGGAGGCGCTGCATAAGGATTGAGGATGTATTCATTTCCTTTGTCTTCAAAAACATAATTTATCATTAGATTAACTGTTTTTGGACTTAGGCCTTCAGCAATTGCAAAATCAAGAAAGTAAGTGTTTTTTGAGAATGTCTTCTCTTTTATGAGCTTCTGTATCTGCTTTGTTTTCTTTTTACTAATCAAATCTTCATAGAAAGCTCTTTTTTCTATCTCCTTTAGCCTTAAAACTTCACAATGCTGTTGAGATTTAGGATTAATCAAAAGGCTATTGAGGTAATCTTGGCTAGGCAGTTCATAAAGATATTCGAAAATTAGAGTGATGATTTTATCATATTTCACACTACTTTGTTGTGCTATGATATCATCAGCCTGAATTAAACATAAATCTAAAGGACTTAACTCAAGTGAGTTTCGTTGCTCTAAAGAAATATGCTTTTGTACTAGTGTTTCACCTATTTCTAAATGTTTGTAGAATATCGCAAGGTGTAAACCATTATTCCCATTGTCATCAATAGTGTTGATCTCGACTTTGTCTTGAAGCGATTTTTCGAATACATCTAAGTTGCCATTGGAGCAAGCGTAAAGGAATTCTTCTTGCTCAAAGGATAAGTTATCTTGAGCAAGTATTTGTAATGGTAGTAGAGATAGAAATAATAGGTAAACGAGAGAGTATTTCATGTATCAAATAATTTAATATCAAGAAGGCACATGATTAACTATCAATTTCTTTGCCTATTTTATTTTTCTCTTCCTCAGAAAACTCTTTTGGAGAAGGAAGTTCGGATAAATCATTGATGCCAAAATACTCCAGAAACGTGGGCGTGGTACCATAAAGCATAGGTCTTCCGATTGCATCTGATTTTCCGACTATCTCGATTAATTCTTTGTCGAGTAATTTTCTAACTGAATAATCACAACTCACACCTCTAATAAGCTCAATTTCGGTTTTAGTAACAGGTTGTTTATAAGCTACAATTGCGAGTGTTTCTATCGCTGATCTTGAAAGACGTTTCTTAGATTCTTGTTTGAGATGAACAGCGACGGTCTCTTGAAACTCACTTTTTGTGAGGAATTGATACCCTCCACCAACTTTGCACAATTCAAATGAAGATTGTCTTTTTTTGTAGGTCTTGATTAACTTTTCAATGGTATTTTTGATATCATCTTCTACAATAGCAGGACCATGAACCTCAATTAAACACTTAAGTAATTGATCTACTGAAATTGGTGTTTTAGCACAGAAGATAAGTGCTTCTATTTCTAATTCTATTTTTTCCATAGATTCTATTGTTATAGATAGAAAAAGATATCAATTGTGAGTGAGAAATGCATAAAAAAAGGCAGACCAATTTTTGATCTACCTACAAAGAAAATATAATTTTTTGTTTAATTGAACTTTAGAAGAAGCTTAATATTTATTTGGCTAATTCTAATAGGTCTAGGCCTTGTTCATCTTAGCTTCAATTGAGTGCAAGGTATGAGGTACAGCTCTCAATCTATCCTTAGAAATAAGTTTTCCAGTATCTACACAGATACCATAAGTACCATTTTTGATTCTAACCATTGCTCTTTCCAATTGCTCAATATACTTCCTCGTACGAGCAGCTAATTGATTCAATTGTTCTTTCTCAAAGGCTGCGGCACCATCTTCAAGGGTTTTTGCTCCATTGTGGTTGCCATCATGGCCACTTTGAGATTTTAGAATCGAGTTTTTTAAATGTTCTAATTCACTCTTTGAGGAATTAATTTTCTTCTCTAGCAATTCCTCAAATTCTTTTAATTCACTTGGTGAATATCGGAGTTGTTCTGTTGCCATAGCTTCAAAAGTTAGGTGTTAGAAAGCAAGTATTACAAAATCCTGACAAACTATTTACACGGTTAAAAAAAGTCGTTCTTCCTATTAAATCGATAATAGGACTTTTTGTTTCTAAATTAGTCTCAGCGAAAAGTAGTGTTGCACAAAGATATATTTTATTCTAGAAAATTAATATAAATCATTCACTATATACTTGTACTTTTCTAATACGTATGATATTGATTTACTGGTTACTTAAAATATGATTTTTTTTTGAAATTACGCATCCTTGATTAGTTATATTGGATGAATATGAGTATTTTATTTAACCAAAAATTCGAAGATATCATATACCCAAACCCATTTCATTTAACCTTCTACGAACATGAAATATTGTAATAATATTATAGAGACAATTGGAAACACCCCCCTTATCCGATTGAATAGTATCCCAAAGCATTTATCAGCTAATTTTTATGTAAAAGCTGAATACTTTAACCCCGGAAATAGTATAAAAGACAGAATGGCTCTAAAAATGGTGGAAGATGCTGAAAGTAAGGGACTTTTGAAGAAGGGAGGTACAATAATAGAGGCGACTTCAGGTAATACAGGGATGGGTTTAGCTTTAGTGGCTATTTCTAAGGGCTATAAATGTATTTTTACAGTTTCAGATAAACAGTCTCGTGAGAAGATTGATATTCTGAGGGCTGTAGGGGCTGAAGTGATTGTGTGTCCTACCAATGTACACCCGTCTGACCCGAAATCATATTATTCTGTTGCAAGAAAGTTAAATGAAGAAATTCCGAATTCATTCTATCCCAATCAATATGATAATAGTTCAAATGCTGAAGCTCATTATTTGACCACAGGTCCTGAAATTTGGGAGCAAACGGAAGGAGGGATAACCCATTTTGTAGCAGGAGTGGGTACAGGAGGGACTATGTGTGGAACTTCAAAATTTTTAAAGGAAAAGAACCCCTCTATAACAACTGTAGGAGTGGACTCTTATGGTTCTGTTTTTAAGAAGTACAAGGAAACAGGTGAATTTGATGAAAATGAAATTTACCCTTATATGCTTGAAGGTATTGGGGAGGATATATTACCAGAAAATGTAAATTTTGAATTGATCGACCATTTTGTAAAAGTTACAGATAAAGATGCTGCAATCTATTCAAGAAGATTAGCGAGAGAAGAAGGACTTTTTATAGGTTGGTCATGTGGAGCAGCAGTTGCAGGTGCTATTGATTATGCTGAACGGAATAATTTAGGAAAAGATGATCATGTTGTGATTATTCTACCAGATCATGGGACACGTTATCTGAATAAGATCTACAATGATAATTGGATGAAAGATCATGGTTTTATGGAGGAACGAGATTTTGCGACAGCTAGTGATTTGATTAAGAAAAAAGATCAAGATAATCTAGTGATTGTAGAACCGAAATCTTTGGTGAGTGATGCCATTAAATTGATGAAAGAAAATGGTATTTCTCAAATACCAGTTGTAGAAGAAGAAAGTTTTGTAGGGAGTGTTTCTGATACTTTATTACTAAATCAATTATTAGAATCGGATTCTTTAGAAAATAGACTTGTAGGAGATATAATGGCTCCACCATTTCCATTTATAAGCATAAATACTACAATAGATACAATGGCTTCTATGCTGAATAATCAGAATAAAGCTCTTTTAGTAAGAGATGATCGACAAGGGGTATTTATTATTACTAGAAATGATTTATTATCTGAAGTTGTAGTCTGATTTTCGTAGAAATAAAAAACGACATAGGAATATCCTATGTCGTTTTTGTTTTTAAGAGTTTTCTCAGATTCTCATCTAATTCAAAACTTTTTCATTATATATCGACAAGTGTTGGTTTGCTTATTTTGTAGCTAGTGGTTTATCTAAAGATTGTTCCCACCAACGTTCTTGAGGATAACTTTCCCCAACAATGACTTGTTCTCCAATTCGAGGAGTTGTCATCGGAATTTCTAACTCGGCAGCCTTTTTTTCAACTCTCTGGATTGGATCTCTCCAATCGTGCAGTGCCAAAGTAAATGCACCCCAGTGAATTGGCCATAAACGTTCAGCTTTTACATCTTTAGCTGCTTGAGCAGTTTGTTCTGGCATCATGTGAATTGCTTCCCATTGAGGGTTGTATTGACCGCATTCCATCAATGTAAGGTCAAAAGGACCGAATTTTTCACCAATTTCCTTGAAGTGAGGTCCATAACCACTGTCACCGCTAAAGTAGATTTTATCTTTTTGTCCATCAATAACCCAAGAAGACCACAAAGTTGTATTTCTGTCTGTCAATCCTCTTCCTGAGAAGTGTCTTGATGGAGTACAAGTAAGTTTGATATCCCCTAACTTTGTTTCATCCCACCATTTCAATTCTTGAATTTGGCTATCTTTTACACCCCATTCTCTAAGGTGATTTCCAAGTCCTAGAGGAACGATAAAAGTCTTAACTTTATCTTTTATTTTATTTACTGTGCCATAATCCAAGTGATCATAATGATCATGAGAATAGATTACAGCATCGATTTGTGGTAACTTATCTACTTCTAAAGGTAGATTTTTATTATATCGCTTAGAGCCAATTAGAGGGTGTGGTGAAGGAGTATCACCCAACATTGGGTCTAGCAAAATATTTTTACCATCCATCTGAAGTAAGAACGCAGAGTGCCCAAACCAAGTAAGCGTCGTTAGGGAGTCTGGTGCAACAGCTATTTTTGCTGAATCTAACTTTTCAAATGGAACAGGTTCTTTCGGTGTTGCAAACTTTGACTTGTTTGAATATTCTTTAACCAAGCCCATAACATCCATTTTCATTTCTGTAGGAATGAGGTTTTGGAATTGTCCATCTTTGTAAAGACCTGTTTGCTCATAGGCTAATTTTTGCGTTTTAGTAGCAGAACGTCCAAATTCAGGACTTGTGTATAAATAGAATACTACATATGCAGCAAAAACAGCTATTATGGTAAGGATAATATATCCTGTCATTTTTATTACTTTTTTAATTTTACTCACCTTTCAAAAAATATTGAATTCATCATTAATACGCACTCTTTCCTTTGTTTGTTAAGGAAAAGGGTAATTCTATCCACTGAGTCGTTAATAATTCAGACTCATGCGTGTTTTGACTCTACTGAATTAACATACAAAAGTATGTGATCTTTTCGTCTGATAGAGAAGATTAATAATTAATTAAGCTTATTAAGACTGATATTTTTGAAGAAAATTAGAATGCTTCTCTTACTGTAAAGAAAAATGCAGACTCAGAATTATTTCCAAGCCCAAAATCAATTCTAAAATTTAGAGGATCATCTTGGAGCAATTGAATGCGTAACCCTAGCCCATAGGTGTACTGGATATCATTGAAAGCTTTGCCTTCAAAACCCGATAAATGATTCCCAAAGCCAGTAAAAGCAACGGCTGCAAACCGATGAAACAGTTTTCGTCTGTATTCTCCTTGCAAGAAATAGATTTGATTGTTAATGTATTTATTAGAATTTCCGATACTTCTTAACCTTTTACTGCCCCCTAGCACCGCTAATTTGTAGTACGGAACACCATCTGTTCTGATATCCCATAGAAATTGTACACCAATAATGTTTTTATCATTCCGAATTTTAAAAAATGACCTCAAGTCTACTGTTGCAGCCCAATAATTAAAGTCAAAGAAGTAGTATCTCGCATTTGCTTTCCAAAAATGACCTTCAGTAGGGTAAAGGATATTATCTCTCTGATCCCAGCGAAATTCTACTCCTAAACCTAATGTAGTTCCTTTGTCAAAGCCTGTTATGCTTTCATTTAGAGTCTGCCCATCAATATTGCTATTTCGGTTGTAAGTAAAGTCGTAGAATAACCCTAAAAAGAATACATCTTTGATAGGGAATAGAACTTCTCCGAGGCTAGTGAAATTGAAATGATCATATTGTGTAGTTTCAGATTGTGGTTCTCCAATTCCAAAGAATGTATCTGGAAAATCAAATATTTGCATCCGATTCACTATTAACCAACCGTTGTTGGTAAATAGAAGCATATCATAATCAAAAAGAAGCTGATTTTTTGTAGAGTAAGAAAACGCAGGAATGATGGTTGTTGGCCGATAGTATTTATTCCTTATATCTTTTTTTTCTTCTTTCAAGACTATTGGAGTAAGCACTCCAAGTGATAATCCAGCTCTTTGATTGAAGTCTAAAGTTGGAAAAAGTGAAATTGTAAAGGTTTTTGTTTCTAAGGTTACAAAGTCTAGAATAGTTGTAGCTAGTTTTGAAATAGAGTTTTCCTCAAGGGAGTCGGTTTCTTGCCCAAAAGCCACGGGAGGAAGAAATAGTAGAATGAACAGAAAGTTTCTAATTGGGTAAATCATTTTAGTACAACTCTGAGGATTTCTAATCTACTTGAATCTGATAGCTTCAGCCCATTATGTTCCTTGAACAGTGTTTTTTTATTCAAATTGTACTAGATCATATTCAGATGATAGGGTCTAATTACTTGTGATCTGTTTTATTAAAATGCTTGAGGGAGTCATGTGGATTTGTTTCTAGTCTCAAAAACATAGATTTTTACATCTTCAAACCAAATTGTTTTAGAGCTTAGAAAGTCAATTATGCAGGTCAAGACGCGTGGGATTGTGATCAATAGTTTAAAGTATGGAGATACATCGCTCATTGTGAGAGTTTTTACGGAAGCTTTGGGGTTTAGAACCTATATGGTGAAAGGCGCACGTCAGAAGAAATCTGCAAAAGTGGCAATGTTTCAACCCTTAACCTTGGTAGAGTTTGTCGCTTATGAGCAACCTCACCGAGAAATGCAGCGAATGGGAGAAGTTTCAATTGCTCAGCCTTACTACTCAATTGGTCTTGATATCCGAAAAAATACAATAGCATTTTTCTTATCTGAGGTACTTTTTAAAATCTTAAAAGGAGAGGCAGAGTCTTATCCGACCTTGTTCCAGTTTTTGTGGGCAGAACTAACAGCTTTCGACCAAGCAAAAGAAAACTTTAGCTATTTCCATTTATACTTATTGTTAGCTTGCTTGCCTTATTTAGGATTGGATATTGGTTCTGGAGAGAATTTGGTTAGGCAGCTTTCGGAGGTGAGGGCAGATGAGCCAAAAATAATAGCTGCATTTGACCAATTACTAGAAAATGGATCAAATACAGCTATTCAATTGTCTAGTTCTCAAAGAGACCAGATGATGGAAATCCTTTTGAAGTTTTATCAATGGCATTATCCATCTTTTGGGGAAGTAAAATCTTTAGATATCTTGAGGAGTATCTTTCACTAAACAGCAGCTTCTACTTCTTCTTCAGAAACCGCAACAGATACTTTAAGAAGGAATAATGAATGCTCTTGATTCAATCTTACAAATTGATATTGTAAAGGCTCTTTAGTTTTTCTTCTCAAGTCAATAAGTCCAAGACCTGCTCCACCTGTAGCGTTCAAATCACCAGATTTGATTTGCGTCTTATACATTTCTTTTAATTCTTCCTCTGACGCATTATTAACTTCGTCAATATTGGCACAAAGAGATTTTCTTTCTTCGTTCTCAATTTTGTTTGAAGTAATTACGTAGTATGCTTTTTCGTCTTGTCCGATAAAAAATAGCCCGTTTCCTGCTTTTGGATTGTCAGACATTTCAGCCGAATGTCTTGTAATATTTTGAAGAGTTTCCACAAGCATGTGATAAACTCTCTTTTTTACCTTCATTTTTTCATTCTTACGATCCATCTTGTCCTCGGTCATGGCCAAGAACATTTTAGTGAAGTCTTGGTTAAGTGCTCCCATGTAGATGATGGAAATACCGTTCTCGCTCATTTCGTCATGAAGGAGAAGAGCCGTTTTTAAGAATCTAATGTCTAATTGCATAATGTTATCCCGTACTTAAAAGGTAAATGCCCTATTGTATTGTGAAAAACTCTAAATTGATGGTGTAAGTCACAATTTAAGAAAGTCTTTTTGTAGACCTTCGCCAAGCTCGTGCCAAAAGTGAGTAGTTGTAGAGATTGACACAAAGAAAACGTAAATAAAATTGATTTATTATTTAGATATCGTCGGAACTTTTGCTTTTGCAGTCAGTGGCACTTTAGCCGCCGCAGACCGTAAGATGGATATTTTTGGAGCCTTATTTTTAGCTGCTGTAACGGCCATAGGAGGCGGGACAGTCCGTGATCTTCTGTTGGATGCTCACCCTATTGTTTGGACAGTAGATTATAATTATTTGTGGGTGATTACTTTAGCCGTAATTTTTACAATCTTATTTCAGAAATGGGTATTTAGATTACGAAAAACTTTATTCTTTTTTGATACAGTAGGAATTGGTGTTTTTACCATCATTGGTCTTGAAAAAGCGCTTTCTTATGATGTTTTTTTTGGTGCGGCAGTTATTCTAGGGATTTTCTCGGCAGTTTTGGGTGGTATTATTCGAGATACCTTGTGTGGTGAGTCACCGCTTATTTTTAAGAAAGAAATTTATGCAACACCTTGTCTATTAGGTGGGTTGTTATACGCAAGTATGCGTCATTACGGAATAGAAAACCCTTATCTCACTTATATCTCGGTACTTTTTATAATGTCTATAAGGTTTTTAGCAGTAAGATATCACCTTGCACTCCCGCAATTGAGTAATGAAGGTCTTGAAAAAAATGAACATTCAGGGAAGAAGTCTTCGGATAATTAAGGTTTTAACTGATCACTAGATTTTTTTGATTTTCATTCTTGATTTAGGCAAGTTATCTATGTTTAATCAGAATATTTTTTTGACGGATTGTAGCTTTTTATAAGCTGAAATAACGGGTGGTATTCTTAGAAAAGTGAAATAAGGTAACTAAAAGTATCAATTTGTATTAGATATTATTAACTTAATGCAAATCGTATCTATATATTACGATAGTGTGTTTAATACCTGAAAAGGCACCAGTTTGGTAGCCAATACTATACTTACTTTATAGGAAGTTTTTAGAGCTTCCAATTTTTTATTTTCTCTATCATGAAGTCACAATTTTACTACACTGTTTTTACCTTTCTAATGTTGGTCTCCGTTGGAGGGTATGGGCAGAAAATCAACTTTAACCAATTAGGGGTTCGAGAGGGCTTGTCGAATAATAATATCGAAAGTATAACACAAGATGAGTTCGGATACCTTTGGTTTGCTACTAGAGATGGACTAAATCGGTATGATGGTCATCAAATTACAGAGATTTCTTTATCCAATGATAAGAATGAACAGATCAAAGATTATACAAGTCTTTACTATGATTTAGAGACTCATCAATTGGTTTGTGGTCTTTACCAAGGAGCGATTAGCTTGCTCAATACAACTACTGGTGAAGTAGCTTATCAAAGACTGCCAAATTCTGATACTCATGTAAACCAAATTTTCGGAGATTCAAATTCACGTATTTGGGTAGGAAGTGCCAATGGGCTTTTCATTTTTGATTTGAAAAAACTGAAATGGCTCGATGTTGATTTCACTCAATATTTAAAAGGTGACTTCATTTCTAGTGTGACTTTTATTCCAAATCGGGAAGAAATTTGGTTGAGTAATAATCACTCAATTTTCATTTTTAATGATGAATTTTCTTTGGTAGATCAATTCGATATTCTAGATGAAAATAATGAAGACTTCATCAAACGAATCTGTCATATTGATCAAAAGGCTTTTGTTTTATTTGACTCAGAGCAGAAGATTTTAGGTTACGACCTTGAATCAAAGAAATTGAAGAAGGTTATCAAATTACCAGAGCTAACGCTTGCTAGAGATATTTTAAAAGGAGAAAATAATTATTGGATTACGACAACAAATGGCTTCTACAGTATTGATAATAAGTTTAGAAAATTATCAAAAGTAGAAGGACTGAATCACCTTTCATTGACCAAGATTTTTCAAGATAAAAGTGGTGAAATATGGTTGGGGTCGAGAGGAAGTGGCATGATCTCATTTTCCCAGATTTCGGAAAGATTTAGACATTTTAATAACAAGGATGACAAGTTAAATACCCCAATCGTTCGTGCTATTGAAGAAGATATCTATAAAAGATTATGGATTGGTACTGATGGCGGAGGTGTAAATATCGTTTCGGAAAATAGAAGAACGAATTACGTTACAGAGGAAGATGGATTAGCTTCCAATAGAGTTCGATCACTTAGAAAAGATCATAAAGGAAGACTTTGGGTAGGTACTACTGCTGGATTACAAATCTTAGCGACCAAAGATGGAGGTTATACTATCATTGACTCATTAAGTTCAGTGCTTCCTAAAGGGAATATTTGGTCAATCATTCAAGATCAATCTAAGCATATCTGGGTCGGAACTTCTGATAAATTATACGTTTACAACTCAGATATAGAATTAGTACATACATACAGCAAAGAGAATGGATTACCGAGTAATGATATAAATGTAGTTTTTGAAACCACTGACGGTGACATTTTGATCGGTACTTATGGAAATGGAATGGCGAAGTTTAATCCTAAAAACAAAACTTTTGAAGCATTTCATTTAACAACAGATTCAACTGATGCTGTAATAGAAGTGACCGTCATTCATGAGGATAGTGACAAAAACCTTTGGGTAGGAACTCACGGTCAAGGTCTGATCAAAATTAATCAACAATCGGAAGTAGAAGTATTTAATATCCAAAATGGGTTTCTTGATGATGTGATTTACGGATTAGTTGAAGATACAGATCAAAGATTGTGGTATTCAACAAACCGAGGAATCGGTTTTCTGGAAGCGAAAGCAGGCAAAAAACACTTGAAATTTTTTACTGAAAAGAATGGACTTCTTTTTTCAGAATTCAATCAAGGAGCATTTAAACGAAGTCAAAGTGGTGAAATCTATTTGGGTGGCGTAAATGGCGTAATTCATTTTAAACCTAATTCTATTCAAGAGAATCCTTATCAGCCTCAACCTATTTTTACATCAGTGGAAGCTGGGAAGATCAGCGATGGTGAAAAAAGTCTGTTGGTTTACGATAATTACAAGGCTTCAACACTTGATAGTTTATCGCTAGCACATACACAAAACGATATTCAGATACGTTTTTCATCCATGAGTTTTGTGGATAGAAAGCAAAATCGATACGCTTATATCTTAGAGCCTTATGAAGAAACTTGGACAAATGTTTCTGAGTTTAACGTTGCCAAGTACACAAATCTAAGTCCTGGTCAGTATCAGTTTAAATTGAAGGCATTCAATAACGATGGGGTGAGTAACTCAGAGCCTAAAGTTTTAAACATTGAGATCAGAACTCCTTATTGGCAAACAACTTGGTTTAAGTTTTTAGTGATTCTGTCTTTACTGGTCATAGGTGTTTTAACCATGAAATGGCGAATGGCTAGGCTTGAGCATAAAAATCAGGTACTTGAGGAAAAAGTATTGTTGAAAACAAGTGAGATTTTACAACAAAAAGAAGAGATAGAAGGGCAGGCAGAAGTCTTAAAAGAACAAAGGGATAAGCTGAGTGCAAAGTCAATGGAATTGGAAATGGCTTTGGATGAACTGAATCTGAAGAATAATCAAGTAGTTGATAGTATTAAGTATGCAAAGAAAATTCAAAAGACAATACTGCCTTCTAAACAGAAAATGGAAGATGTTTTAGGTTCATATTTCACAATTTATAAACCTAAAGATATTGTATCGGGCGATTTCTTTTGGCTATCAGAAATTGATGAAAAAACATTCTGTATTGCTGTAATAGACTGTACAGGTCATGGAGTACCTGGTGCAATTATGAGTATGGTTGGGTATTCGTTGCTCAATCGAATTGTCAACGTCAAGAAAATACATGCTCCAGATAAAGTATTAGAACTCTTAGATAAGTCCGTTAAAGAAGACCTTAAGCATGATGCAGAAAAATCTGTGAAAGATGGAATGGATGTGAGTTTCTGTAAAATCATTAAAAATGAAGCATCATGGGAGTTGTATTATGCAGGAGCCAAGATGCCAATCTTTATCAAGGAAGGTGATTCCGAAATTTATAGAGTTAGCCCAACGAACAAGGCGATTGGTGGACATTACCGAAAAGTAAGACCGTTCGAGTTGAAAACAGCTTTCCTTAAAAAAGGAGATCGTATTTTCTTAAGTTCTGATGGAATTATAGATCAGTCGAATGAAGATCGTAAAAAAATAGGGACACCATTATTTATGTCATGGCTCGATGCTTCTCAACCTTTAGATGTTCAAAAACAGTCTATCAAAGATAAACTTGTTCAACATCAAGGAGATTTTCATCAGAGAGATGATATAACCGTAGTAGGTATCGAAGTTTCTTAAAGCAATTTTGTGATAGAAAAACAAAGCCCATAAAATACCGTTGATTGGTGATTTTATGGGCTTTTTTGCGAGTTCATTTATCGGATAAACTTGAAGTCATCTACAAAATCATTGTATTTACTCTCGTAAAGCTCGTTCGGGGTTCCTAAATAAAATAGTGTGTAGCTAGTATTGTCAAAGAAAACCGTTACTCTTCGCTGCTTTATGTCTTTTCCTTCAAGCTGAAACTTTTCATCTGCCATCACCGCTTTTCTACCTTTAAAAGTAGTGTGTTTAGCATCTCCTGTCTCACTGTAAATGTCATAGAGGGAATTGAAGTAGGTATCTGTATCAGTTACCGTTTCTTGAAATTTGATAATATCAAGGCGGTAAATATCCGTTTCATTTTGATTGATACCTTTTTGTACATCTTGAAAAACAGTGAAATGATTTCCTTCTACGTCAAAGTTATCTTGTACTTTTTCCATTTGACCAGAATAGTCCACTTGAAAACCATGACTTTGGTAAGATTGTGAAAATCCTGACATCCCCAAGGAACAGAGGATAATGATAAAGCTTAAAATTAGATAGTAATTCATGGATAATGACACTAGGTTATGATAAAATTAATCACAAAAATACCCAAGTCTTTCCATGAATAAGACTTGGGTATCATCATCAATTCTTAAAGCTTCTATACAATTGTAAAAAGTAGAATCTAATGATATTAGAATTTACCTCTTGAGTTGACCATTTTATAACCTATTACGCGGTCATATCTGCCTCCCATATCTCTGTAATACACAAAAACATCATATGCATTTTCTGTGATTCTGAATGAGTTTTCTATCGGTTCACTAGAATAGCTACCATCAGCTTTTTTGAGAACATACTGGTAGTTGTAGACACCTTGCTTCAAAAATGCACTGCCTAAATAGGCGTTTTTATCCGATACGTGATGCATTTTATAATCTTCTTTCAAGTCCCAATCAGAAAAAGCACCTTGAATGTACAGTTCTCCATCCAAAGGACGATCGGCTTTTAAGGTGAAAATCACTTCAGTATAATCTGCTTGTGTTCGAGGGTCTCGGTTGGCTACTGTTACAAAAAATTGTCCGTTTATATCTTGTTGAGATTGATTGTAGGTTAAGTTTCCTCTCTGAAGGTCAGGGTACAAAAACATTTTATTGAAGTCACGATTGATTTCAAAGTTTCCAACTCTGAGCCCACCTCTCGCATTTTCTGTATTGGTTGTAAAGCCTCTGAATTCATTTCCACCGTCAAATGCATTTCGGTAATCTGAAAAAGTGAAATCAAGCAGTTTATCAAAAACCTTATTGAAACGAGGCATGATAGAGTATCTCGCATTATCCCATCTCATATTCTGACGGATGGTAATCCATACATTATTTGGGAGAATATTGAGATCAGCTTCATTGTAACTAACTGTTACGTTTACTTCTTGTAACTCCTGACTTAATTGACCACCAACAGTTTGTCGGGCTTGAATTCCGACTTGGGTAATTGACTCATAAACTACAAATCTTCTGGTAAGAACTACATTTCTCTCATCTCCTCTTGGGTACACTTTAATAATGTAATTTCCAGAAATTTTCACTTTTGGAAGCTCAAGTTTGAAGTTGACATAAGGAACTTTAGTCCCCAATGAAAACTCAAAATCATTGATGTTTTGATCTTGAAAACCTTGAATAAACTCAATTGGGTTAAGTCTTGAAGGATTCCATTCATGGTCACAATGAATAATCTTTGCTTTATAATATGGAGCATCATCCCCAAACTGATCAAATTCTAATATCAGTTTACCCGAACTATTCAGTGGTAAAATTGGAGGGCTTAAGGTCTGACCATTCTGATTGTGGATGGTACTGTAGAAAAGAACCGTCGCAATTTCATCATCATAAACCTCGTCTTTATAATTGAATTGTGCCCATGCATCAGAAAAAGCAAATACAATTAGTAGTAGTGGAAGAAAAGCTCTCATTTGTCTGTTTTTAATTGAAAAAATTGAAGCAGATTATGTCTATTAGTCTAACCAAAAGTCATTTTAACTAAAATAATCTGTATTTCACTCTTTCTGCCTTAACAATTACAACTTCCTTCTGGATCAATTCTTCCAAAATGATAGCCGCCATTTCTTCTTTATAATCTAAGCCTAGAAAGAAGTTGGAAAGGTAATTTTTAAAGCTATCTAATTTTGTTGGTCTTCTTTTAGAAGAAACTGTACGAAGGTTTCGAATTACTTTCAGTGCCTCTGAGCTAAAAATACTTTCATTTAAAGTACTTTCTTTATGAGAGGGTTCTAACTGAAGCGCGTTGACAATATTATTATAGTTCAAGTCTGAGAGACGAATACAATGTCTTCCGTCCTTTTTTATAATCTTAATTGTATTGTCGAAAACTTGCTCTTGCGAAATGATCACAAACTTGGCTGTTGCATTTGCTTTCTGATGGTATTGACCTATTCTGAGCTTGAGATTGTCTTCCAAAAAATCACGATCCATTCTTGGTTCTTGGAAGATTTTACACTGTTGTCCTAACTGCGATTTACATTTTTTCACTTCAGGATTACTCCTAGGGTCGTTTCGCATGAAGAAGACCAAATGCCAATTCTCATCAATAAATCCTTCCGCCAAAAGTTGATTTGCGCTTTCAACATCTATAAAAATGTAAACTTTTTTCATCTAAAGATTCTTCTATGGAGTAGAGTCCTAATTAATTCTGCTGCAATTTCAATAGAAATTTAAACTTAAAGAAACGTAGAATTAAGAAAACTTTTCGATATAAAGAATCAAGAGTCAAGGAATCCGATTACCTTTGCACTGCAATTTTGAAAAACAGACTAATGGAACAAGAGCAATTGTTTGAAATGACTGCACAAACCTTTCAAGGTTTGGAAGAAATTTTAGCCCAAGAATTGGAAGGCATCGGTGCTGAAAACATCGAGGTCAAGAAAAGGGCGGTGACTTTTGAGGGAAATAAAGAAACAATGTACAAAGCCAATCTTTGGTTGCGTACCGCAATCAGAGTGTTGGTGCCACTTGAGCGTTTTGTAGCCAAAGACGAAGACGAGCTTTATGAGAATGCAAAGAAAATTGATTGGACAAAATACCTAGATCTGTACAGCACTTTCGCGATAGACAGTAGTGTTAGTTCACCAATCTTCACTCACTCTCAGTATGTGGCTTTGAAAGTAAAAGACGCCATTGCAGATCATTTCAGAGAAAGAACTGGAGGGAAGAGACCTTCTGTGGATGTTGAGAGACCAAATGTAAGTATACACATTCGTATTTCGGATGATAAATGTATTCTTTCTTTAGATAGCTCTGGAACACCATTATTCAGAAGAGGATATAAAACAGAACAGAAAGCAGCACCTTTGAATGAAAGTTTAGCTGCAGCTATGATCTATATGTCGGGTTGGAAAGGCGAGCGCAACTTTGTAGATCCTATGTGTGGTTCGGGTACTATTTTGGTGGAAGCGGCTTTGATTGCTACAAACACAGCACCAGGTCTTTTTAGATCGGAATATGGGTTCTTAGGTTGGAAAGATGCTGACCGTCGTTTGTGGAGAAAGCTAATTCGTGAAGCTAAAAGAGCACAAAAAGACATTAATTGTAAGATTTTAGGTTCAGATATCGATCCAGATGCAATTGATGTAACTGCAGGGAATATTGAAAGAGCAGGAATGGATGATTACATCAGTATTCGTCAGATTGCATTCCAAGACCGTCAAGTGCCAAAAGGAGAAGGTGTTTTGATTTGTAACCCTCCTTATGGTGAGCGTATTGGTGGTGATATTGAAGATATCGAATTGTTATATAAAGAGCTTGGCGACAAAATGAAGCAAGATTTTACAGGCTATGATGCTTGGATTTTGTCTGCAAGTACAGAAGGTTTGAAGAGTGTTGGTTTGAAAACGAGCAAAAAAGTAGACCTTCTAAACGGTGGATTGGAGTGTAAGTATGTAAAATACGAACTCTACGAAGGAAGCCGAAAAGAGAAAGCAGAGTCAGAAGAATAAGCTGATTTTAGGCATTGTTTTCTATGCTTGTCTCGCAATAAAAGTGTCCATTTGGAACTTGATTTTATTGAGGTTTTCAGTGGTGTATAAAAATTTAAGAAATTTTATGCTTTTGCCATTTGAAGACAAAAATGTTAAAGTAAATCCTTTGTGAGAACTCATATACTCACAAAGGATTTCTTTTTTTGACTAACATCAACCGATTGCGAAATAATTTTGTTTTAACAAGTGTGAATTTTTTGTTTCGCAACCGAGCCCGAAAAAACTTTTTTCTCATAATAATGAGCGGGTTTCTATATTTGTGAATAACAAAGAGAGTGTATAAATTACACAATACATATACAGGCTTACATGTATTAAAAGTAAAATGAAAATGGAGAAACAAACTACAATGAAAGCAACCAAGCCTAAGTTGTCTTTTTGGCAAATCTGGAACTTGAGTTTCGGGTTCTTAGGTGTTCAATTTGGTTTCGCACTACAAAACGCTAACGTTTCACGTATTTTATCCACTCTAGGTGCCGATCCACATGATCTCCCGATCTTCTGGATGATTGCACCAGCGATTGGTCTTGTTGTTCAACCTGTAGTAGGTGCAATGAGTGATCGTACTTGGAATAAACATTTCGGACGTAGAGGTCCATTTATCTTTGGTGGTGCTATTGCTGCTACTATTGGTATGTTCTTAATGCCAAATGCTTCAGCATTCACTGCTTATATCCCTGCTATCTGGTTTGGTGCACTTATGTTGGCACTAATGGATGGTTCTTTCAACGTAACTTTCCAACCTTTCCGTGCTCTTGTTGCAGACATGCTTCCAGAAGAGCAAATTAACAAAGGGTATTCTGTTCAGACGTTTTTGATCAACGTAGGAGCTGTAGTAGGTTCTGCTTTACCATTTATTCTTACAGGTATTGGTATCCAAAATACAGCGCCAGAAGGTCAAGTTCCCGACTCTGTAATCTGGTCATTCTACATTGGTGGTACTACATTGCTAGTTACAGTACTTTGGACAGTATTCTCTACGAAAGAATATCCGCCAAAAGAATATGCCATGTACAATGGTGTTGACGAGGCAGAAGTAGCAAAAGAAGAAAAGAAAGGGTTCTTAGAGCTTTTAAAAGAAATGCCTACAGTAATGTGGCAATTGGCTGCAGTACAGTTCTTCTCATGGTTTGCCCTATTTATGATGTGGGTATTCTCAACTTCAGCAGTTGCACAACACGTTTGGGGTACTTCTGTAGATGATACTTCTTCAGCTGCTTATAACGAAGCGGCAAACTGGGTAGGTATTTTGTTTGCGGGTTACGGTGTATTTGCTGCATTGTTCTCTCTGGTGATGGATAAAATTGCCAACAAATACGGAAGAAAATTCACTTACGC
The DNA here is from genome assembly GCF_003149185.1 of Sediminitomix flava. Classification (NCBI taxonomy): domain Bacteria; kingdom Pseudomonadati; phylum Bacteroidota; class Cytophagia; order Cytophagales; family Flammeovirgaceae; genus Sediminitomix; species Sediminitomix flava. The sequence continues at coordinate 824,002 of NZ_QGDO01000001.1, read as the reverse complement.
TATTGCACTATTTGCAGGAGGTATCGGATACGTATCTATGTATTTTATCACAGATCAAAACATGCTTATGGCATCAATGTTAGGTATCGGTATTGCTTGGGCAGCTATCTTGGCTATGCCTTATGCGATCTTGTCTGAGAACCTTCCATCAGGAGCTATGGGTGCGTACATGGGTATCTTCAACCTTACTGTAGTAATCCCTCAGTTGTTGAGTGGTGTAGTAGGTAGATTCCTAATCGGTCTATTCGATAAACAAGCAATCTTTATGCTTGTTACAGCAGGTGTGTGTATGTTTATCGCCTCAGCTTTAGTCTTCATCGTAAAAGATAAAAAGAAAGCTTAAGCAACCTGTATTATATATTGAGCTTACTTGTAAGGAGTTATATCCTTAGGAATGCCTCCTTACAAGGCTAGCTTAAAAATTGTCCTATTTACAAAATCAAAATTGAATTCCCTTTTCATTTGTTGGTTGAATATAAAGACCCTTCTTTTCTGACCTCTGGGTGAGATTAGGTTGGCACGTTATGTTCATAGTTGAAGGATTTATTGAGAAAGGGTAAAAATAAAGTTTACTGAAAATGAAAAACTACATCAAGCACGACAACTGGAATATCATCGAAGAAGGATTCCATGTAGAAAACAATCGTATTTCTGAAAGCTTGTTCTCATTGGGTAATGGTCGTATGGGACAGAGAGGTAACTTCGAAGAGAAGTACTCTGGAGACAGCATGCAAGGTACTTACATTGCAGGTGTTTACTACCCAGACAAAACTAGAGTAGGATGGTGGAAAAATGGATACCCTGAGTATTTCGCGAAGGTATTGAATGCACCAAGTTGGATCGGTATCAATGTAGAAATTGAAGGTGAAGAGCTTGACTTGAACACTGCTGAAGTAATTGACTTCAAGAGAGTGTTAAACATGAAGGATGGTTTCCTTTACAGAACGTTTACGGCTCGTTTAGCATCAGGTAAAGAAGTTAAAGTTGAAGCAACTCGTTTCTGTTCTATCGTAGATGATGAAGCTGGTGTGATCAAATATGCAATCACTCCATTGAACTTCAGCGGAAACATCAAATTTACTCCTACAGTAGACGCTGACGTAGTAAACGAAGACTCAAACTACGACGAAAAATTCTGGACTGAAGCAGCAAAAGGTAACGAAACAGGTTTCGCTTATGTAACTGCTGAAGTACGTAAGACTTTGTTCCAAGTAACTACTGCAATGGATTATGCAATCACTGTAGCAGGAGCGGAGCAAGCATTAAACCCAACATTGGCAGAAGCAGAGAAATTTGTTTCTCAAACTGTAGAGGTTTCAGCTAAAGAAGGTGAAGAAGTAGTATTCACAAAATATGCAGCTGTTGTATCATCTTTGAACCATGATAAAGCAGCACTAGTTGATGCAGCAAAAGCTGAATTGGCTAAAATTAAAGCTAAAGGTTTCGATGCAATGTTGGCTGAGCAAGCTGAGGCTTGGGCTAGCAAATGGGAGCTTTCAGATATCAAAATTGAGGGCGATGTTGCTGCTCAACAAGGTATCCGTTTCAACATCTTCCAATTGAACCAAACTTACACTGGTGAGGATGCTCGTTTGAACATCGGTCCTAAAGGATTTACTGGTGAAAAATACGGTGGGGTAACTTACTGGGATACTGAGGCATACTGTGTGCCATTCTACTTGTGTACAGCAGACCCTAAAGTAGCTCGTAACCTACTTGTATACCGTCACAACCACTTGGAAAGAGCAATCGAGAATGCTGGTAAATTAGGATTCGACAACGGTGCAGCACTTTACCCAATGGTAACAATCAACGGTGAAGAATGTCACAATGAGTGGGAGATCACTTTCGAAGAGATTCACCGTAACGGTTCTATGTCTTATGCTATCTATAACTACATCAGACATACACAAGACTATGCTTACCTTGCTGAGTACGGTTTTGATGTACTATTGGGTGTAGCTAGATTCTGGGCACAACGTGTTCACTTCTCAGAGCACAAGAACCAATACGTAATGCACGGTGTAACTGGACCAAACGAGTTTGATAACAACGTTGATAACAACTGGTACACGAACTACATCGCATCTTGGTCTATGCGTTACGCACAAGAGGCAGTAGATTACGTAAAAGCAAATCACGCTGATCGTTATGCTGAGTTGGTAGCGAAAAACAACTTCAACGAAGCTGAAGAAACTGCTAAGTGGAAAGACATCGTAGACAACATGTACTATCCATACGATGAGAAGAGAGACATCTTCTTGCAAGCAGATAACTTCCTAGATAAAGAGCAAATCTTGGTGAAAGACCTAGATCCTAAACACCTTCCATTGGTACACAACTGGTCATGGGATAGAATCTTGCGTTCTAACTTCATCAAGCAAGCTGATGTTCTTCAAGGATTGTACTTCTTCGAGCATGAGTTCGACGTTCCTACATTGAAGCGTAACTACGACTTCTATGAGCCAAGAACAGTACATGAGTCGTCATTGTCTCCATGTGTTCACTCTATCATCGCTGCAAGAATCGGTGATATGGAGCGTGCTTATGAGTTCTACCTAAGAACTTCTCGTCTTGACCTTGATAACTACAACGAGGATTCACAAGACGGATGTCACACAACTTCAATGGCGGGTACTTGGATGTCAGTAATCGAAGGATTCGGTGGTAAGCGTGTGATTGATGAGCAATTGAGCCTTGAGCCTCAAATTCCTTCTGAGTGGGAAGCTTATACATTCAAGATTGTTTGGAGAGGAGCTACAATGGATATCCGTGTAGATCACGAAAACGTAACAATCAAGAACAATACTGATGTTGCTGCTGAAATGCTTGTTTACGGTGCTAAGCAAGAATTGGCAGGTAACGGAGAGTTGGTTATCCCTGTGAAAAAGTAATACATAGCCTGTATTAATATAAAGCACTTTTCAAGTGTCTTGGAGCCTCACAAGCAATTGTGGGGCTTTTTTTGTGCTTTTAAAAAATGTATATCCACAGTTTTTTGAGCTTAAAATAGTATAAAACAGATAAACTAAACTAGAGTAACATTATTCTTTAGACTTCTTTCAAATAGCATTTACATTTAATCTTTGTTGCATAAAATGTAAATTAATATGTATATTTTGATAATATTTTAATTTTATAGGGTATTATCTATATTTTTTTCATTGTAAAAATAAGTCCATTTTTATCAATTATTCTGTCTTAAAATGATTCACATTTGTACGAATCAATGAAATGGATAAACGACTTATTTTTTATACTACACTAACATGAAGGCTTTATTCTATCATTCGTTGTTGACTCTTTTATTACTTGCTTCAAATGCATATGGACAGCAGGGGACTGTCAAGTTTGAGCACATTACATCTGAGGATGGATTATCATCTATGTCTGTATATACAATTTCTCAAGACAAGTATGGCTTTACGTGGTTTGGTACAGAGAAAGGTTTAAACAGATTTGATGGTTATACAATCAAAACGTTTTATCATGATGCTGAAGATTCTTTGAGGTCGATCAGTGGAAATGATATTTCATGTCTTTACACAGATAAGGATGGAGACTTTTGGGTAGGAACATTTGGAAGAGGAATTAATTTATATGATCCAAGCACAGAATCATTCAGGGAAGTTGATGGAAAAGTAGATAGTCTTGCTTTAGATGATAGGCATATCAGTGGCTTTTTAGAGGATAGTCATGGTAATTTTTGGGTCACAACCTACTTTGGTGGTATTCACCTTTTTGATAAGGAAGCCGAAACTCTGATCGGGTTTGACTCAAAAGAAGAAGGGACAGGAACTAATTCTTCAGATATTCGAGGTGTAGTTGAAGATGAAGAGGGTAACATTTGGTTTGCTTCATTTAATAACGGAGTAAGTGTATATAACCCCAATACAAAATCCTTTTCATATATAAAACATCAGAAAGATGATCCTTATAGCCTTAGTACAAATGCTCTAAATTGTATTTATAAAGACAAAAAAGGAACAATTTGGATAGGAACGAATGAAGGTGGTTTTTGTAAGTACCTAGGTGATGGAAAGTTCAAGACATTTACTTATGATGAAAAAAACAGCAATTCCTTAGGGCAAGATCAAGTATTGGCAATAGCAGAAGATAGATTAGGGAGTCTTTGGTTAGCAACTTTTGGAGGTGGAGTAAATTATTTTGATGTAGAGAAAGAAACGTTTAAAAGGTACTATAACAATGTTTCAGACCCTTCGAGCTTGAGTGCAAATAATCAATTTAGTATTTATGTTGACTCCAATGACTTACTATGGGTTGGTACTTATGGCGGAGGAGTTAGTGTTTTTGACCCTCATAGATATAAGTTTAAGACGTATACGAAAACTGATAAAAGTCTTAATGCTAAAAAAGTAGATGCTGTTTTACTATCAGGTAACAATCTATACACAGGAACCTATGGTGGAGGTGTTTCCATAATTAATCAAGAAACAGGAGGAGTTTATTCTTATACAGATCATACCGATATTTCTATTACTCAAAACCAAGTTGGAGCTATTTTGAAAGATACTAAAGGTCGACTGTGGATAGGAACTGATAGAGGTGGAGTTAATGTATGGAATGAAGAAGATGGGAAGTTTGATAATTATCAGCCAATAGATGGGGATGATACATCTTTAGGTGACCGAACTGTAGCGAGTATAGCTGAAGATATTTATGGCAATATTTGGTTAGCCTCTTTGGCAAAAGGAGTATCCGTATTTAATGAGGACACAAAGTTGTTCAAGACCTTAAAAATGGATAATAAAGGGCTGCTTTTTGATGGAATTCGTAGTCTTTATACGGATGACAATGGTTTAGTTTGGCTAGGAATGCAGTCAAATGGTATTCAAGTGATTGATGCGAAGTCTTTGAAAGTGATTAAAACTTTTGCAGGTCCAGAAATACCTGAAGCAACAGTTAGAGACCCATTGTACAAAACTCATTTTTGCGATTTCTATAAAGATAATGATGGAATTCTTTGGGCAGGGACAAATACAAATGGCTTATTACGTTACAACATTGAGAAAGAAGTTTTCGAACAAGTTGAAAACGATGAGTTAAAATCAGTAAGTATTAGGTCTCTAAATGGCGATCGACAAGGCAATATTTGGATTGGTACTTCAAAAGGGCTGTATAAGTATAATACAAGTATTGGTGAAGTGGTGAAAAGGTATGACAAATCAGATGGTTTACCTAGTGATGAATTTACTTATCAAGGAAGTTCTAGGGGAGAAGATGGACAGCTTGCATTCGGAACAATAGATGGAGTCATTCTATTTTATCCCGACGAACTGATTGAAAATAAGAAAGTACCACCAGTATACTTTATGGATTTTTCCATTTTCAATAAATCGATCAAGTTTGGTGATGAAACTGAAATTTTAGCTCAAGAGATCACTTTTACAGATACAATCAGAGTTGACTATGAACAATCAGTGATCTCATTTGACTTTCTTGCACTCAATTACTCTATCCCCGAAAAGAACAAATATGAATATCAATTGAAAGGCTTCTCTGATCAATGGTTTGATAGTGAAACACGCTCGGCAACATTCACAAACCTAAACCCAGGAGAATATACACTGACTGTCAGAGCCTCTAATAACGATGGCTTGTGGAATGAAGAAGGAAAACAAATTACATTGTTTGTAACACCTCCTTATTGGATGACATGGTGGTTTAGAACGATTGTACTTCTTAGCTTTTTAGGTAGTGGGTATGGCTGGTATCGCCATCGACTGAATAAAGAAATTGTACAAAAGCACAAATTAGAAGAACAAGTAGTTGAGCGTACTGCCGAGTTAGTTCAGAAGAATGAAGAGGTACAACAACAAGCTGAAGAATTAGCTTTACAGAGAGATTTCTTAGCTGAAAAAAATGAGCAAATTACCCAAAGTATTCGTTACGCAGAGACAATTCAACAAGCCTTTCTTCCGAGTACAGGAGTAATGGACGATATGTTAAAAGCTTATTTCTTGGTTTACAAAGCTAAAGATCTTGTTTCTGGTGATTTTTATTGGGCATACCAAAAAGACCAATATAGTTTTATGGTTGTAGCAGATTGTACAGGACATGGTGTGCCTGGTGCATTTATGTCTATGATCGGTACAAGTTTACTTAATCATATCATTAAGGAAAAAGGTGTTTATGATCCCGCTGTAATTCTTGCAGAGTTAAAAATCAGATTGAAGGTAGTTTTAAAGCAAGAAAGTGGCTCAAATTCAGATGGAATGGATGTTGCTCTTTGCCGATTTGAATATGAGGAAGACCGAATGAATGTAGTGTATGCGGGTTCTAAATCAACGCTATATTATTATACAGAACATAACCTTAAAAAGGTAAAAGGAGACAATATCCGCATTGGTGGAATTTGGAAAAGGCGAAATCAAAGCATTTTCACAAACAAAACCTTTACACTAAATAAAGGAGATGTCTTATTTATGAGTTCTGATGGACTGATTGACCAAAATGATGGTACAAAGAATCGATTTGGTTCAAAGCGTTTAGAAGAACTGTTTATGAATTGTGTAGCATTAAAAGATTTTTCTGAAGGGGAAGCATTAGTAAATCAGACGATTAATGGTTTTCAAAAAGATGCGAATCAGCGTGATGATATCACCATTTTTGGAATGAAAGTATAGTTGAATTTATGAATCTGAAGCTAGTTTAGTGTTGAAGTACAAGTCGTTTTGACTTGTTTATAGGTAAGGATTGAAAGTCAAAATATACCCTCAGAGAAGGAAATGATTCTTTAGTGTGGAATGTGAATAAGCTTAAATGATTACTTTATATAGTCTGAATTCTTTCTATATTGTATAATATTTATCCTATTTATTCAATATAAAAACGAAACCTTAAAACCATGTTTAAGAAATTGGCTTCTGATGTGATGGGACTTAGCGACATCGGAAAAATCATTGACCCTTCAGATTATGACAAAGTAGATTCTGATGATTATGTAATGCATGAAGATGGAGAAAAAATCTTCTTCTTAATCAAATCAAAATCAGATGAATATTGCTTTACAAATACAGCGCTTATTCACTTAGATGGAGATTCTGCAATGAATTCAAAAAGAGTCTTGAAGCGCATCACTTATAAGTCACATACTTTCAGTGATGTTAAGCTTGAGACTGCAGGAAACATCGACCTTGATGTTGAAATCAAATTTAGACTTGGCGATGAGTCATACAGTATTGATGTGGATAAAAAGCAAATTGAAAAGCTAAAAGACCTATACAAAAGCTTGATCAAGATTGCATCTATTCAAGATGAAAATGCGAAGAAGTTAGACATGTCTGATGAAAGTTTATCAGTTTCAATTAATGCATTAAAAGGAGCATTTGGTAGTAATGTTTCTAAGTCTGAATTCGCAAGCTTGAATGAGTATGTTTATGACTGGAAAGTTGCTAAACATCATGAGTTTCATGTAGATGATTTCTCAGAAGTATTTGAGAAGTACATTCTAAACTAATAAGTTTCAGATTCCTAATTACTGAAAACCCCAATGAGCAAGACCGTCTTATTGGGGTTTTCTTCTAGATATAACTCTTAATCGGATTTTAAGATCTTGATCTCATCTACAATCGTTTAGAAATTTTTTTTATCATCTTGATGATAAGGTTAAGTATAGGCTTAAATTTGTTTCTTAGCTAAGAATAAGATCAATCTTGTTTAATATGACATTGATTTAAATATACTTTTCCATTTTTTTAAAGAGGAGAAGTCCAACTTTTTTCATTTTATAAGCAAAGCATAAAGGGAAGATGAAACAGCTTTTTACACTTACTTTAGCACTTCTGATGTCGTTGGTACAACTAAGTGCTTTGGGGCAAACAACAAATAAAGAATTGCTAAACAGTAAGCTTGATAAGGGGAATTGGTATGGAGAATTAGTATTTCCTTCAGGTACAACTTTTCAAGCACATATGGAGGTACTAAAGTCTCAGAAAGGTGCTTTTGATGGTATAATCCATTGGCCTAATTATTTTAATACCAAAACAAAAGTAGAAGGAATTGTAGAAAATGATTCCTTGAAAATTAAAGAAATAGAAGTCATATCTGGTAAGGTAATGTCTCTTGATTTTTACTTGATTAAAAGTATTGAAGAAGGGACAATTAAGGCCGTAGCCTTAGATGATGAAGGAGCTGAAGAAGCAACTTTCACTTTTCGTAATGAAAAGCTTTTATCAGATAAGGAGTTAAAGACTTTTGGAAAATTGGTAAAGAGTGCCAACGAAAAGTACGGTAGTTTTACTTTCAGTCCAGTCGAATTAAGCAAAGCCGATGAAATCCTATCACAGTTTAACAAAGTAAGTGAAGCAGATAGTATTTACCTGAAACCTTTAAAATTTGAGGGTAAGGTTGAAGTAGAGGGAATGACGATGGATCTTCTGTGCTACATGAAACTACCAAAGATGAGAATAGAAATGAAAATCATGGGTATGAGTCTGATCTTTGGTAAAGATGATTCAGTTTCATGGAATTATAATGGGATGGCTAAGATTGCAGAGATAAAACCATTAGACGAGAGTGAGGACAACAATATGATTGCAGATTTTGATAATTCTGATATCAATGAATTATTGGAGGATGGATTTGAGATCAGGAGATTGTCAGAAGGTGAATTTGACGGAGTTTCTTTTTACCGATTTGTACTCTCAAAAGAAAAGCAAGCAATAGCATATTACATCAATAAGGAGAACTATCGAGTTTACCGTGTAGAAAAAGAGAATGATATCACGACCACTACTGGAGAGGTAAATGAGAAAGGGCAATTTGTGATGAAAGAGATAAAGGTTGTTAGAATTGCAAATACGATGACTTTTTTGATTGATGAATTTTCTTTAGATCAAGAGATTGATGATGCGATTTTCTCACCAACGGAAGAAACTATTGCTTTAGCTGAGGGAAATGGAATAGAGCGTATGCAGAAGGATTCTGATTACTTCAATGAACTTGGTATTGATTTTTATAGAGAAGGAAAATTTGAAGAAGCTGCAGCTGAATTTACGAAGGCGATCAACCTAAATAGTAAAAATGCTACTTATTACTCGAACCGTGGTACTGCTCACAAAAAGTTAGGGAATTGGTATAAAGCCATCTCAGATTTTAATCAGTGTTTGGAGCTTGATCCTAAAAGAAATGATGTTTTCGGACTTTTAGGAGAAGTCAAGTACAATTTGAAGGATTATAGCAGTGCCATTCCTGATCTTCAAAAATCACTAGAAGATTCAAGTGTGACAAGGTATAATTACTATTACTTAGCCATGTCTCATTTCAGACAAGACAGTACCCAACAAGCTTATGAGGTATTTTCAGAAATCGTGAAAAGAGAAGATGCTATCCCTGTAGATTATTACAATCATGGTTATGTAGCCTTGAGTTTAGAAAAGAATTCAGAAGCTATTACGTCTTTAAAACAAGCAGTGGAGCTAGCACCAACTAGTTTAGATTATGTGAATTATCTAGGGATTGCATATTTCAGAACAGAAGCATACGACAAAGCTGCTGAATTCTTTAAATCTGCTATCGAATTGAATGAGGATGATTATGTGCTGAAGCAAAACTTCACAGATGCCTTGTTCATGGGGAAAAAGTATGAAGATGCCGTAACCTACTTTAGAGCTTATATCGATCACCCTAAAAAGACTGCCAAAATGCATAATCAGTTTGCTATAAGTTTGGAGAATACACAGCGATACGATGAAGCTTTGGTTCAATATGATTCAGCAATATCTATGAACTCTACAAATGCCTATTATTATGATAATAGAGCCGGCTTACATGCTGGATTGGGACATTTAGAAAAGGCAATTGAGGATTATACGACATCCATTAAAATCTACGCAAAAGATCCAGAAATATATTATCAGAGAGCATTACTGCATAAGAAAAATCATGATAAATATTCTGCATGTATGGACTTAAAAGTTGCAGCAGATATGGGACATGAAAAAGCAAAAAAAGAGTCTGATGATTACTGTTCTTTAGAGAATTAATCACCTGTACTCATAAAAAAAAATTGTAAACCACTTTGGCTATAATCATGGCTGAAGTGGTTTATTTTTTTGAAGATTGTAAAAGGGGGAAATGTATTATTTGGAGCTTCATCTGTATTACAGTATATGGATATTTAGGTATAAATAAATGGTTTGTTTTTGAATTATTTTATAAGTTTATAGTGTTACTACTTTTTAAAATAAACCATCCCTTAAATGACTGACAATAAAACAATAATTAGTCTACTACTTTCTCTTTTTACTATTCTTCCACTTGCTGCACAAAACACTAGTCAGTTTGAGGAATTAGTCGAAATTAAGTCTATTTCACCTTCAGATGCCAATTACCAAGACCTCCAATTTTTGAAAAAAGAAATTGGAGAAACTAGAGTTGTAGCTTTGGGAGAGGCTCAACACGATTTTGGAGAATTGTATGAAGCAAAAACGCGTGTCGTTCAATTTCTACATGAAGAAATGGATTTTGACCTTATCCTCTTTGAAAGTGGTTTTTATGATCTGAAGAAAGCGCATGAAGCAATACAAAATGGCGAAAGTGCCAAACTGCATTTAGGCAATTCTATATTTCCAATATGGACACTTAGAAAGGAGTTTCATCCCTTCATAAACTATGTAGCTTCACATAAGGATTCTTTGGGAGTTTTGGGTTTCGATTCGCAGGCTATCGGAGATGATTACATTACAGATTTTGAAGAAGATATTCTCCGATTGATAGGTGATGATAGTGAAAATGTATTTTATGATTGGCTTGAATTTGTGGAAGTGATCTCTGAATTCAATTTCCCTGATGATTTAGTATCACATCTCTATTTTCAGAAAATCAATACTCAGATAAAGAATCGAATCCAAGAAAACGCAGTTGCTACAAAGGCAGAAAAAGACTTTTATATTCATCTTCTAGATAATCTGAGTCTGATGGCAAAAGATTATTACAAGAATAGAACGGGAGATAAAACAGCAGAAACATTCCAAGCTGAAGATAATAATGTTCGAGATCGTTTGATGGCTGAAAATACTTTATTTTGGCTCAACAGATATCCTAACAAAAAAGTAATCTTATGGGGTGCAACAGCACATGTAGCAAATCAAGTTGGTGATTTAGATGAAGAAGAATTTAAAACGTTTAAACCAATGGGCTATCATTTGAATGAAAGCTTAGGCGAAGAAAATATTTTCACCATTGGATTTACGGGTTTTACGACAGATTCTACATGTGCTTCATCTCCTACTTCCTTAGAAGCAAAGTTTACAAAAGAAGGTAAGAAAGCTGTATATCTATCTGCCAAAGACTTTAAACCTTTTAACTCTCATGCCTTAAGTCTATTTGACCCTAATTTTGAAGGGAAGTGGGAAAATGTAGTAGATGGATTGATTCTGATTGATACGCTTACCAGAGCAACTGTATCTTCAATTGAGCTTACGGTTGATACGCCAAAAGATGCTGGAAGTGAAAAAGTAACCGCTTCAAATGTTGAAAGTGTAGAGGTGAAATCAGATACGGCTCGTTATGTGATTTTTAATCGAGAAGATGAGTCTTTAGTTAAGCTAAAAGGGAAAATTAGAGATAAAAATTCAAAAGAAGGAATTCCTTATATCAATATTGGAATCCCAAATACTTTGCTAGGAACTTCTACAAATACCAAAGGAGAATATGTGTTACAGCTACCTAAAGGTGAGAATAGAACAATCCGAATTTCTTCTATCGGTTATATGCCATTAGAGTTGAGCGTAAAGCAGTTTAAAGAAAATCCTGTAATTGAACTAGAACCAAGTATTCGTGAATTAACTGAAATTACGGTTACGGATAAGCCACTGACAGCAAAGGCAATCATGAAGCAAGTCATAAAGAATATTCCGAATAACTTTATTCAGACACCTTTTAGTCAAAGTAAAATTATACGATTTAGGGGATGGGTTGATAGCCTTACTTTTAAACAAAGAGAAGTTCTTTTTAATGATTATGATTTAAATGGTTATCAAAAAGCAAAAGTTCATGCTGGAGGGAAAAAAAGGTCTATAACTGTCAAACAATCACGAATAGCTGATGTACCAAAAGGGCGTGACTTTACTAATTTAGCATTTGAAAACGATTCTCGTGATTTTTCATGGGCGTGGATGTTCTATGATGCTGTTGATGCTCAGAAAAGAAATTTCTTGAATAAGGCTAATCTTCGAAAATATGATTTTGAGCTAGAAGAAATCATAGAATCTGAAGATGGAGAGTTACAATATCTTATATTATTCAAGACTGATGCTAAAAGTATACGAACTACAAACTTATTAGGCGTTAAAGAATTACGAGGTAGCATTTTGATAAATGCGTCTGATTTTGGGATTGAGCGTGTAGAATATTTAGCCTTTGTGGATAAGGCTTACCGTATGTGGGGAAATGTGTTAAATCGTAAAGAGCTGAGTGATATTGTTTTTTATAAGAAAGTAGTAACCACTTATAAGAAAGTAGGAAATCATTATTTTTTAGATCATAAACTATTTCAAACCAATTTCGATAAACATTTACCAATTCATATTTTTCATGAAATCATAGGTTTAGATGTTCAAGTTGGAGAAAAAGATAGTGTGATAATCAATCAACGTAAGGTTTATCCTCAAGAGGAATACAACCCAAAAGATTGGGAGCATTTGCCTTCAAAATAGATATTAAAATAAAGTCCTCTCAAATGATATTTGGAGGACTTTTATTTTTACACTATTCTCATTTTAAAAATCAAGGGTGCCCTATGTTTTTAGGGTTATCGATTGAAACTTTATAGGACACACCTTAATTTTTGACTATGCCACTAGTCTATTTTAGGTATCAGTTACCACTCAAAAACCTAATATTGAATTGTCTTAATGTTGAAGGTATAGACCTTTAATTGACAACTAATTTTTGGTTGTATATCTCATTATTAGTTATGACGTGTACAATATATACCCCTTTTACTAATTGCTTAGAGAATGTGATTTTGATCAGGTGATCATTGAGTTGATTTTTGCTAAATCTTACCTTTTGGCCTTTCATATCTACAATTTCAATGTTGGTTGTAGTACTTAAGGCATTCATTTGGATTATAAAACTGTTACCTTCTGATGGATTAGGGTAGAGTTTAAACTCGGTGTCACTTAAAACATTGTCGTTTGAAGTAAGGCGCAAAGTTTTTACACTTAATACACTACTTGAAACAGAGATATTTCCCGCTTGGTCTTTGGCTACTACCGTAAAATTGTAGTTAGTATTTGCGGTTAATCCTGTGATTGAAATACTCGTTTCAGCTGTTGTACCAACCGCTATTCCATCTTGAAGAACTTCATATTCAGTGACCGCAATATTATCGGTAGAAGCATCCCAAGTTAAAGTCAGACTCGTTTCTGTAATTTCACTAGTACGAAGATTTGTTGGAGCTGAAGGTGCTTGTGTGTCTTTTGCAACTTCTGTCGTGACGGTTAAAGATTCACTTTCTGAAGAGGCATTAGCTGTGGCATCTTTAGCTACTACCGTAAAATTGTAGCTAGTATTAGCAGTTAATCCTGTAATTGTAATATTCGTTTCAGCCGTTGTGATAACGACAACTCCATCTTGACGAACTTCATATTCAGTGACCGCAATATTATCGGTAGAAGCATCCCAAGTTAAAGTCAAACTCGTTTCAGTAATTTCACTAGCACTAAGGTTTGTCGGAGTTGAAGGAGCTTCAGTATCTTCTGATTCTTTTGTTGTAACGGTTAAAGATTCACTTTCTGAAGAAAGATTTCCTGACGCATCTTTGGCTATGACTGTAAAAGTATAACTAGTATTTAGCGTTAGTCCTGTGATTGAAATACGTGTTTGATTTGTTGTCGCAACTGATTGACCGTCTTGGTAAATCTCATATTCGGTGACTGCTACATTGTCTGTAGAAGCCTCCCAACTCAATGTCAAACTCGTACCCGAAATATTATTAGCTGAAAGTCCTGTTGGTGTTGACGGAGATTCTGTATCAGGTTCAGCAGGAATTTCGGTTCCATATACTTCAAGCTCAAATAAGCTATAACCATAGATTGTACCTCTTGCTGTTCCGTAAACTCTTACATATTGCCCTCTAGCAGAAAAGTTGATTTCATCCATTCCACCATTGCTGTTTTCTTCAGTAAAAACGTTGGTCCAATTGTTTGCGTCGGAAGAAATTTGAATTTCGTATGCTTTTCCGTAAGCTCCTTCCCAGTATAATACAACTTGATCAATGTCATAAGTTTTACCTAGATCAACATAAATCCACTGAGGGTCTTCAAATTCACTTGACCATCTTGTTGATAAGCTTCCATCTACGGCATTATTTCCTACGGTTCCGCCATTTTCGATACTGCTGACCATCACTTGTTTATTCAAAGCTAAATTGGCTCTGCTTACCGTAATGGTAGTTGTTTTTTCAATATCTCCACTTGTAGCTGTAACAGTAAATGTGCCTAATGTATTGGCTTGGTAAAAACCATTTTCATCAATTGTACCACCATCAATGCTCCATGTGATCGGGGCATCCATATTTTCCCCAAATTGATCTTTTCCGTCTGCGGTGAATTGTAATGTTGTTCCTATGACAACATTTGGGTTAGTAGGAGTGATGATTAATTCGCGTAGTTCAGATTCACCTAAAACCTTAATTTGCGTTGTCCCAGAAATGTTTCCTTCACTTGCAGTAACGGTAAAAATCCCTGTTGTAGTGGCTGTAAAAAGTCCATTTTCATCAATGTTTCCACCTCCGTCTATAGACCAAACAGGATTAACTGTAATCTCATCCCCAAATTGATCAAAGCCTTGTGCTGTAAATTGTAGTGTTTGTCCATTGTCAATACTAGCTAAAGAAGGTGTGACTTCAAGACTTGATACTTCAGGAGTTTCTGTTCCAGCTATATGTTCGAAAGTGATTTTACCAAGATTGAAACCGCCATTATCCATATAGATTTGGAGGATATGCTCTCCCGATTTTAAGTTGATATTTTCCACGGTTTTGGTTGCCCAATTATCCCAATCAGCACTTGAATTGAGGTAGATATCATCACTGATTTTTACTCCATCTATCTTAAAATGGAATGGTCCTTCTTGAGCATTATTACCATTTGAAAAACGGATATTTGCCTTATACTCGCCTTGTTGTTGGATATTCACTGTATATTCTAACCATTCACCTGCTTCAATCCAACCGACTGTAGCTCCCTCACCATTTGTGATTGAAGCATCTACAGCTTCTTCTGGTCGATAGCCGCCTTCATTCCAAGTTGTTACATCGACATACGTGATACCTTGCCCTTTAGCGCCTTCAAAAGTATCATAATTTCCTGTTTCGATGGTTCCTGGCAAATTAACAGGAGTACCTCCATATGCCTGTTGTGTACCCACTAATACACGAATAAAGTTAGACATATTTATAGTTGATTCATTGATTGCTTTTGCATGAAATGCCAAATAGCCTGCAGTTAACTGATCTACAGTAATGGTATACGGTGCTTCTGTTACTGTTCCAATCAATTGACCATCTTGATAAAATTCGACACTGTTTACATCACCAATAACAGTTGCGTTTAAAGTTACTGAACCTCCTACAGCTACTTCTATTTCATCTGCTGTGATATTAATGGTATTTGATGCATCTCTGCTAGTCGCCCTAGCATAAGCAGGAACTTCTAGTTGATATCCATCAGAAAAATGTACAGTTATCGGTTCGTTTCCATAATTGTGAGCCGTATAGGTTTTTTCTCCATCTTTGTTAAATACGGCCGTTATTGGATAATCTGCTGTTATACTTGGATCAACTTGTCCTAATGCGACCATCGTATGTAACCAATGGTAGGTTTGAGCATCCGAAATACCAAATTTCAAGCTTCTTTCAGTATAGTTATTATACAAATCCAAAGCATACTCGGCATCTAAGAAAGAGATAAATTTCCAATACGTATCATACCACAAGTTATCGTTTGGTACATTATCTAATATCTCTGTTTTTGCAGTCATTCCATTCCATACTTTTTGGATATAATCTGTATTGTGACCTAAGTATAATGAACCACTATGAATAGGGTAAAGCTGAATGCCGTAAGATGCTGCGATATCTGTTGTCCACCAAGTTCCATTATCATAGCCTGCCCCCCAAACTCTAGCAACCATTTCATGGATGTATTCTGGTTGAAATACACGTTCATTTTGGTCAAACCAATATTCATTGACAGACGATTGTTCGGTGACGTATAAATAAATACCCAAATCACGAATTTCCGTATTGCCTGTAACGGTACCCCAATGGATCAGAGAAGAATTGAATTGCATAGATTCAGAAGTAGACTCTTGATCATTTCCAAAAGGCTCTGATGCCATACCGTTTGCCCAACTGTGCCCTGCATAAGGACTGAAATTTCTTAGGAAAGGAAACATTTGCTCATCTCTTGTCGGATTTGCGGCATCTTTTACCAATAAGTTGATCATATCGCCCCATTTTTCAGCCCAACCTGGGTAATATTGTTCTAATACGGCAGCCGAATGAATGAAATAGCCCCAATGGAAATGATGGTCATTCAAATTGGAATCTTGGCGGTGACCTGCAGGGTATCCGATCAAAGCATTCCATTCATCTATGTAATAGAATAAAAATGCGATTTCTCCTCCTTCTGCCGAAAGCCAGTCTTCCAAACGTTCTCTGACAGTTGAAAGTAATTCATCACGTGCTTCGGTAAACCCTAATTGATCGGCTATACGTGCTGTCTGTACCAAACGATTCATGCTCTGACCTTCATTGTAAGAGTCTGTCCAAGTAGACAAACCTTCAGATTTCATCGCATCAATCTTATCAAATAACTCTGCTGGGTTATAACTATCACTGTATTTTGCTACATCTGGCATAGCAGGTAAAATACCACTAAACCTCAGTTCTGTTGAGAAAGTGTTAGATGCTATCATTTTCAATTCTCCACGAACAGTAGCATACGAATAAGCTGTTGGTTGTGCTGATTCGGCTGTCAAATGTCCCCAATGATGTGGTAGAATACCCCAAAATACAGTATCGTTATTCCCTTCTTTTACTTCTGGTGTAATCGTATAATCAGTAGTGACTATCCCCGTATTTTGATCATATGACCAATCCACTTTTGATGAGGCAGGGAAAACAAAAGCATAAGGCTCAAAAAGGGAAATAGCCTCGGTGGTAGACATGCCTTCAGGAATCAATACCATGGACCAATAGTTTTGTCCGTTAAGGTCAGAGGTGAAATCACCATTAGTACCTTCCCAAGTAGATCCTGTGGGCGCGAAAACAATAAAGTTTCCACCATTGTAACCATTTTCAATAATGATTTTATTGCCATCAGCATATGAGTCTTCACCATGAAAACCAACTAAAATATGCGCTAGGTCATTATCTCCTTTTGTGAAATAGGAGAAGGGCATACCATGTCCTAATAGGGCATTGAAGCTATTGTTTCCATTTTCCCAAGAAAAGGTTACTGTCCAATCGCCAAAGTCTGACAGCGTAGAGTTCGGGGCTTGTAAGTCTTTTACGCCTACTCTTACCGCTTCTACATCACTCATTGGTTCACGATATTCTATTGGACTTCCCGCTCTAGGCTTTGTTAAGTTAACTACTAAACCCTCTGCCTTCGATAAATATGATAAGGGATAATTAAAAGCCTGTCCTCCGTGAGCTTCCTTTACAAAATTGGAAAACCAGTCGTTGGTAGGAACGGCTTTGTTTGCTGCTTCTCCACTTAAATATGGTGTTCCGCTAGGGTAAGAATTTCGACCAGCCTGATCTACACCCGGAAATTGTGTTGTATAACTTCCATTACCGATAGGTACAAATTGTGCACTTGAAGGTAAACATACTTGGAATACAAATATGGATAGAAGAATTAGTTTTAGTCTGTTGATTTGCTCAATCATATCTGTAAATGTTAAAAAAGAATGAAACCTCTCATAGAATTAGAAAGGGATCAAATACGAAGTAGTAGAACTGATGCGGTGATTTCTTCTGAGAAAAATTGGTGAGCTTACCTTATGCAACTCAAAAAAATGATGACCAGATCATGTTCTTCAAAGTCTCTGAGAGCAAGGTTAATTATAAATGTTTTTTAAACACTAAATAACGAAGTGATAAACATACCTCAAGAGAAATATACTTTACATCAAAGTCTCAACAGTACTGTTTATTTATCTTATTTATAGCTTGTTAGCTAGACAAAAAAGTTAGGCTGATTTTTTAAGATTGATTAAGGTGAAAAGGCTAAAGATTTATTATTCGGATGTGATAGGTGAAGCGTGAAAGAGTAATTTTTCCACCTATATTTATTTAATTTTCTTCAGAAAAGAACTGTTGATCGCTATGTTATATTTGCGTTGGAAAGCAAAAAAGTCCTCTCAAAAATGTTGGGAGGACTTCTATTTATACTAATTCGGTTTCCGCTTCCATTAAGCTATAGTCGATTCGTTTTGGTTTATTATTTTCATCAAGGCAGGCGAAGACGAATTCACTTTCAATGGCTTTTTCCCTTTTACGGCTGTACATATCTTCTACATAAATTTCCATCTGCACTTTCAGCTTTACTGCTCCAGCATCTATCACTTTTCCGACAACCTCTACGATGGAATCTTGTGTCACAGCTTTTAAGAATTTAATATCACCTGTTTTTACCGTAAACATTCGCTGTCTAGTAAAACGTGTAGCAGTAATATAGGCTACTTCGTCCATCCATTGCATCGCTTTTCCTCCAAATAAAGTTTCATTTGCATTGAGTGTATTTGGGAATACGGCCTTGAATTGTCTTGTTTCGCTTTGTTTGATTAGTTCTTCTAACATTCGTTTAGTCACTTTTACAAAGCTAAAATTAATGCAATTATTTGAAGGATGATAATCTAAGTTGGCTCTTTTGTCATTAAACTATTTTTCCTTTAAGGTCTTGAATCTTTAAAGTCTTCTTATGTTTCTTGATGATTGAAGTTGTAAATTGAGATATGAGACATTTTTTCTATGGAAATACGAATAGAAAGTTGATAGGGGTTTCTGTTATTTTCCATCTGTTATTTGATATATTTTTTTCAATAGTATTAGGTGTGATAATTTCCGATCAAGGATTGATGATTTTACTGATTATTTACGTTAAGCTATTGCTCTATTTTATTTCTTGGGGATTAGTAATTGTATTTTCTAAGCCAATACAAAAAGTTAAGTATGTCTTTGTACTGATGTTTCTAACTGAATATCTCTCAACAATAATATTTTATCTATTGACCAAAGAAAGTCCTGTGCCAGCTCTTTTGTCGGTTTTATATGTTCATTTGGATTGGGCTGTTTTTTCAGTGACTTTATTCCCTATAATTTTATCAAATGGAATGACGTATTATCTTTTTAAGAAAGAATTTTTGAATTTTTAAGCGTAAAAAATGATGATAGGTTTAGTCCTAAGAAAATTGGGTTTCAATAAAAAAAGAACCTTTAAAAGGATGTAGAGATCCTTCAAAGGTTCTTAAGTTTTTCTCCGATTGGAGATTTTTTTGGATGGTGGATGATCTTAAAAATTAAGCTACATTTCCTCCCGTTTTCAATTTCATTCGGTCAATGATCACAACCATTACAGGAAGTACGATCAAGGTTAGGAAGGTAGCGAACGTAAGTCCAAAGATGACAGTCCAAGCAAGTGGTCCCCAGAATGCCTGAGATTCGGCACCTGTGTAGAAGTTAAAATCATAATCTTGCATAAACTGTACAAAATCTATGTTCATCCCGACAGCCATTGGGAACAAGCCCAAAATTGTAGTGATTGCAGTCAGAAGTACAGGTATCAAACGTGTTTTACCAGCTTCGGCAATGGTTTTTGAAAGTAATTCTTTGGTCATTACCTCACCTTCTTTCATATTCATCATGACCTCTTTCTTTTTCATATCTGCAAAGTCAATCAATACGATAGCGTTGTTTACTACAACCCCTGCCAATGAGATAATACCCATCATGGTCATCAAGACTACGAAGTCCATTTCAAAGATGATTAGACCAAGGAATACTCCAATTGTACTCAACACAATAGAGGCCATAATGATCAATGGAGCAGTGATTTTATTGAATTGGAATACGATAATACCAAAGATCAAGAATACGGCGATCATCAAGGCTTGCATTAAGAAGGCCATCTCTTCAGCTTGCTCTTTTTGCTCACCACCAAAGTTTACATGATAGCCATTCGGAATATCTAGCGTTGGTAAAAGTGCTGCAATTTGGTTATTCACAGCTGTTGCGTTGTAACCTGGCAATACGTTAGATGAAATGGATAATACCCTCTGTTGTTGCTTACGGCTGATCATACCGAATGTAGAACTCAGCTCGAAGTCTGCCACAGCAGAAACAGGGATTTGCATCACTTCACCTTTGTTATTTTTCAATGTTAGAATCTTATTTTTCAAAGCTTCAGCATTGTAACGATAGTCTTCTGTAAAACGAACTTTGATATCCCAGTCATCATTACGGTCTTTGTATTTACCAATGATTTTACCGAAAATAGCCGTACGAATTTCATCTCCAATCTGTGCAGTTGACAATCCGTAGAAAGCCGCTTTCTCTCTATCAATCTTGATTTGATATTCAGGTTTTGTGAGTTCTAAGTCACTTGATAGCGTTTCAATACCTTCAATACCAGATTCCTTAATGGCTTCGATAAGCATGTTACCTGCTTGCATCAGACCATCAAAGTCATAACCTGAAATTTCGATTTGAATAGGTTTACCTACTGGAGGTCCTACGTTGTTTTTATCAACTTTGATCACAACTCCAGGCTCATCAGAGATCGCATCACGAATTCTTTTAAGAATGGCGTAAGTGTCTACACCAATACGGTCTTCAAAATCAATGAATTCTACTTTTACGATACCTTCATGGTATGTACCAGCTCCTTTTGCTTTAATCTCTCCGTTCGGGTCACTAGAACCAATACCAGCAGATGTTACGACAGATTTTACGTATTTGACATCATCTCCGAGTACATCATAAACTTGATTTTCAAGTCTAACGGTTGTTTCAATTGTTTTTCCTAAGTCTGTACCAATCGGATACTCGACCATCACATATACATTGGAAGGAATGTTTTGTGGGAAGAATAAGACTTGTGGACTAAATACTTTAAACAACATAATAGAGACAACAAGCAATGAAACTGTACCTCCTAAGAAGAAGTAAGGATTCTTTCCTCTCAAGGCAAAGTTTACACTCGCTTCATATGCATTCTCCATTCTTGGTAAAACGTGTTTCTGGAACTTGCTAGCAAGAGGAGAAAGTACAAATGTATCTAGTGCGATCAGTGTACCAAAAATACCAATCAAATTACCTGACACTCGATTACCAGTAAGAAGTAAAACTACACCTACAATAATGAATGCTCCTGAAGTCATGAGTACTCGCTTGTAGTTTACTTTTTCTTCACCATCTTCTTCTTTCATGAAATAAGCAATGAAAGTAGGGTTGATGACAAGAGCTACAAACAATGAACTTGACAATACAATAGCGATAGTAATCGGTAGGTTTTTGAAGAATTCACCCATCATACCCGGCCATAAAGCAAGTGGCAAGAAGGCTGCAACCGTAGTGGCTGTTGATGCAATAATTGGCCATGCAATTTCACCAGCACCATAAATTGTAGCTTTGATAGGAGAATATCCTTCTCTTACTAATCGGTAAACGTTTTCTACCAATACAATACCATTATCTACCAACATACCCAGTGCCATGACAAGACCAAAGAGTACCATGGTATTCAGTGTAATCCCGAAGATGTTCATGACTACAAATGAAAGTAGCATTGACATCGGGATGGCTAAACCTACGAACATCGCGTTTCTTGTATTCATGAAGAATAAAAGAACGATGATCACGAGTAGCATACCTGTGATAATGTTGTTTTCAAGCTCTCTAAGTGAATCTTTTGTCTGTTTGGATTGATCACCAGTTAACGTAATAATCAAGTCATCTGGAAAAGTAGATGCTTTCATATCCTCGATAACTTCGACCATATCTTCGGTAGTGCTCAAAAGGTTATATCCACTACGTTTGATGATATCTAGCGTTACTGTTTCTTTCGCATTGATTCTTGAATAAGATTCTTGGTCAATGAACGTATAATCTACAGAACCGATATCACGTAGGTAAACGGGCTTTCCTTCTTCGACTTTGATAATGATGTTTTCCATTTTTACAGGATCAGGGAATTCTCCCAAAACCCTTACAGAACGTCTTGTTCCGTTTGAAATAATATCACCACCAGAAATATTGATGTGTTCGTTGCTTACTGCTGTTTTGATGTCGTTGAACGTGATGTTACGAGCATCCATTTCGTAAGGGTCGATATTGATATGTACTTCTCGGTCATCAATACCTTTTATCTGACCTTCAGAAACGGCAGGGTAGCGTTCAGCTTCTTCCTTCAGTAATTCGGCGTAATGACGAAGCTCTACAATGGTATATGGGCCAGAGAATGAAACGTTCAATACAGGAATTTCTGAAAGGTCAATTTCTTTTACCAAAGGATCTTCAGGAAGGTCTGAAGGTAGGAAAGAAGAGGCTCTATCTACCGCATTTTTTGCACGGAAAACAGCGTCATCTGTCTCTACATCCATATCGAATTGAATGGTAATAGCTGAGAATCCATCTACAGAACTAGAGGTCAACTCATCAATTCCTTCTTCTTTCTTTAATTCTTTTTCCAAGACACGAGTAATCAACTGCTCAATTTCTACAGGAGAGTTACCCGGATATGGCGTACCTACATATACGGTAGGTACAGAAACTTCTGGGAAGTTTTCTTTAGGCAAAGAACTGTATGAAATAAATCCGAAGATGACAATCATTACAGTCAGTACATAGACCGTAGTACGGTTTTTTACCGCAAAGGTCGATGCCCCGAATTCTTTTAAAATTTTATTCTTATTGTCCATTGAAGTATGTCTTTTAGTTGGTCTGAGATCAGGACAGTTGTCCTTATTTAGCTACTTGAATCAGGTTACCTTCTACAAGTTTGAACTGACCTGCAGTTACGACTTGGTCGCCTTGTTTTAGTCCTTTTTCAATCCAAGTTGAGTTGTTGTATTCAGACCCAACAGTTACATAGTTCTTTGAAGAAAATTGTCTTCCTTTCTCAGTTACTACGATATACACATATGTTCCTTTGTTGTCTTTCATTACAGCATCTGAAGGAACGACAAAAGCATCTTCATTTACAAAATCAGTGAAAGTTGCCTTCACCATCATATTCGGACGAACGTCTCTCAATACGCTTGAAGGAATGTTGGAATCGATGGTAAATGTTCTTGTGTTCTCGTTGATAACCGTACTCACGGCTTTTACTTTAGAAGCTAAAGTTTTACCGATAGACATAAACTCCAACTCCGCTTTATCTTTTGCGATGATGCTACCAAAGTATTTTTCTGAAACTTCCGTAGTCACACGCATATCGTCACTACTTACAATTCTGAATAGCGGATTCGACTTTCCGACATGCTCACCTACATTTACTTCTACATAATCGATCGTACCTGTAAATGGTGCCTTTACATAAGCATAACTCAATTGAGTTTTAAGAGATTTCAATTGCTTCTCTAAAGTTTCTTTTTTGTTTTTAGCTTCCAAAAATTCAACTTCAGTACCAATGTTCTTTTCCCAAAGAGCAGCTCTTTTTGCATAAATATCAGTAGCCAAGCTCAATGATGTTTTTACCTCATCAATTTGGTCTTTTAGCTTATCTGCATCTACTTCAATGATAACGTCTCCTTTTTTCACTTTTGTACCTTCAAGCGCATTGATTTTTAGGATACGTCCTTCTGTTTCTGAAGAGACAATAATATTTTTTCTAGATTCCACATTACCACGAACTGTAATTTTGTGTTCAAAAACTTCGGGTTGAATCGTTTTTGCACTCACTAAAACTGCTGCAGTATTTACACCAAAAGTAGGATCTAGTTTCTTGATTTCAGCTTCAATAAGCTTGATCTCTTGTTGAATAGTTGTGACCGAAGCTTTTTTAGTATCTAGTTGTTGTTTTAGAGACTCGATGTCATTTCCGCCTGAACAAGCCGCTAAAAAGAAGATTGAAGAAAATGCTAGTTTATTTATCGTTTTCATAAGGTGTTTCGAAAATTAAAATGGATGGAAAGATTAGTTTATTCAGACTCTGGTGCTACATGATATAGTGTACCATTTGCCTTCTGAAGGGCGATCTGTGCAACCAAAGCATTATACAACGACGAATAATATTCATCTTGTGCGTCTTTGTAAGAACCATCTGCTTCAATCACTTCTAAGTTAGAGCCAATCCCTTCTTGATATTTAGCAAGTGAGTGTTCGTAAACCTCTTTTGCCAATCCCATATTGTCTTCGTAGATCTGTAGGGCTTTAAGACTTGTTGAAAGTTGGTCAGCTGCTTTTTTCACTTCAACGGCCACATTGTCTTTCATTAAATCTTTTTGCGTACTGATCTGCTGCATTTCCAATTTCATACGCTGACTCTTTCTGCTTTTCAATAAACCATCAAAAATAGGAACAGTCATTTTCACACCTACCGAACCATTCGGGAACCAGTTAGCCGAAGTCCAATATGCACCGAAATCATCTCCAAAGTTTGCCCATCCGTAGTTGGCTACAAGGTTTAGCTTTGGCATGTATTGGAAGTTGTTTTCTTTTCTTTCCAATTCTTTCAGGGTGAATTGGGTATTCAGAATGTCATATTCGATACGGTTCTGATAAGCATATTGCATGTCACTTGTCATCAATGTTTCATTCAAGTGCTGATCTGAAAGGTGATCTTTCAATTGAATTTCAGTATCGATATTGTAGCCCATTTGGAACTTCAGTAACATATAAGCAAGCTCAATCTCTTGTTTGTTTTGCTCAAGCTGAAGTACAACACTATTGTAGTTTACACGAATACGTTGTACATCAATTTTTTCTGCAAAACCATTTTTATACATTTCTTCTGTTTCATAAAGAAGTTGTTTCAAACGGTCGTAGTTTCGTTGGATCGCTTCTCTATTTTCCTCGTTTACGAGTGCTAAAAAATAAGCTTTCTGAACTTGTTCTACAATGTCAATTTTTTGTTGTGTGGTTTGTTTTATAGCTAAATCCTGATACGTTCTAGACGCTTTTAAGCCAACTAAAAAAGAACCATCAAAGAGCATTTGGCTTAAGGAAATACCTGCTTGTCCGCCATATTCACTTCCAAACTGAATAGGGTTTCCATTTTCGTCAGTACCCATGGTCATAAGCTCAAAATTGTAGTCTAACTGTGCCGAACCATTGATCTGTGGTAAACCTTGACTGACAAACTCTTTAGTTTGCATATTTGAAATCGCCTCGTTCAAATCAGCAATAGTCACTTCTTTATTGTGCATCATTGCATAATTCACGGCTTCTTCCATGCTGAAAGATGTTGGTACGGTATCAGATTTTTGCGCCCAGACTACATGAACACTACTCGCATAAAAAAGCGCAAGCAGTACCATGACTAAAGATTGTCTCATAGGTAATTTGTTTGTTAAGTATTAATTGTCGTTTGTTTGTGTTCAATTTTAAAACAAAGCTATAGTATCTAAAGCTTGTTTTCGTCCTAAATACTCGGATGATTCCATCAGACGTCCAAACCGTTCATTTTGTACGTCTAATACTGATTTTAGGACTTTTTAGTGTATTGTGTTCACCAAAATTCACAATACAAGAGGTGTTCAATTATTCATTCAAAAATATAGCTTCTTAGAATTAGCTCGAAGAATAATTTACTTAAGCGTCAAAGAAAGCTTCCGAACTGATAAATAGAACGCTTTTAAATTAATTTCTATTATTGCGTTAACAATCTTTTGCGTTCCGCTACATCTGTATTTGTAAATATTTTAATAGGTGTTAACGACTGACTATACATGAAGAGTAGACCAATATTGAAAAGATGAATTAAAATAAATAAAATGAAAGGCGTTGTCTCGATTATATACTTCATAATTGCTTTTTGTATTTCACGAAAGCAAATAGATAAATGATAGTTAAACTAGCGTCCGAGTAGTGTATAAATTTTAATTTAGACGTCCGAACCGTCTTAAATGTACCTTTTATTAAACTTTAATGGCCTTTTTGGGGTCTGAAGAAGGGTTTGTAGCTTTACAGAAAGATACCATTTCAAAAACAGACTGATGCAATTTTATACAGGAGAATCTCTTATAGAGGTCAAAGATTATACGCTGAAAACAGCGCCAAGTGCAGGTGTATTTATGCAAAGTTTTGCGAGTCCTGATCAAATCATTTCATTTTATGAGATGGCCAGAGATGGACGTATTTCAGGGAAGCCACATCTTATTTTCTATGTTAGAGATTATGAAAAGACAGTTGGTGCAATTAGAAAATATTTTGAAATAATTCATGCCGCCGGAGGAATAGTAGAGAAGAAAGATAAATTACTTTTTATCAAACGATGGGGACTTTGGGATTTGCCTAAAGGAAAAGTGGAGGAAAATGAAGATATAGCAGAGGCAGCACTCCGTGAAGTTGAAGAAGAGTGTGGGATCACAGCTAAGCTAAAAGAAAAAATAGGAGAAACCTGGCATACTTATCAGCGTGATGGAAAGGAAGTCTTGAAATGTACACATTGGTATAGAATGAAGTGCAAAGACGATTCGGAGATGCAACCTCAAACCGAAGAAGATATTGAACAGGTAGAATGGATGACGACCGAGAAAGTTGAGCAGACTTGTTTAAAGGAAACCTATGCTTCTATTCGAGATATTTATGAACAATATCAAAAGTTGATGTCGGAGCGTAAGTAAAAGCAACGCTTTCTTGTAAGTCTATACATTCTCAAAAATTAGATTGAAACGTAATGTTTGTAGCATAAACTTAATGACTACAGATGTTACGTTTTTTCTTTTCTTCATTTTTAATTCTAATTCCTTCATAAAAGATAAAAGCCCTTCTTGTCTCATAGATAATTTTTGTTGTGAGCATCAAAATTCAGAAAGCTTACACAGATGCTTTCTAACTCTAAAACTACATTTTTTAGTGCCCTAGCTCTTCTAATTTACATTTCGATATTAAGCAGAAACGACTCTTTACACATGAAGACACTTTTACAATTGAGACCACTGCTCATCACTATCGGAATGTTTTTGGGATGCACTACCTACATAGCCGCACAAACTGTGGTAAATGGACAGTTGATAGATGCAGAAACCAAAGAAAGTGTGATAGGAGCTACAGTGGTGATCAAAGGTTCCACAATCGGTACCACGACCGACTTTGATGGTAACTTTAAATTAGAAACGAAAGAAACAGGTCCTGCGGTCATCCTATTTTCTTATGTGGGTTATCAGACCATTGAACAAGACATTGAGTTAGGAGGAACAACAGATTTAGGTGTTATAGAACTTCTTACAGATGCCGTCAATCTAAAAGAAGTAAACGTAATTGCCTCTGTTGCTGTCGACCGACAAACACCAGTTGCGGTTAGTACCGTAGACCCCGAAATCATTGAGGAGAAATTAGGTAACCAAGAATTTCCAGAAGTACTGAAATCTTCTCCTGGAGTATTTACCACAAAGCAAGGAGGTGGTTTTGGAGATTCTAGGATTACCCTTCGTGGTTTTGGCTCTGAAAATATAGCCGTAACTATAAATGGTATGCCGATCAATGATATGGAAAATGGAGCAGTTTATTGGTCAAACTGGGCAGGGCTATCAGATGTGACTCGAAATATGCAAGTACAGAGAGGTTTGGGAGCCACAAAGTTGGCGATACCATCTGTAGGAGGTACAATCAACATTCTAACACGGACAACAGATGCAAAGTTAGGAGGAAATATAATGGTCGCAGGAGGTAACAATAATTATAAGAAGACTTCATTTACCGTATCTACAGGATTGACAGAGAAAAAGTGGGCAGTGACCTTGTCGGGTTCTCAATCTTCGGGAGATGGTTGGGTAGATGGAACCAACTTTGAAGCTTATTCTTATTTCGCCAATATCTCGAAAGAATTCAATGCAAATCATAGTTTAGCCTTGAGTATTTTCGGAGCAACACAAACGCATGGACAAAGAAGAACTCAATTACCTATTGAAACTTTTGAACGAGAAGGTAGGCGATTTAATGAAGATTGGGGGTATTTGTTTGGTCAACAGACGAATGGTAGAGCCAACTTTTACTCAAAACCAGTAATTACCTTAAACCATTATTGGAACATCAGTTCAAGTTCTCAATTGGCAACAACAGCTTATGCTTCTTTTGGTAGAGGTGGCGGAATAGGTGGTTATGGTGCTGATCAAAATTTTAGAACATTCAGAACAGGTGATGGACTTATAGATTTCGATCGATACTATCAGGAAAATCAAGAAGACATTGCCTCGAATACGGTGCTAGTCGCCTCTATGAATGATCATGATTGGTATGGACTATTATCGAATTTTACTACAAGTATTTCTGATAAAGTAACACTTACAGCAGGTTTTGATTTACGTTATTATGAAGGACGCCACTTCCAAGAAATTACAAATCTTTTAGGAGGGCAATTTTATTATGACATCAATAAAGATGTAAACGAGCCAATTAAGATTGCGCGTGAAGGTGATAAAGTAGGTTTTAACAACGATGGTATTGTAGCATGGGAAAGCGTTTTTGCACAAGCTGAATTTGTCAATGATCCTATTTCAGCATTTGTAACGGTTGCTTTTGCGAACAACTCGAAACAACGTGTTGATTTCTTTAACTATATGCCAGGAAATCGAACTTCTGAATGGGTGCATGATCAGACTATTAGTGCGAAAGGTGGTGCCAACTACAATATCAATGATAATCATAATGTATTTTTCAACACAGGTTTCCTACAACGCCCTCCAATGTTTAATGCCGTCTTCAGAAATTTTAAAAATGATGTAAACGATGATGCCATCAATGAAGATATTTTTACGGTAGAAGTTGGTTATGGCTACAGAAGTACGAATGTATTGGCAAATGTCAATCTGTATCATACCGAATGGAAGAACAAAAGTTTGATTGTAGCTTTACCGCCAGACTTCCAGACTTTTGCAAATATTACGGGTGTAGATGCTCGTCACCAAGGTATTGAGGCAGATGTAGAAGTGATTCTTTCACCAAGAGCTAGAATAACAGGTTCTCTTTCAGTAGGAGACTGGATTTGGACAGACGATGTTGAGTCGATCTTTTTTGATCAGTCTCAGCAACCTATCGATACCCTACAATTGTTTATTAAAGACTTGAAAGTTGGGAACGCTGCTCAAACCACAGTTGCGGCAGGTGCACAGTATGAAATTCTTTCAGGATTGAAGCTAGGCGTAGACTACACATTCTTCTCTGATTTGTATGCAGATTATGATCCAAGTAACCGTACAGATCCTGAGGATAGAGAACAAGCATGGCGAGTACCAAAGTATGGTCTATTTGATTTTAGTGCTAGCTATAAATTCAGAATTGGCTCGTTGGATGCCTACTTCAATACGAAGATCAATAATATTTTTGATGAAAAATACATAGCAGATGCACGGGATGGTATTGAACATAATCAAGAAACGGCTCTGGTATATTATTCGGTCGGAACGACATGGTCGGTATCATTAAAAGTAGATTTTTAATCAAAGACAAAAAGACTTATGAAAATTTTGAAATACTTAGTGCTTTTCTGTTGGATGATTGGAATGTGGGGGTGTAATGCACTTGATGATATCGAAGATTTCTATGAGGATAGACAAGATGAAGAAGATGAATTCTTAAGGCTTGTGCAAGGGCTAACCTTTGTTGATGGAGGAGGTATATATCCTCAAGATAATCCATACCGTCTGACAACTGTAGATTATAGCCGTTCGGCTGATTCAACCGTGAGAGCAAATAATGGTTTTTCTGATGGTAGTACGGCAGGGGAGTTTCTTCCAGATATCCTGATTTCGGGTTTTTACGGACAGACTGGTTCATTCTTCTTTGTTCGTTACGATTCGGTTGTCAAAGATGAAGACCAGAATATCCTTTTGGAAAGAATTTCTGTGGATACCTTAGCTATTTTTGATATGTCAGATACTTCTTGGGTGCTGTCGCCAATCTTCAGAGTAGATAGAACTGAAAATACAGATGACGATAGGCAATACACTTTAGTAAGAGAAGATTACATTTCTTTTGGTGAAGGAGGAGCTTATTTCGATTTAGGTAATAATACCGAGGATGATATTGACGATCATATTGCTGATATCTTAATTCCGAGATTCTATTTAACTTTTGAAGAAGGAATTATATATGAAGTAACCTTCGATGTACTAATCAATGATGGGGTAAATGATCGGATTGAACAACGGATACAGTATTATGAGATCATAATGAATAAAATAAATAACTGATATTCTTCATGGAAGAAGAACGTTAAGGCTTAGAAGCAAAAAAGGTAAGTGTTTGGATGTAGACACTTACCTTTTTGTTTTATATGTTTCAATTATTTCATTCTAGCTTATGGCGCTAAACGATTTTTTCCCCACTCACCATTTTCATCTTTAGTATATAAGATTCTGTCGTGCAAACGACTAGGTCTTCCTTGCCAAAATTCAATGCGATCTGCTTCTATTTCAAATCCACCCCAATGATCTGGTCTAGGTACAGAAGTCAGATATTTAAGGGAAAATTTAGCAAAACGTTCCATTATTACTGATCGAGAATTGATCACAGTACTTTGCTCTGATGCCCAAGCGCCTACTTTACTTTTGTACGGACGGCTTTCAAAATATTTATCCGAAGTATCAGAAGCTACTTTCAATGCTTTTCCTTCAATCTGAACTTGTCTTTCAAGTTCTGGCCAGAAAAATGTAACCGACACATATGGGTTTGCTAATATCTGCTTCCCTTTTCTACTCGTATAATTGGTGTAGAAAATGAATTTTTTGTCTTCTACTCCTTTCAATAAAACAGTACGGCTAGAAGGTCTTCCATTTTCATCGGCAGAACTAACAATCATAGCTGTAGGTTCAGGCACTTCAGATTTAATTGCTTCATCAAGCCATATTTCAAATTGTGCTATTGGGTCATCCAAACAGTCTTTGGTATCTAAGTCCTTTTTAGCATAATCTTTTCGGATATCTGCAATATTTGTTTTCATGCGTTATTAGTCTATTTGGAACGGATTTGCTCAGAAAAGTATAAAGTCTTTTCATAAACTATAACCCTAGCCCCGTTTTATATGTTTCGAAATTGAGAAGGCAAAAGTAGCGAAAAACTCAGAATTAAGGTATCCATCTGATCGCTGTTTAAAAATCAACGACTAAATAAGCTTCATAACGATTTATATTGTATTTGATCCTTCTCTGAATTATAGTTTACTTTGATATCATTTCAGAATTCTAATGCTAAAAGGTGAGTAATGAACTGGATTAAGATAGCTGGAGCAGAATTGAATCAGATTCCCTTAGATTGGGATAACAATAAGAAAAATATAATTAAGGCTATTGAAGATGCCAAAGACGACAATGTAGCCGTGCTGTGTTTGCCCGAATTGACAATTACAGGTTATGGCTGTGAAGATACATTTTTCTCTGAAGCACTTCATGAAACAACCATGGAGGTACTCTTCGAAATTGTACCTCATACCAAAGATATTGTGGTAGCCATTGGTTTGCCTGTCTCTTACCAAAATAGGGTGTTCAATGCCGCAGCACTTTTGGTAGATGGAGAATTGATTGGTTTTACGGCTAAGCAATTTTTACCAAAAGAAGGCATCCATTATGAAGCACGTTGGTTTAGCCCTTGGCCTCAAGGTGTCGTAGAAGAAGTGCAATTCCGTTATCCTTCTTTACCTAAGCATGCCAAGAAAAAAGCCTTCCCGATAGGGGATATTCACTTTGACCTAAACGGTATAAAAATAGGATTTGAAATCTGTGAAGATGCTTGGGTAGCCGACAGGCCTGGTAGAAGTTTATCAAGAATGGGTGTCGATATTATCTTGAATCCTTCAGCTAGTCATTTTGCTTTCCAAAAGTTTGCTTCTCGTAAACGATTTGTGGTAGACGGTTCTCGTGCGTTTGGGTGTGCTTATGTCTATTCCAATCTTTTAGGAAATGAATCGGGTCGATCAATTTTTGATGGAGGAACCTTAATTGCTTCATCAGGACGGTTATTGGCAATGTCCGAAAGGTTAGGTTTTCATGATGTAAAAGTTACCTCAACGGTAGTTGATTTGAATAGGGCGCACCTCGCTCAAATGCAAATGAGTTCAGATTATTCTGGGCCAGAAAAAGCAGCAGGACGAATAGAGGTGGATTATCAGATTCCTTCGGCAGGGCCAACGACAGATCAGCCCTTAGAGGCAAATTGGGAGAGTAGCAAATATTTGAAAGAGGAAGAATTTGCAAGGGCAGAAGCTTTAGCACTTTTCGATTATATGCGTAAAAGTTATTCGAAAGGGTTTGTAGTTTCTCTGAGTGGTGGAGCAGATTCTTCAGCTATTGTTTCTTGTATTTACTTGATGGTAAAATTGGGTATTGAGAAACTAGGTCTGAAAGGATTTAAAAAGAAACTGGCATACTTTAAGTCGATTCAGAATTTATCGTCAGTAGAAGAAATGATGCCTGAGTTTTTGACTACAGCATATCAGCCAACAGAAAATAGTGGCGAGGTTACGCTAAATGCAGCAAAAGGATTGGCAGAAGGTATAGGAGCAGAGTTCTTTATTCTGAATGTCAATGATATTTTTAAGAACTATGTCGGGATGATTGAAGAAAGTATCGATCGTCAGTTGACTTGGGAACAAGATGATTTAGCATTACAAAACATACAGGCGAGGGTTCGTGCCCCTTCAGTTTGGATGTTGGCAAATATCAAAGGTGGTTTATTGCTTTCAACCTCAAATAGATCAGAAGCAGCAGTAGGTTATGCAACCATGGACGGAGATACAAGTGGAGGTTTGAGTCCTTTGGCAGGTATTGACAAGACGTTCTTAAGAAGTTGGTTGAAATGGTTAGAGAAAGTCGGAATTAGAGGAGAAATAAAGATTCCTTCTTTGGGAGCTGTAAACGATCAGCAACCGACTGCGGAACTTAGACCTAAAGGTTCAAAACAAACAGATGAGGCAGATTTGATGCCTTATGAGGTGCTCAATGAAATTGAAGGATTGGCGATCAGAGATAAAAAATCTCCAGTGAAGTGTTTTTATCAACTAAATGTGATTTATCCAGAGGTTGAGAAGGAGCAATTAGTCGCTTGGATCGAAAAATTCTTTACTATGTGGTGCCGTAATCAATGGAAAAGAGAGCGTTATGCGGCTTCATTCCACTTGGATGACAGAAACCTTGATCCTAAAACATGGTGTCGTTTCCCAATTTTATCTGGTGGATATAAAAGGGAGTTGGAGGAATTAAGAAGACTAATCAAATAGAATGAAAAAAGGCAAATCGTGATAAATTTCGATTTGCCTTTCTTTTTTTAAGCTAAAGTAAAAAATGGTGTTTTTTCAATATCATGCTGAGCGACGAGTCCTTCTTTAATTAAAGTCATCAGACTTCTACGTGCTCTACGCTCACTGAAATTGACGAGATTAGCATAACCTTTGAGTGTGATTCGTTGGAAAATACCCAAATAATCAATTAGAGATTCTTCTTGAGGGCTTAAAGTATAAAGAACGGGTTCGTCTTCTACCACATCACTTTCCATCCGATCAATGATTCCTTCACTGGCAAGAATAGACTTATCATACATGCGAGTATAAATTGTCCAATCGCCTTTTTTTGTTAAACTTTTGTGAGGTTTGAGTTTACTGTTGGGTACAATGACCATCAAGACAGTCTTTCCTTCATCTGTTAGTGTTTCTTCAAATTTGAGGTTTACGGGTGGATCACAATAAAAATTAGCTGCTTCTTTGATCAAATAGGCTTCTTCTTCAGGGTCAACGCCACTTATTTTTCCGTTATCTTCCACACCAATTAGCAAAACGCCGCCTTTGGTGTTGGCAAAAGATGTGAGTGACTTCGCGATTTTATAAACATCATTCAATGTTCTTTTAAAATCTAAGGTCTGAGATTCACCTTTTGAGATCAGTCGGTAAAGGTTCTTATCGCTCATGATCTTCTGTGTGTTGTCCTACTACAATAAACAAAAACCACACACAAAATAAAAGAACAAAGTATGAAGAGTTTGTGATAAAAAGGTTTCTAGCTGAAAAAGAAAAGCCTTTCCAACATCTTTTTTTGTTGAAAAGGCCAAAGTATATTCGAGTAGAAGATTACCCGATTATGTTCGATTTTGCTCTTTCTCTAGCAAGGTCAGGAAGTTTAAGGTTTCCTGTTTGGTATTTGTAATTGAGTTTCAAAGCTTCAATTTGCCATTCTCCTCTTACATCTGTATTCAGTTCGATATTGTAAGAACCGATGACTTTCCAAATACTTCCTTCTTCATGTTCTAAATAATGAGAAGCAGTTACATAGCAGAAAACATGTGCACTTTCTCTATCGAGCTCATCCACAAAATTCCCCAATTGGTGATGTGTGTGTTGAAAACCTGGCAGGAATTCCTTCCATCGGTCTATCACTTGTGTAGGCGTCATGTATGCCGCCTCTACACCCGTCATTGAAGAATAATCAAGTAATACGCTAGGCGCGAATATTTTTTCTACTTTTTTCCAATTTTGCTGATCAATAGCATTGAAAAACTCTGTAACTAAAAGCTTAGCTTTTTCCATATTCGTACAATTAATTTATGAAAGACCTTCTTTCATATTCTATTATTCATTGATATTTAAAGGTTTTAATCCGAATTTAGATCGACTTCCTTTTTTTTGTATCAATAACATCTTACGACGTGCTTTGAGATCTTTTATTAATTTCGGTCGAGATGCGTTCGGAATCCGATCCGTATAAATTGTATTCACAAAAGGAACTCCATCATCATCTACGGTAGCTCCCGCAAATTTTTTCAAAGTATAATAAGAAGGATGCTGATCCTTGTCAGTCCATTTCAAGAGCCACAAATAAGTAATTGTCAAGAATTCCTTAGGATTCTTCCTAACAGCCATTCTCATTTTCAAATACCAGTAGGCTTCGCTCTTCTTATATTCCTTTCGTCTTTCTCTAAAGGCATAAATTGCTCTTTTGATTCGCTTAAATAGAAATATTAAGAATAAGACTGAGATAATAGCTACAAGAGCTACTTTCCAAGGTTTGTACCCAAAAATCAAGAATACTTCTTGTTCGGCTTTTTCTGAAGAAGAGCTTGTGTCAATTTGTGCATTTAGACTATCTCTTAAACTGAGCATCATACCCAAATCAGGGTTAGCTTTCACCGTCAATTTCTTGGAAGGGAGTGTCTTTGAATAACGCTTTTGCAAATAAGGATTCCACCAACTTACCTGTATTTCTGGTAAAGTGACTTCACCTTCTTCTTCCAAAAGAATGGATACCTTTTCGATTCGTTTACCACTAATTCCTGTATTGGTTTTTGTCTCTTTAACCTTTGCCGATTTAGGGTAAACAGAAATTCCTTCTACTTCGGGTACTTCAAGAGGAGGTATGAAACTTGGCAGTGTTCCTGCCGCATTTATATTGATGGTTCGTTCAATGACATCGCCTTGTTTCAAATTCTTCAAGGATGTATTCCATGATTCACTCAACGTAATATTTTGAGCTACGACCCAATCGTCTTTCTTGACTTCTTTGGGTACAGGTTTTACCGTAAAAGGAATTGCATTTGTATAAACAACTATCGGAACGCCTTTGTAATCTCCTTCGGGAGGGCATGAAGTCGTCACTTTCATTGGGGGAATTTCTGTTTTTCCAGCCTTATACGGATAGATCAGACAGAAAAATTCCAAGGTTGTATATTGCTTTCCGTTTACCACTTCAGTACCTCCCATTGTTCTTTTGAAAGGAACTGCAAAAGCATTTTTTACTTGAAGGTCGCTCATGTCAAGGTCATCTGTAAACCAAGTGCTCGAATAAACCTTCACGGTTGCTTTCAGAGGTTCTTGCTCGTAAACAGACTTTTTATTGACTTTTACTTTTGCGAATGTATGTGGCTTTTTCTGTGCTTTTCCTTGAACTGATAGACAAAAACACAATGCTATAAGTATGTATCTCACCATGTTTCTTTTCCTTCTTTTACCGTTGGATAATACTTTTCTTTTTGGAGCTTAAATCTGCGTCTCAGAAATTCTTGAGGCTCAGCAGAAATCTTTTCCATTAGCACTTTTGAAGCATCGACTTCTTTTAGTTCTGCTCCTTCTGCATCTTCGGGGCGTTCAAGCTCTTTGGTCTTTTGAATGTCCGTTTCTTGTTCGTCAGTTACTCTTTCACCATCATCGGGAAGTTCGTCAACCTCTGTGTCTGAAGTTAGCTCTTCATCTTCACCTTTGGCCTTTCGCTCTTTCAAGGGTTCTTTATTACCCGTATCGGGTACTTCTTGTGCTTGGAACTTTTTACGTAGTTCAGCTTCTGCTTTGATGCGTGCTTGAATTGTATCGATATGTGATTGAAGTTGGGGCAGGTCTGGGTCTAATTCTTGAGCTTTGGAAAAAGCATCTTTCGCCTCTTCCAATCTACCCAATTCTACCAATGTCAATGCTCTGTTGTAATTTCCTTCAGAAGAACTATCTAATTCAAATACTGCTAAAGCGGCATCGTAATTTTCAGCTTTGTAATAAGCCACACCCTTGTGAGCTAAGTCTTGATATTGCTCTGCTGCCGCCTCAAAATCTCCATTTTTCTCTTTGGCTTGTGCTTGGTAATCTTGCGAGAACCATAAATCTGCATTAGGGTCATTGGGGCTACAAGAAGGTAAAATGAAAACAAAGACAAGGCACCATTGTACCATCCAACCTTTACGGAACCAAAAGAGTGAAATAAAGAAAATCGGTAAGACAAATAAGATTCCGAGGTCTTCCCACTCTTCGTCACTTTCCTCTTCATCTTCTTGATAAATCAATTTGTCGCTCACTTTTTTAGCAATCAATTCCATATCAGAATCATCTAGTGTTAGTTGACTGATATGAACTTGTTCTGAAGCTGACAAACGCCCTAAAACGGCTTGATCCATTTTAGAAATTACAGCTTTACCATTTTGAGTAATGGCTGTACCTTTTTTATTCTTAGGAATTTTAGCTCCTTGGGGTGTAGACATCGGTACAATCGTCAACTCATGAATTGAATTTTGAATATAATAGATCAATTCATCGGTATCTTTTTCACTTAATTCATCTGTAAAAAGAAGAATTGTACTTGGCGCTTTTACATTTTTCAACCTTTCTTTCCATTCCTCTATCAGCAAAGAAATATTGCTTCCTCTTACAGGCATCGCTGCCGGGTACAGTCCTTCAATTTGAGTCTGAATAATGTCATAATCATTACAAGGCGGCAAAACTGTATGAGGTGTTCCCGCAAAAACGACTAAACCAGTACTTGCTCTAGGGTTATGATCTAAAAGGTCTTTGATTTTCATTTTTGCTCGCTCCAATCTGTTTGGAGAAAGGTCTTTTGCCATCATTGAACCCGAAAGATCGAGAGTCATTAGAAGTACCGCTTCTGTTTTTTGCCCAGTAATTTCTTTTTTGTACCAAGTCGGGCCCGAAATTGCGATAATGAGACAACTTACTCCTAATTCTAATAAAATGATCGGCATCAGATTCGCCCATTTGCTTCCTTTTACAAACAAATAAGGCTGTAAATGTTTCGGGATTGCTTTCTTCCATTTTGACCTATCTTTTATGGCAAATAGCAGAAGAAAAGTTATTCCAAGCAAAGGAATAAATGCCCATAGCCATTCGGGTCTGAGAAAGTGAAAACTCTCATAATTGAAAGGCTTTATGTTTTTCAAGATTGATTCCATATGCTTGTTTTATGCTTTTTGAAAGAATAGGTGAAAAATCCCTCTAAACACTTGATGGATAAGGATTAGGAAAAGTGAAAGCCCGAGCGGATAATAATACAAGGGAACCTCTGGTCTGTATTCTTCCTCTTCAAACTCCATAGGTTCAAGCTCATTCATAACCTCATAGGCCTTTTCCATTTGGTCTTGATCCATGGCTAAGAAGTATTTTCCATTGGTAGCTTCTGCAATTGACTTTAATGTTTTCTCATCAAGATCTGAGCCTTTCTGAGTAGGATCACCAATTCCCATTGTATAGATTTTGACACTATCTTCTGCAATGGCTTTTACAGCATCCATAGGTGCGACATCTTGCTCGCTATCTCTACCATCTGTAAGTAGTAAAAGCACTTTATGATCTAGTGTATCTTTTTCTAAAACCTTATTGGCATAAGTAATTGCACTTCCAATATTGGTGACTTGCCCTGCCATACCTACTTCCGTTTGGTCTAGGAGCCATTCTACCGTTTCTAAATCAGTGGTGAGAGGCGCTTGTAGATAAGGGTTAGAACCAAAGAAAATAAGTCCTAATCGGTCTCCTTTTCTTTTCTCAATAAAATCACTCATCAGTTTCTTTGTGGCTTCCCAACGTGAAATGAGTTTTCCATCTACTTTCCAATCTTTGGTATCCATACTAAATGAAATGTCAGCCGCAACTAAAAAGCTTCTCGACGTTTTGACTTTCATTTCGGGTTCGGCTACAAGTCTTGGCCAGCTCAAAGCCGCCAACAAACAAGACCAAGCAATCCAAAGGCTCGCCCACTGTACAATATTTCGTTTCGCAATCCATGCACTTTTCCGAGGAGCTTCATCCAATACTTTGACTGAGCGATTGAACATCGCAAACTTGAATGCATCTTTTTGAACCCTTAATGGAGGCAAAATCCAATACATTAAGAAAGGCAAAGGCAAGAGGAAAAACACCCATGGATAGGCGATTTCAAAGTTCATGTTTGCTGATCCAAGTTCTTGCATGATCTAAGTATTGTTTAGTCTGTTCTACTTCTTGTGTACTCAAAGCGGATTTGTAGATATACTGATTTAGTACCTCTTCAGTCGAATCAGAGAAGATTGCTTTCTTCGATTTACTATTCAGAAAATCAATCCATTTCTCTTTCTGAAGGCTAATTACTTTTTGCCTTCCATAGGCTGTTATGGCTACTTGTTTGAGTAACTTATTTACCTCTAATACCTGTTTCTGAAGATTGATATCTGTATTTTCTATCGTAGAAAAATATTGAAGTGCTTCTCTTCGGTAGGTATTTTTAAGGTATCTGTAAATCTTCCAAAGGATGAAAAGAACAAATAGAAACACGAGAGTTGCGGCTACTATTTTCCAACCAGTGGTATCGTATGTATAAGCAATCGGTCCAGGCTCAATAAGCTGACCAATGCTGTTTTCATTCTCATTCATGATATTTCACCTTCATGTGATTTTTATTGGAAGACATTTCGAATTTGATCTGCAATATCTTCAGCCGTATTTAGCTGTACAGTAGGTATTCCGTACTTTCTGAACTCTTCAATAATGGTATTGGAGAAATGCTCATGCTCTTTCTGATACTTTGATTGAGCCCCTTTTTTCTCATTATTCCACATGATTTGCTCATGTCCGTTGGTGAGCAGAATATTTCCATCGGGTAGTGCCTTATCCATTTTATCAGCAATATGTACCAAAATGACATCATTGCTTTTTGACAAATGGAGAAGGTGGTTGATGGTTTCTTCATTGGCGTAGTTGAAATCAGAAATGATGGTCATCACATAGTCGTGTTTGGCCACATTGGTCGCTTGTCTCAAGGTTTCATTGAGTTGAGATAGGTTTGGTTTTACCTCTCTTTTTTCAACCAATTCTTGATTCTTTTCTACCAATGTTTCCATGACAGATCGCATGTAAGAACGGTTTCGTTTAGGGGAGAAATACAAAATTTCATCATCGGTAAATGTGAAACTTCCTACACGATCTCCACTATGCAATGTTCTGAATGCTGAAAGCGCAGCAATCTGAATGGCAATCACTGATTTCATGAAACGCTCTGAGCCAAAGAACATTTGAGTTGTCTGATCTAGAATGACCAATGACGGACGTTCTTTTTCTTCATTGAAGACTTTGGTGTGCGTTACCTTTGTACGAGCTGTTACTTTCCAATCTATATTTCGGATATCATCACCTGCCACATAATTTCGAACCTCTTCAAAGTCCAATCCTCGTCCTCTTAAGCGAGAAGCATGACCGCCCGATAAAATGCTATGTACGGGGCGTTTAGGAAGAAGACCTGTTTGTGCCGCATAATATTCCCACTTAATGAGATCGTCTAAGGTGATCGCAATCTCTTCGGGGTATTTTCTATGATTTTCAGCCATAGGACCTCTGATTTTAGTGAAAGAAAACTACCTATTTAAGGAATGGCTACCACTTCAAGGATTTTATCAATCACTTGATCTGAGGTGATTCTTTTAGCATTAGCTTCATAACTTAAAATCAGACGGTGACGAAGCACGTCATGTACTACAGCTCTGATATCATCTGAGGTTACATAATCCCTTTTTGAAATCCATGCTTGTACTCTTGCACACTTGTCCAAAGCAATAGAACCTCTTGGGCTGGCCCCATAATCTAACCAAGCATTCAATTCTTCAGAATATTTTTCAGGAAAACGTGTCGCATCGATA
Organism: Sediminitomix flava; assembly: GCF_003149185.1. Lineage (NCBI taxonomy): Bacteria > Pseudomonadati > Bacteroidota > Cytophagia > Cytophagales > Flammeovirgaceae > Sediminitomix > Sediminitomix flava. The sequence continues at coordinate 783,441 of NZ_QGDO01000001.1, read as the reverse complement.
AGGTCTACGATATACTGAACAGCAGCCTCATTTACTGTAATCTGCTCAATCTGTTCTCTAGCTTCAAAAACGAGAGATTCTGCGTATTTCTTGTACTCTTTTTTGTAATCGCTCTTATTTTCATTTCTGACCAAATTCAAGATTTTCTTCTCACTCTCAGAAGAAGGGTAAGTAATCTTGACGTGCATCAGAAAACGGTCCATTTGAGCTTCTGGAAGAGGGTAAGTACCTTCTTGCTCTACAGGGTTTTGTGTGGCTAAAACCATAAAAAGAGGAGCCATTTGGTGTGTTTTTCCGGCTACAGAAACTTGTCTTTCTTCCATGGCTTCAAGTAATGCTGCTTGCACTTTGGCAGGAGCACGGTTAATCTCATCGGCTAAGATCAGATTACTAAATATTGGCCCTTGTTGAAAAACGAATTTTTCTTCAGAATCAGCTTGATAGATTTCTGTTCCTGTGACATCTGAAGGCAATAAATCTGGGGTGAATTGGATACGGCTCAAACCAGTGTCTAAACCTTTGGCAAGGCTTTTTACGGTACGCGTTTTTGCCAAACCAGGCACACTTTCTAATAATAGGTTTCCATCAGCCAATAGACCAATGACTAATTTTCTAATCAAGTCATCTTGACCAATGACCATAGATCCTATTTGAGTTTCCAATTCTAGGATCTGATTGAGGGTAGAGTTATTCTCCATGGTTAATATCTCATTATGGGGTATAGCTAGCTAAGAACAGAATACAGGTATTCTATCCTAGAGTACATCCATAATGATTGTTATAGTTCCGACGTAAAATAAATTAGGTTATTGTGTCAAATCTACAACATCATGAGTGACAATGCTTCATTTAAAAGTCCTAAAATCCTTAAAGATGTTTAACCTACTGATCCGATAGGATAAGTTGAAGTTGATTCTAAAAAAGGTAATATTCCAAAACTAAATGAAGGCTAGAAATGATGAAGAACGTAATATTCAACGCTACTTTTTAGCTTTCTAGAATTAAGTAAAGCGTAACTTCTAAATAAATATCTTTTTATGAAGTTAAGCTCTTTGATTCCAATTTTATGTCTGCTAAGTTCAGTCGTTTTTGCACAAGAAGATGATGAAGTAGACTATTCTAAACGTCCAAAATTTGATGCGATCAAGGAGCGAAGTAAAATGAAGTATCGACTGATCCCTACACCTTCATATTCTCCGTCTGTAGAATGGGGACTCAACTTGGTCAATCTTTTTACTTTCTATATGAATAAAACGGATACCATCACGCCGCCAAGTACCGTTGCGGTGATCGGGATGGGAACAACTAATAGCAGTTGGGCAGTAGGCGCTGTTCCGAGAATTTATTTGAAAGAAGATAAATGGCGTATTTTTGTGGATTTTGGTTATGCAGAAATTCGTCAAGAATTAGACTTGGCACCAATCGGAAAAGCTCGTGTTATTCGTAATAATCTGGTTGCTAAATTTATTGTGAAAAGGCGAATTATACCGAAGCTGTTTGGCGGTTTTGGTTATGCTTTCAGTAGTGTAGAGTATGAGGGGAGAGATGATGAATCGAGTGAAAAGTTAGTAATGGCAGGGTTTGAAAATAGAGTAGAAAATCATGGTTTGCAGTATGCACTTAATTACGACACTCGCGATAATATTTTTTACCCTTACCATGGGATGTATGCAGAATATACTTTGGGACAAAATTTCAGCCAAGAAGGGGAAGACAATGGTTACCTATCTCACAACATTGATTTCCGACAGTTCTTTAGTATAAAAGGAAATCCCGATCATGTCTTAGCATGGCATTTTTTAGGACGATTTTTATCTGGTAATCCTACAAATGAAAATTATGGTTTTTATGGGCGTTCTGGCATTCTTACACAAAGGGGCTATCAAGTAGGCTCATTTATAGACCGTCATTTGGTTACAGCCGAAGCTGAGTATAGGAGAGAAACGCCACTTTTAAAAAGGCGATTAGGTTTTGTGGCTTTTGCTGGTGTTGGAAAAGTATATGGTGACTACGAGAATTTCGGAGATGCCGAGTGGCTTCCCGATGGAGGTGTTGGAGTTCGCTATCGGATTTTACCGTATGAACGTCTGAATGTTCGTGTAGATTTTTCTGTTGGGAAAGAGGGCTTTGTTTGGTATTTCGGCCTCAGAGAAGCATTCTAAGTTCATTTGTAAATAAATGAATTTTTATTCACTTTTTAGAAATTGTTAATAAGTAGCTATACGCAACGTTAGCTATAATTTTAAAAGTAAAAAGTACACATAATAAATCCAACGCATATTTCCTATCAAGAATTCAAAAATATTAACGAAAAAAATGATTTTTATCAAATTCATGCGTTACTGATACTTGATTAGTCAAATTGTTGTTTATCAGTAAGTTGAAATTTTCACGAAATGAATTTAGTATTAATTTTAGGAAAAAATTGGATTGTAGGTCAGAGAATGAGAGAAAAAAATTAAATAGTTGTTTTAAATTTACAATTCAATTGCAAAACTGGATTAGAACAAGTCCATAAATTATCATTAAATGAAAAACACGAAAATAGTTGCAACGATTTCTGACCGAAATTGTGGAGTTGAGTTTTTGACAGAACTTTACAATTCAGGAATGAACGTAGTTAGGATCAACACCGCGCACCAAACTCACGAAGATTCATTAAGAGTAGTAGAAAATGTTCGTAAAGTTTCTAACCAAATCGGTATTTTGGTAGATACAAAAGGACCAGAGATTCGTACTACGAAAATGGAAGAGTCATTCGAAGTTCACGCAGGTGACGAAGTATGGATGGCAGGTGATCCAGACGCAGTTTCTACTAGAGAGTGTGTCTTTGTTAACTACGCAGGCTTTGTAAACGACGTTCCTGTAGGAAGCCGTGTACTTATTGACGATGGTTCTTTGGAACTTCAAGTGAAAGAAGAAAAAGACGGAAAATTGCTATGTGAGGCTATGAATACAGGGCCAATCAGCGGTAAGAAGTCTGTAAACATCCCTTCAGTTCACGTAAAACTTCCTTCAATTACTGAAAAGGACAGAAACTATATCCGTTTTGCGGCTGAGCATAATCTTGATTTTATTGCACACTCTTTCGTACGTAACGCTGCGGACGTAATTGCTGTACAAGAGATCTTGGATGAGTGTAATTCTCCTGCAAAAATCATTGCTAAAATCGAGAACCAAGAAGGTGTAGATAACATCGACGAAATCTTGGATCACGTTTACGGTATCATGGTTGCTCGTGGTGACTTGGCTGTTGAGATTCCTCAAGAGAACATCCCTACGGTACAAAAAATGATCATCGACAAATGTATCGCTAGAAGAAGACCTGTAATTACAGCTACTCAAATGCTTCACACAATGATCGATAACCCACGTCCAACTCGTGCGGAGATCTCTGACGTTGCAAATGCTGTTTATGATGGTTCTGATGCAATCATGCTTTCAGGTGAGTCAGCTTACGGTAAATACCCAGTTGAAGCGGTTAAAACAATGGCTTCTATTGCGGCTGCTACTGAAAAATACGAAGGTTACAAGAAAGACACTGAGTTCGTAATCATCAACGATGATATCGGAGCATTTATGGCAAAATCAGCTTACTATGCAACTCAGCACTTGAACCCAAGAGCAATCCTTACTGATACTGCTTTCGGTAGAACTGCTCGTGCTATTGCTGCATACCGTCCTAAGACTCCAATTATCGCTAAATGTTACGATGAGCGCGTTGTACGTGAATTGTCATTGACATTTGGTGTTCGTGCGTCTTACATTGAGAAAGGTGCAGATAGCAAAGCTTACATCAAAGAGGCTCTTCAAGAAATGAAGTCTGAAAAAGGATTCTCTGCTGAAGATCGTATCGTTGTTGTAGGTGGTAACTATGGTGATGCTCACGGAGCTTCATTCATTGAAGTAACTACAGTAGAAAACTTAGAGAAATAATCTTTCTCTTTTCTATAGATGAAAAAAAGGACTTGAGCTTTAAAGCTTCAAGTCCTTTTTCTTTTATCTAGATTTAATTGTCTCATTGCAGCTTAGTTTACGCTAGTCAATTCTAGAATTCAGTATCTTTTCCAAATCTATTACTTATAGATATTCTTTTTTGAGTGTTTTGATATCAGTGATCAGTTGCTGGACAGCATTTGAATTTAGTCCATTATAAATTCCTCTGATATGCTTTTCTTTATCTACTAAAACAAAGTTTGGGCTGTGCAGAAAATCATTTGGCCCTTTGTTGATTCCTAAGTCTTTTTCTATAAAATATCCTTTCCGCCCAAGCTCATAAATGTCGATTCGATTGCCTGTTGCAAGTATCCATTTGTCGTCATCAATCCCTTTTTTTTGGGCATAAGCTTTTAGCATTTGTGGTGAATCTTTTCTGGGAGTGATCGAATGGGATAGTAAGAGTATTTCATTATCATTCTCAAATTCATCCTGTATGATTTTCATATTAGAAGTCATCTGAGGACAAATACCTTGACATGAAGTAAAGAAAAAATCGGTCACATAAATTTTTCCTTCAAAGCTATTTTCTGTTATGGTATCTCCTTTTTGAGAAACTAGACTGAAAGAAGGAATGGTATGAAAATCTTTAAGTTCGGTTGTATCTTTTGAAAGCCAATATGGCGTAAAACTCGCTTCTTTATAGTAAGGTAGTCTATTGTTACGATTTCCTTTGCCTCTTGAATTGAGTGAACAAGAAGACACTGTGGTTAGTATGCTAAAAAGTAGGATTAATGTTGAATTCTTCATTTTAAGACTCATTCGTTTTCGGATATAAAAAAGTCAGGTTTGGTCGTAGTAACTTTTCTGAATAATATGTTAGTGTTTAAACACAAGTTTCAGAATATAGATCAGTACCACAAAGGGAATCAATGTCTGACGGACTTTCATCTACGAATCACAGTGTTTTATCAATCAAAAAAATGAGCAAATAAAAAAGGTAGCCCTTTCTCTAAGGCTACCTTCCATGATTTATAAAATTCAGAGCAATTGATTATCCGTTAGGATTCTTCTTGATGTGCTCTACCATTTCTTTACAAAGATCGTCCATCATGTTCGCTAGTTTCTCATCTCCAGTAGCAGTACGCATACTTTGAGCCAATCCACCAACTGTATCAATGTAGAAACGCTTCATATCGTCCATTGTCATTTCTTTACCCCAAAGATCGATACGCAAAGTATTTTTTTGAAGATGATCCCAAACCGAAATTGTGATCGCTCTAGCCTCTTCCATACCCGCAGAAGGTGAGTCTGTAGCTGACCAAAAGATTTTCTCAGGAACGTTTTGTTCGTCTAGTTCTACGTTGAATTTTATTTCTGATTTTTTCATATCTATCTTTAGATTCGATTGTCGCAATTCAAGAATTTAGTGGCATTTGAATAATGCACCTTTTCAAAACACAAAATTAGTGAGATTGTTTTGAGAAAAAAACAAGTGTAAATAGATTATCGAATAACAGAAGATCTTAAGATAAAGCAGCAATGAAAATCACGAGAATAGTGAGAATGTATTTTAAAGAAGAGGAGAGAGCTAATTTTTTAGCCATTTTTCAAGAAAAGCAAACTAAGATTTCGGGATTTGAAGGCTGTCTGGATGTAAATCTGTACGCTGATCTTGCAGTGCCAAATGTTTGTACAACCATTAGCATTTGGGAATCAGCAGAAGCTTTAGAAGCTTACAGAAATTCCGAATTGTTTATAACTACTTGGAAAAGGGTAAAGCCTCTTTTTAGCCAAAAAGCAGAAGCTGTTTCTTATGTGCTTCAAGATTAATTGGAGAATGATATAAAAAAACACCTTCTGAAAAGTGATCATAACAGATCATTTTTCAGAAGGTGAGTCTGAATGAATGTAATACCAATTGAATTACATGCCTTTATCGTTGTGCTCTTTTACGTCTTCGTCACTATCATTGTCAAGACTTTCTTGTACGTCTTCAATGCTCTCATCAATTTGATCATCTACCTCATCAATTGTTTCATCGATTTGGTCACTTACATTCTCTGTACTTTCATCAATCTGATCACCTAAGTCTTCTGAACTTTCCTCGATTTGTTCTCCTACATCCTCGACACTTTCTTCAATTTGCTCTTGTGCTTCTTCGTCTAAGTTTTCTTGAAGTTGTTCTGTTTCTCCTTCAATACTCTCTTCCATGTCAATTTTTGAATCTTCAGCATCTTCTTTCAAGGCATCTTGTGCTTCTTTCAATTCTACTTCAGATTCTTCTAAATCTTCATCCTCAATTTCATTCTCAACGGCGTCGATAGTTTCTAATTGAGTATCAAGCGTTTTTCCTCTTTCCTTGTACTCCGTTTGTTTTTTGTCTTCATTTTTGTCCTTTTCTTGTGCTTGAATGTTTATGGTGTATACAAACATCAGAAGACAAAGGAACAAACACTTCTTAAGCATTGAACTAAGCATATCGTAACTATGGTTGGTTAATACTTCCTTAAACACGATATGATCTTAGAAAATTTCTATTTCAAAATATTAATTAAAGACGTTTCGTTTTTACTCTTTTATCTCGATGAGTAAATACATGTCTTTGGCTTTTTTCTTATCTCTGGCTTTTACGACGATTTTCCGATCAAAATCAACATAAATTGAAAACTCTTTAAGTTTAGATTCTGCTTGAGGGTCTTCTACTGTACAAGTATAAACATAACAGGAGTCTATCGTCTTATCTCTTACGCTGTAGTTTGTGACTACGCTATCATATTTTACAGTAAGATCAGCATCTAAATAATGGCTATTGGTGATATAGTATTCATTTGGGGCATTAAGTTTTTTGAAAAGAATGTCTCTCACTAAAAACTCATTCTCATTAATTATTTTATGTGGTTCTGTGTGTGTTTTGATCTTTTGCTCAAAATTTTCGTCTACTCCCAGTGTAATTTCTTTTGTGTTATTATTTAAAGTCTTAACCAAGTAGAAAATGGTGTCTTCTCCAGAATACCAATGATAAAGATATTCTCCTGTGACCTTTTCATGGGTACAGCCATTTCCCAAAATTGAGAATAAGGTTAAAGTGATAATGATAAGCGTTAAAGATATTCTTTTCATCAGTGAAATTCATTTGTTGATTATTTTACTTGATTTCATCCTTTACGATAAAAAGTAGAGATTGGTCTCGTTTATGTTCAGCTTTAACAATCAACTCTCTGGTGAAGTCAATGTAAACGACGAGTTTATTGAATAAATAGTCATTTATAGTATCGTTTACGTCGATAGAATACACATAGCAAGAGTCGACATCAAGTGCCCCAACTTTATAATCTAATATTAAAGTGTCGAAATTTACTTGACAGCTATCGTCTAGGTATCTGATAAAAGTTGTGTAGGAGTGCTCGGGTTTTTCTATTTTTTTGATCAACCAGCTATGAAAATAAAACCCATTATCTATTGAATTCAACATTGTATCTAGTTGAGAATATTCATCATAGACAAAATCTTGATTTACATCAAAGTATATTTCTTTTTTACCATTCGTGTAATGCTTGAAAATATAGTATAAAGTATCCCCTTCTATATACCAATGACAGTTGTACTGCCTTTCTAGTTTAGAGTCTTGACAGCCAAAGATAGTGGCTAGCGTCAAGAGTATAAGAAAGAGTATATATTGGATTTTCATATTTTAATTCTTTGAAATTGTAAAAACTTCACTCTCATTATATTCGGTTACCTTATTCTTCTTCAATGAGCTGAAACAAAACCTCGTTATTTTTTATAAAAACAGCTCTCACTATAATTTCCCTATCAAAGTCAATATACATTGTCAAATCACTGTAAATAGCATTTCCATCACTTCTCGCAGAATACACAAAGCAGGAGTCAATGGTAACATTTGCGATTTCGTAATTTAGGATGAGGGAGTCATAAGTAATCACACTTTTATGACCAATATGAGGATTGTCGATATGATAAAAATTAGTTGTAGAATCCATCTTTTCGATATATTCATACAAGAAATGGAAGCCAACTCTTGAAGATGGGGGCAAAGTATCAGATATGGTTTCAACTTGTCTGTCAAAATCGTCATCTGTATTGATATATATCTTTCTTGTATTGTCTTTGTAATGCCTGAGCATATAGTTTGAGGTGTCTCCACCAAAATACCATTCATAGTTATATTGTTGGTAAGGATTTGAATTATCCTTACAACTATATACCATAATGCATATTAGTAATGTTAGGAGATGATACGTTATATTTTTCAAGTTGTAAATCACGTCGTAGAACTTGTATGTAGTAGTTAATTATTGTCTTTACCAAGGATTTCAAAAATGATATTAGCGTCTGTTTTTGTTTTTTCATCTAAGCCTTTTAATACAATTCCCCTGTCAAAATCGATATAGAATTTGAGGAGCGTGAAACCCATAAAATTTTTCTTGGGAGGTATGATTCGATAGATGTAACAAGAATCTGTCTTGAAGTTTCCTGTTTTATAGTCTAGAACAAGCGAATCATAAATCACCTCAATGGTATCTAAATTGAAAATGCTTGCAGTCTTGTAAGACTCCTTCGGTTGGTCTAATTTTTTCATCAAGGCTTTGAAGAAATAAAAGCCTTGGTCATCAAAGGAAGGGAATGTGTCATGCTTTATGGTAACTTCTGAGTCAAAATCTCCATTTACCAAATACCCAATCGTCGTTGCTCCATCCTGAGACTTTTGGAGCCTGCAAAAAATGGTGTCACCATCCAAATATCGTACAGCAGTATATCTTACAAAGTTATCTTCAGAGTATGGAACTGTTTCACAAGCTGAGAAATATGTAATGAATAATAGCAGTAGAATTGGGATTACAAATTGTTGCATAGCTCATATGGAGTTAGGTCTAGAGATTTATCGCTAAGTACAGAACACATTAGATTTCTAATCATATTAGAACCAGCTATTAATCCTTTGGAGAGTACAATAGTTTCCTCATAGAAGTTTGTTGATAGTGTTTGTGCTCAGTCAATAAGAAGACTTCGGATGAAAGCTCATGTGTAAGAAGGTTTGAAAGATGAACAAAAAGTTCATAGAGACATAGCACAATTCTCAGAAACATCTCATGTCTAGTCAAGACTTTTTTATTACATTTGCAGATTGAGAATTTTGAGTCAGAACTTTGGGTTCTTAAAATAGATAATTAAGAGCCTTCAATTGATGAATTAATGGAATTAGCAAAAACGTACAGTCCGAAGGACATCGAAGACAAGTGGTATCAGCATTGGATGGATAATAAGTTTTTCCGTTCTGTCCCAGATCCTGAAAAAGAGCCATTTACTGTCGTAATTCCACCGCCAAACGTAACGGGGGTGTTGCATATGGGGCACATGCTCAACAACACAATTCAAGATGTATTGGTCAGAAGAGCACGTATGCAAGGCAAGAATGCTTGTTGGGTGCCTGGTACAGACCACGCATCTATTGCTACGGAGGCGAAAGTCGTCAAAATGCTCAAAGACGAACAAGGCATTGAAAAAGCAGATCTATCTCGTGAGCAGTTCTTAGAGCATGCTTGGGAGTGGAAAGAAAAATATGGTGGAATTATCCTTGACCAATTGAAGAAATTGGGTGCATCATGCGATTGGGATCGTACGAGCTTTACAATGGATCCAGAGTTGTCTGAATCAGTGATTAAAGTATTCGTTGATCTTTACAACAAAGGAAAAATCTACCGTGGTGTTCGTATGGTAAACTGGGATCCAGAAGGACAAACAGCTTTATCAGACGAGGAAGTAATCCACAAAGAAGGTACAGGTAAATTATTCTACATCAAATATCCTGTTGTAGGAGAAGAAGGAACATTTGTAACGATTGCTACAACTCGTCCTGAAACAATTCCTGCCGATTCAGCTATCTGTGTAAACCCTAATGATGAGCGTTTCAAAGATTTGATCGGTAAGAAAGTACTCGTACCAACTACAGATCGTGAGATCACTATCATTGGTGATGACTATGTTGATATCGAGTTTGGTACAGGTTGTTTGAAAGTAACACCTGCACACGACTTGAATGACTACGAATTGGGTATCAAACACAATTTGGAAGTAATCGACATCATTGATGCTGATGGTAAAATCAATGCGAAAGCAGGTGAGAAATATGCTGGAAAAGATCGTTTTGCGGTTCGTAAAGAATTCGTAAAAGATATGGAAGAAGCAGGCTTGCTTGTTAAAGTTGAGGAAATCCAAAACTCTGTAGGTACTTCTGAGCGTACAGGTGCGGTAATCGAGCCTCGTCTTTCGATGCAATGGTTCTTGCAAATGGAAGAGTTGGCAAAACCAGCTTTGGACAATGTGATGAATGACAACATTCAATTCCATCCTCCAAAGTTTAAGAATATGTACCGTCACTGGATGGAGAATGTAAGAGACTGGTGTATTTCTCGTCAGTTGTGGTGGGGACACCAAATTCCTGCATACTACCTTCCAAATGGTGAATTTGTAGTTGCTGAGACAAAAGAAGAAGCTTTGAAACTTGCTCAAGCAAAAGATGCAAGCATCACTGCAGAGCAATTGACCCAAGACGATGACGTTTTGGATACTTGGTTCTCTTCTTGGTTGTGGCCAATTTCTGTTTTCAATGGTATCAATGAGCCAGAAAACGAGGAAATCAACTACTATTACCCAACAAATGATCTAGTAACAGCTCCTGAGATTCTTTTCTTCTGGGTTGCACGTATGATTATTGCGGGTTACGAGTGGAAAGGCGACTTGCCATTCAAGAATGTATACTTGACAGGTATCGTAAGAGACAAACTTGGACGTAAAATGTCTAAGTCTTTAGGTAACTCACCTGATCCAATCAAATTGATGGAACAGTACGGTGCTGACGGTGTACGTGTAGGTATGTTGTTGTCATCTCCTGCGGGTAATGACCTTCCGTTCGATGAGAAATTGTGTGAGCAAGGACGTAACTTTGCCAACAAGGTTTGGAATGCATTCCGTTTGGTAAAAGGATGGGAAGTTGATGATTCTAGCCAAGGATTGATCAATGAAAAATCTGTAGAATGGTTTGAGTCTAAATTCAACCAAACTTTAGAAGAAATTGAAGGATACTTCGAGCAATATAAATTGTCGGATGCTTTGATGGCTATCTATCGTTTGATCTGGGATGATTTCTGTTCTTGGTACCTAGAGATGGTGAAACCAAACTTCGGAGACAAGATTGACCGTCCTACTTATGAGGCAACAATCAACTTCTTCGAGAGATTGATGAAGGTTCTTCACCCATTCATGCCATTCTTGACTGAAGAAATTTGGGCGAACATTGGTGAGCGTGAAGAAAATGATTGTATCATCGTTGCGGAATATCCTAAAGTAGGAGCTATAGACCAAGATCTATTGGCTAGAGCTGAAGGTGTATTTGAGATTATCTCAAACATCCGTAACATCCGTAACTCGAAGCAAATTTCTCCAAAAGAGAGCTTGCCGCTTTCAATCATGACAGAAACGAAAGAGCATTTCGAGACTTTCTCTCATGTATTGCACAAAATGGCAAACCTTGAATCTGTAAACTTTGTCGACAAAGCAGTTGAAGGTGCTTCTCAGTTTGTTCATAAGGCATCTAAGTTCTTCGTAGACTTGGCTGACAAGATTGATAATGAGCAAGAGAAACAAAAACTTCAGAAAGAATTGGAGTATGCAAAAGGCTTCTTGTCTTCTGTAGATCGTAAGTTATCTAATGAGCGTTTTGTGAACAATGCTCCTGAAGCTGTCTTGAATAAAGAAAAGCAAAAGAAAGCCGATGCTGAAAGTAAAATTGCAGCCTTGGAAGAAGCATTAGCAAAACTTTAATTATTTATGAATATAAGTCCCATGCACTCTAAGGTGTATGGGACTTCATTTTTTTATCTTATGTTTGGGGTTCGTATTGATGTAAGTTTAAGGGGGGATGTCTTTGCTGTATGCGAAAAAATGTTCTTACTCTTGTGGAAATAGAAAAGAATGTCAGTAAGAAATAATATACTGTTTTTATTGTCATGGATTTTACTTCTGGGTTTCTCGTCTTGTAGAGAACAGAAGAAAGTAGTGACCAAAACCAAGGCAAAAGAATTCACGGTTGAAAAATTAGATTTCAAATACCTATCAGCGAAAGCGAAAGCTTCGTATCAAGCCAACGATCAGAATACCAAAGTGACCGCAGACTTTAGAATCCATAAAGATGAGGCAATTTGGGTTTCACTGAGAAGTACAGGAATCGAGGGTTTAAGATTATATATTACTCCGAAGAGAATCAAAGCAATCAACCGTTTGGAGAAGGTTTATTATGATTATAATTACTCTGCTTTAAAAAGAGAATTTGATCTAGACCTCAACTTTGAGATTATTCAATCGATTCTTTTAGGAGAATTACCTGCAACGCTTAAAGTAAAGAATAAAGCGTTTATTGAAGACGATAATTTTGTACTCAGAAATAATAAAGGAGACTACAAAATTCGAGCTTATGTAGATCGAACAATCTTGAAGCTGTCAAAACTATTCTTAGAATCGAAAGGAAGAAAAACGAATGATCTTTTGGTAAACTTCTCCGAGTTTAAAGATGTAAGTGATGGCGAAGGGCAGTTTTTGCCTCATGAAGTAAAGATCACAAGCGGAGAGAGTGAATGGGAAGAAATGATTTTTACAAATATGCTTATCGAGCTTGATTTCAGTAAAATTCATCTTTCAAAATCTTCGATAAAAATGCCTTTTAGTATTCCTTCTAAGTACAAAAAGAAGAAGTTGTAATTTAGAAAATAAGGCAAAAGAAAAAGCCAATCCACTATTCTGTGGATTGGCTTTTTTATGTTTTAGAAGTAATCAGTCTTAGATTATTCTACAGGAACTTCATTTCCTTCTACATCCAACTCAACTACTTCGTAGCCTAGTTTATCAAGTTTTGGTTTCAAAGAAGCTTTGTCACCTACAACTACGATGTACATTTTAGAAGGGTCTAAGTATTTCTTGGCAATCTCGTTGATCTCTTTCGCTTTGATTTTAGAAACGATTTTACTTTGTTTCTTTACATAATCATCAGAAAGATCATAACGTACAATACGGTTCAAGAATGCAGCTTTTTGACCTGGAGTTTCGTACTTCAAGGCATCTTTTTGTCCGATAGAACTCTTCATAAATGTTAGTTCTTCTTCCGTGATTCCACTTTCGTAGAATTTCTGAATTTCAGACATAAACTCAACTACAGCACTATCAGTTGCAACACCTTTAACACCCGCAGAAGCAGTGAAGTCACCCGTATTTTTGTCTCCATCAAATGAAGAACGAGCACCGTAAGTCCAACCTTTATCTTCACGTAGGTTCAAGTTGATACGGCTATTGAAAGCACCACCTAAAGTGTAGTTCATTAAAGTAGCTTTGTAGAATTCTCCATCTACATCATACTTAAGGTTAGTCATATAACCAATTCTGATCTCTGATTGAGGAGCATTCGGCTTGTCAACAATGTACAATGTTGTTTTATCAAGTTTATTCTCAACTGTAAGCGTAGGTACTTTTACATCGTTAGCTTTCCATTCTTTAAGGAAATCAACTTTAGAAAGAAGGTCTTCCTTAGAAATGTCACCCACAACAACAAGTTGAGTAACTTGAGGAGCATAGCTGTTTTTGTAGAATGCATCGATATCAGCAAGTGTTAAAGCTTCAACAGATTCTACAGTACCGCTTGAAGAAATTGCTAAGATGTGGTCTTTACCGTAAAGCAATTGGCTATAAGTTGTATTCGCGATAGGCACAGGTTGTTTTTTGTTTGCCATAATCGCCTCTAGCGTTTGCTTTTTCAAACGAGCTAAATCTTCTTCCGTAAATTTAGGTCTGAACATACGCTCTTCTAAAAGTGCTAACGTTTTATCTAGGTTCTTTTTCAATGTGTTTACACTGATATAAACTCCAGTTTGTCCGCTACCTAAAGAAATTGAGCTACCTAGTTTTTCTAACTCATTTGCAAATTCAGCAGCCGAATAGTTCTCTGTTCCTTCTCTCATCATATCCGCAGTAAGAGAAGCAAGACCTACTTTACCTTTGTCTTCTGCTTGAAGTAAGTGACCGCCTTCAATAAATAAACGAAGCGTTACTGATGGCGTTTCTTTGCTTTCAGTACCAATTACTTTCAGACCGTTAGCAAGTGTTTCTCTCCAAAGTGTAGGGATTTCAATCGTAGGGTTAGGACCTGATTTAGGTTGGATACTTCTATCGAAATCATCTTTTGGAGACTTTCTCTCTGCTACCTTAGCATAATCTGTTGTTGGGAATGGATTAGGTCCAGACTTGTCTACTTCATAGTTATCAGGCTTAGCCGCTTGACCTTCCATACCTTTAGGCAATACACTTTGGATAACAGCATACTGACCTTTAATGTATTTTTTGTACACGCGCATTACATCTTCTTTTGTAAGCGACTCATACTTTTTGATAGATTCAGGGAAGTAGTTAGGGTTACCCAAGAATGTTTGGAAGTGAGCCAAACGAGAAACCTTACCTCTTACAGATTCTAATGTACGAAGTGCACCAGCAGCATTTTTAGCTTTAAACTTCTGAATATCTTCATCACTTACACCTTCTTTCTCGAATTCAACAAGAGCATCTCTCATTTTTTGCTCGAAGTCGCTCAAAGATTTACCTGGGAAAGGCAATACAAACATTGTAAATTCACCAGCTAGCTCAGAGCTAGAGTTGAAAATAGACGCTTGGATAGCTTCTTGTGTAAGTACGAATTTCTTATAGAAATATGAATCTTGTCCTTGTCCAATGATATCTGCTAAACATTCCAATGCAGCCTCATCTTCGTGGAATTCTGGAACTGTAGGGAATGTATAAAGAAGTGCAGGGAAACGGATATTGTTATCTACATAAGATACATAACGATCGTTGTCCAATACAGGAGCATCCAACTTCATGTCTTCAACAGCAGGACCTGCTGGAATTTTACCGAAGTATTTGTTTACCCATTTTAATGTTTCTTTCACATCTAGGTCACCACCAACTGTCAATGTCGCATTGTTAGGTCCGTACCAACGAAGGAAGAATTTCTTTAAATCTTCAACATCTACTCTGTCTAGGTCTTCCAAAATACCAATCGTCAACCAAGAGTATGGGTGTCCGTAAGGATAAAGAGCCTCTGCATTTTTTTCTCTGAATTGACCATAAGGACGGTTATCATAATTTTGTCCTTTTTCATTCTTTACAGTCGCACGTTGTACTTCAAATTTCTCTTGCGTAACTGCATCTAAGAAGTATCCCATACGGTCAGCTTCTAACCATAACATTGTTTCCAACTGATTACTTGGAACAGTCTCGAAGTAGTTTGTACGGTCACGGTTTGTTGTTCCGTTCATTGTACCTCCTGCTTCCGTGATAATTTTGATGTGCTCCTCGTCTGCTACATTTTCAGAACCTTGGAACATCATGTGCTCAAAGAAGTGGGCAAAACCAGACTTGTTCAACTCTTCACGAGCAGAACCAACATGATAAGTTACATCTACATGCACTAAAGGATCTGAAGTATCTTGGTGGAGAATAACAGTAAGTCCGTTGTCTAGTACATACTTTTCATAAGGAATATTCCAGCCGCTCTCATCGGCTTCTACCTTTTCAACCAATTTTTGGGCTGATAGAAAAGTTGGTGTTAAAAAAAGGAATGATAGGCATACCGCCTTTAATAAGTTATTTGACATGTTTAAAGCAAAAAGTTTAAAGTTGGGATAAATATGATATTCCAATTTGGTGAATATCATAAATCTAAGTTATGAAAAATACGTCAGCTGAAAGAAGGTTAGGTCTTAAAATATAATAAATCGGGTATATAGTAGGATGAATTGTTTTGAGGGGAGAATCGGTTGTAAAAAATAACCGATGCCAAAATCTTGACATCGGATCAAATAGCCCATGAAGAAGCTAAAGCTTAAAGCTGTTGTTTCTTTGCAAGCTCGACTACAATTTCTTTTTCATCAAACTCATTCCAAGCCCCCGAAGGTCCATCAATCAAAAGACCGAACCAGTTGAAGCAAGCATCAAAAACGACCCATTCTACTTGAGCATGTTTGTGAAGCTCAATTTTTTGATCTTCAAATCCAGTTTTCTTAATTTCTACTACATGGTCACTTTTTCTGCTGAGATGAGCCATCACTTGGTCTTCACCAATGAATTTGCCATCTACAAAGATCTTGGCATGGGGTGTTTCTGATTTGATCTGAATGTCTTGATCCTCTCCGTTGATCATTGTTGCACAAGATGAAAAAGTAAGTAATAGGATAATTGACATAGCTAGTTTCTGCATAGTATTAGGTTTATAGGTTAATTGTTAGTAAGCCATATATAGGTCTTTGGCTATTTCAAAGGTGCGGAAAAAAGTAGGCTTTTACCTTAATTTTTTGGAAGAAGTAGTACATCTGTCAGAACCTTTCCGATTACGATCTTTATCCAAACAGGTTGCACTGTATTCGTTTTATCATGGCTAAGAAAGTACAGATTATAAAAAAAGACACAAACCTAAAAGTAGGTCTGTGTCTGTGGTTTTGTTGAATAGTGAAATGGAATTATTAGAAAGAGTAGCTTACTCTAGTGTACCAATAAGCTCCATTGAAGCCCATTTGTACAGGGTCCCAATAACCACCATTATCTGTTTCGTAAGGGTCTTGCTTATCAGGATATACATTGAAAATATTGCTTCCACCTACTGTCCAGTTCCATTTGTCGGTCGGATGATAAGTGAAACTAATATCTGTTGTGGCTTTCGGATCGTAGTTCATTACAAATCCTTCTGTCCAACCACCTAGCGTTACTGCACCAAAGTAGTTGACTCTAGCCATCGCATTCCATTTTTCAGTTTTGAAGATGGTAGAGAAGTTACCTTTCCATTGTGGCGCTGAGCCCTCTTGGAAGTATCTTTCTCTTTCTCCAAAGTAGATATCTTCTTTTCCTATCAATTGGTCTGAAGTTTTTACAGCTTGAACTTCCGTTACATTGTGGTTAACAGCTAAAGAGAAGTCTAAGCTATTTTGTTTGATTGGAAGGCTGTAAGTTGTAACCACATCCAATCCGTAAGTTCTTGTATCAATTGCATTGGTGAAGAATGCTGCTTCAGAAACACCCATACTTTGCATGATTTCAGAAATATCCTCATCATCTTCAGAGAAGTAACCTGTCAATACAATTCTATCTTTTATATCAATAAGATAAGCATCTGCTGTAATGGTTAGGTTCGGAAGAGGCTCCCATGTAGTTCCTAAAGAATAGTTTACTGAAGTCTCTTCTTTCAATTCTGGAATTCCTAAGGCTTTTGCCAACTCAGAATCATTTCTAGCTAAAACAACTTCTGAAGCTTCTCCTCCAATAAAATCGGTGTAGGTAGAGTTGAAGTATGCTTGTTGTAAAGATGGTGCTCTGAAGCCAGAACTGATAGCACCTCTAAGTGTCCAGTTGTCTGTAACTGTATATCTTGTAACAAACTTGCCTGTAAGTGTACCGCCGAAATCACTGTAGTTTTCATATCTGGCTGCGGCACCAATCATCCACTTTTTAGTGATATCTAATTCTGTATCGATATATACACCCACGTTACTTCTCCACTCGTTCACTTCATTTTCAGGTCTGTAACCAGGGAAACCTTGTGCTCCAGCA
Source organism: Sediminitomix flava (assembly GCF_003149185.1). Classification (NCBI taxonomy): domain Bacteria; kingdom Pseudomonadati; phylum Bacteroidota; class Cytophagia; order Cytophagales; family Flammeovirgaceae; genus Sediminitomix; species Sediminitomix flava. The sequence goes on along the minus strand of NZ_QGDO01000001.1, from coordinate 765,843 downwards.
GCTTTTCCGTTGCCATAATCTTTCCAAGAGGCTTCCTCTCCTTGGTAAATCGCATAGTTTTCAGCTCTGTGCATTGCACCTATTGCCAAGTTGAAGCCTTCCAAAATATGGTCGAAGTATTTAGTTACATCTAAATTGGTTACGAACTGCTGATAATGAAATTTACCTGCATAAAAAGAAGTTGGTGAATCCACGCCCATAGATGCATTCAAGGTATTGTCAATGTTGAAATCCATTGAATTGAATCCGTGGGTATGTCCTAAATCAATATTCCAACCTTTTACTTCTGAAGTAATTCCTACGGCTATCGAATGATCCCAAACATTGGATAGAAGGTCTGGAACAAATCCGTTTGGATAGATTTCAATGATGTTTCTATCTTCATCATCGGCTTCTCTACCCCAAGCTCCTGAAATGGCATCTCTATAATTTACTCCACCAAAGGCATATAGGGATGTTTTTTCTGAAAGTGGAAGCTCGGCGTTTACCATTGAAGAAATGTTTAACACATCAGCATCACCAATTCTTCTCATTTCTCCTGCTGGAGCTCTATCGGTCATTCCTCTTTTGTTCACTTCAGCAGTGGCATTTAGATAACCTTCTTTACCTAGTTTCCAACCATAGTTACCACTAACCATCAAGCTTTCACCATCACCATCTTGGTGTAAGCCCATTCCTGTGTTAATGGAACCTGTTTCTGTATCTTTTTTAAGAACAATATTGATCACCCCTGCAATGGCATCGGAGCCATATTGAGCTGCAGCACCATCTCTTAGAACTTCAATTCTTTCAATAGCTGCTACAGGAATTGTATTAAGGTCAGTAGAGACTGCTCCTCTACCTCTTGTACCTAGTAGGTTGACATAAGATGAAGTGTGTCTTCTTTTTCCGTTTACTAAAAGTAAAACTTGGTCAGGCCCTAATCCTCTTAGTGTGGCTGCATCGATGTGGTCGGCACCGTCTGAACCAGCTTGTCTGTTAGAGTTAAAAGAAGGAACTGCAAATTGTAAAAGTTGATTTAGATCTACTTGCCCCACACTGTTTGTAACTTCATCAAGAGCAATGACATCTACAGGAACGGGCGTTTCTGTGAGTGCTCTATTGGCATTTCTACTCCCGATTACAACCACATCATCTAGTTTTAATTCATCAGGTTGTAGTTGAACTTGAAGATTTGTTGTTGGTGCTTGAATAGTAATACTTTGAGGAAGGTATCCAATATAGCTAAAGTTTAGCTCAGAAGGGAAGTTCGGGATACTCAGTTCAAAATTACCAGAGATATCGGTAATTGTACCTGTATTTGTACCATGAATCGTAACGGCTACACCTAACATCGGTTCACCTAGCTCATTAATAACGGTACCTTGTATTTGAGATTCTATTGTGTTAAAGGTATTGGTCGTTTTAGCTTCAGCTGTATTTGCTGCCCAACATCTAACATTTCCACAAAGCATCAGAAGTAAGATCGTACCTCTGAGCACCGTACTGTTAAGTACGTTCAATCTTGAAGTATTCATTAATTAAAAATATAATTGTTTGTTATTTGCTTTTTTCTGACCGAAGTCGCCTTCTAAAGGGCTTAGAAGATTTCGATCGAATTTGGAGAGTTGAATCACTAAGACACAACAAGCCTTATCGTCGTCGTCGGACTTGACGAGTACGTCGGGGACTTGGAGTTGTGTACTCTTTGAGAGTCCCTATTAGCTCGATATGTTTCTTTAGGATTAGCATTCTTTACTTGTTGACACAAAATTAGCTTGAGATTCTGAAGTTCAAAACTTCAAAAATTTAATAATTCTTAAGCGTTGAAACGCCCTTTCTGTGAGTTGAATATTTGATTATAGCTAACTGGCTATTTTGTAGTTTTTTATAGGAAAGAAAGTGAGTCAAGCTTTTTAAATAAAATTCACTCTTTTTCTAAAATCTTATCTTAAGTCAATGAAATTGGTTTTCATTCTGGGCTTCTTGCTTTCACATTTAGACATAAAAATTAAAACAAGAACTAGTTATGATGAAAGCCGTTATTTGTCCTCAATATGGAAATGCCGATGTGCTAGAAATAAAAGAATTGCCTATTCCTGTAGTTAAACCAAATGACATACTTGTGAGAAATCATGCTGCGAGTATGACCAGAGCTGATGCTATGATGCGACAAGGGACACCAAAGTTTGCTAGACTTTTCTTAGGTTTCAAAGGACCTAAAAATCCAGTAATAGGGACAGGTTTTGCAGGAGTGGTAGAAGCCGTAGGAAGTGAGGTTGACGATTTTAATATTGGAGATGAAGTATACGGAGAAACTAGTATCAACTTTAGTGCGAATGCAGAATATGTTTGTGTACATGCTGCAAATGATATTGTTTTGCCTTTGCCAAAGGGAATTGCTTTAGAAGAAGCGGCACCAATCTGTGATGGTGCTCTCACTTCTTACAATTTTTTAGTCAATGTTGGTGAGCTGAAATCAGGACAGCATGTATTGATCAATGGAGCTTCGGGGTCTTTAGGTACTTCAGCGGTGCAGATTGCGAAAAGTCTTGGGGCTACAGTTACAGGAGTCTGTAGTGAAAAGAATCATAATTTGGTGAAATTGCTCGGAGCAGACTATCTGATAGATTACAAAGAAACAGATTTTACGAAAGAGAGCACCAAGTATGATTTGGTCTATGATACCATAGGGGAAAGCTCATTTGCAAAATGTAAAAATGTGTTGAAAGAAGAAGGCAGATTTATCACACCTGTTCTTAGTCTCTCGATATTAAAAGATATGTTGAAGACCTCTTTGTGGGGGAATCAGAAAGTGAAATTTGAGGCAACAGGTTTACAAGAAGCTAAAAAGCTAAAGAAGTATTTGAATGAAATTAATGAGTTGATAGAATCTCACAAGCTGAAAACGATTATCGACAAAACTTATTCCATAGAAGATGTTGTGGAAGCACATCACTATATCGATTCTGGAAGAAAAAAAGGAAATATCATAATGACCTTCTAGGCTTTTTTGAGCAATCTTTTCTTGATTCTACTTAAAGATTCGGGAGTTACTCCCAAATAACTGGCAATCTGATATTGAGGAACTCGGTTTATCAGTGACGGATTGGTAGCCATCAAATTCTCGAATCTTTCTTCATGGCTAGAAGTCATAAATGTCGCAAAACGATCTTGAAGTTCGCCTGTGTTCTTCTCCACTTCTAGTAGGATAAATTCTTTCAATCTAGGAATCAATTCACACATTTCATTAATCAAGGAATCTGAACCAACTGTCAATATACAGTCTTCGGCACATTCCCAATAATGTTTAGAAGGTGTTTGATTGGTTGCACTGCTGAAAGAATTGACAGGCTGCCCTTCCGTGTAAAAAGCAGTAGTTTTATCAACGCCATCTATGTAGTAATATTCTCTGACTAAGCCTTGAATGACAGCATAGCAATTTTTTGCAATTTCTCCCTCAGAAAGCAAAATCGTACCTTTTTTAAAAGATTGCAGATTTGTTTTTTCAATAATCAAATCAGCCTCTTCTTTGGTGAGATACTCGAAATTGTAAACGAATTCTTTTAATGCCTCTTTCATTTTAGAATTTAGTTTAATAGGAGAAATTGCAAACTTTGTTTTTGCTAAAATAGCGCTGTTGTCACATTAAAATAACAATATCCACGAACTACAAATTAGTGAATACTTCCCTTTTTTGTTTTAGCGTCTTGGTTTAAACTGATAAAATCTTCTTCACTTTTGTAAGTCACTTTATCGCCTTCTTTGTTGATGTGTTGATGATCTATAACCTTAAAACTATCCGACAGCCCATTCATCACAAGACTAGGGGTTGAGTTCGCCAAAGATTGTAGACGCTTACTTTCACTTTTATCAACCACAGCAAAAACCAAAGTAATTCTACCGTCTATTGCAATCGGCACCGAATTGTGAAACCATCGTTGGTCGCTACTCACAACAATTGGAGTTTTGGGAGCATAAAAAGAATCTCCATCGTTTACAAAAACCCATAGATCGTGATCTTTCAATTGAGAAAGTGAAGTCTCAAAACGTCCTTCTAGCTTGTAATTTGAAAATTGTTTGGAAGGAGGAATTAATTCATCTACCACAAAATTAGCCGCTATGGTGTCAAGTTCATTGTAGAACCTTTCTTCCAAACTTTGGAGCTGTTTTGAGTTCTGATGAGAGGTTACACTAGAAAGAATGGATGAAATCAAAGTAATTAAGACGCCAAAAGCGACAGCCCATTCTTTAATGGCATCATATTTCGATTTGAGCATCTCATTCTTTACCTCAGCAGCAGTTGGCTGATCTTGTTCTTTAACTGATTCTGACATTTGAAAAAATAGTTATGTTTTTGGTGTACTGTAAAATCAATTAAAGTTAAACAGCTTCTGTTAAAGAAACTAATGAAAAAAGGGAGTAAAAGCTGAATTTGCTTTTACTCCCTTCCTAAATTATGTCATTTAATATTTCCTTAAATATTATGGTGTTTATGTTTAGTGTGTGGTTTGTGATGATGATTACCTATGTGGTACATCAGCCCCACAGAAAATACATTTTGTGGTAGATCAGAAAAAAGGTGTCCGTATTCTACAAAAGGTTCAAAGTGACCTAATTCGTAATGAATACCTGCACCAAGGTTCATTCCGAAAGAGTTGATTTCATGGTGTGAATCATGATTTTGAGCAGTGTATGAATGTGTTTCTGCTCCTGTTAGTTCATGAATATCTTCAAGCTCATGACTGTAGTTGAGACCAACTAAAGGATAAATACCAAGATGCTTAAGAAGGTGAATATTATACTCAGCATTAAGGTTGATTTCCCATAAACGCTTTTGTTCAAGTTCATGATGTGCGATTTCATCATGCTGATGGAAAGTCGTGTATTCTGCTACTAAACCGATGTGTTTGTCAAGGTGAACCATACCTCTTAGGTTAAATCCTGCTTCTTCTATATCGTCACCATAAACGGCTGAGGTTCCTATGCTAAATGTTTGGGCTTGAGATAGGTTAACAACGACGAATAATGCTACTAAAGTGCTTAGTAAGTTTTTCATGATAAAAAGCGAAATCTGTTTTGAATGTAGCAAAAGTAGATTGTGGTTTGATCTAAAGTATTGATAAGCATCATTTATACTTTATGATACTAACTAAAGTAAATAACTACTTTTGTTATTTTTTAACAATATTCTGCTTTTTGAAAAGGGGCATTTTTAAGCTTTGTCCTGATGAATTTGAAATGAGTCCAGTACCGTAGAATAAATAGGTGGACATAAGAATAAAGGTTTGTTTTCCATTCATATAAATTCATACATAGTGGAGATTGTATTCCTTACTCAAATGGTAGTCTTCATTTCTTTGCTTGATCAAAGAAACGAAGACTGCGTCCGCCCAGAAAATCAAGCCACATAAAAAACGGTCAACCCACAGACAATCGCTTCACCGCTTTTGTGGCAAACTCTTCGCCAATGCGTATAGGAAGGTTGTTTGTCCCATCTTACAGAGCTTGGGCTAGATTGAAGCGTGGGAGGTCGAGTTGGACTTGACTTTCTTTCTCCTAATTGCAGCCACGGTGAAAGATCAACCTGAATAGAAGTCGAAAGTATCCGAATAGATATATCCACCTATTTTAGTCTTAAGGAACGAGTTTATTTTGTTTTTAATTGCTTGACCATATTATCAACTTCTTGCTCCGTAAAATTACCTGAAATGAGGGTTTTGTCTCCAGTAATTGGCATCATGATTTTAGGCATTGAGACAATGTGTTTGTCAATAACAATGGCAATGGGCTTATTTATATTCTCTTTTGTGAGCTGATATATTTTTTCTTGACCTTGTTTATTGAATACAATCTGAATAGCCCACATTCCTAATCCATCTTTCTTCTTTGATACTCTTTTGTAATCTGTGTGGGTGATAGAAGGTTCTTTTTCGAACGTATCCTCATTTATTACATTGTCTGCTTCATAGTTAAGGGTGGCATAAAATCCATTGGGTCTGTCTAATGTTTTTAAATCGGATAGCTCTTGTGCGGAAGCATTTAGCGTAAGAGACATTGAAATCAGAACGAAAAGTGATCTAAGGTTATATAAATTCATAGGTTAGTAAGTTTATTTTCAAATATGATTTTATGTGAGTTAGTACTATTTCTGCTCAACAAAAAACTTATTGATATCATTTAACGATATATCAGTTTTTATAGGTCTAGCCACTGTTTGAACTTTCCGATTTTGTCTTTTGAAATAATGATTTGTTCTTCTGTTTTGGGATTCAAATGTAAAATCCACTTCCCATTGAAGTATGGTTCAAGTTGTTTTACTGCATTTACATTGGTAATACATTGTCGGTTTACACGATAAAAATCCTCTGGATCAAGTTGTGTACTTAGTTTATCTAAACTAAAGTCAAGTTGATGACGCCGATGGTCAAAAGTGTAGGCATATACAGCTTTATTTTCAGAAAGGAAGTAGGCAATTTGATTGGAAGGTAAGACTTCAATGTGCTTGATATTTTGAACTAAGAATCGCTTTCGATACGATTTCTTCTGCCCAATATAATCTTGCATTACAGTTTGAATGATGTCTTCAGTAGGTGAGGTTTGTACTAGCTGAGCCTCGAATTTCTCAATAGTGCTGATAAGAGCTTCCTCTCGAAGAGGTTTAAGCATGTAATTGAGGCTATTGACTTCAAAAGCTTGCAAAGCATATTCATCATAAGCAGTAACAAAAACAACAGGAGCATCTATTTCGCATTGGTCAAAAATCTCGAAACTTAAGCCATCTGTTAACTGAATATCCATGAAATAGAGTGCAATAGGCTGTTCGTTGCTCTTGATAAATTCTACAGATTCTTCTACAGATTGTAGAGTCTCTATAACTTTCCAATTAGGTCTGTGCTTTTGAAGTAAATCTGTCAAATATCTTTGAGCCGGTATTTCATCTTCTATAATTATGACATTCATAGACTTCTAAATTAATGGAACTGTAACTTGAAAATGTGTTTTATCCTGCTGAATGTTCACTTCGCTTTCTGCTTTAAGTAAAGCATAGCGTTGTTTTACGGCTCCTAAACCTACGCCATGCGTGGTCGGGTTGAGTTTAGGTTGAAGATTATTATTTATACGCAATGCTGTTCCTTCAGCTATAATTTCAATTTTTAGAGGTTTACGCACTGTTGCTTGGTTGTGTTTCAAGCAATTTTCAACCAGTGTTTGCAATGTTAGAGGTGGTATTTCCCTTTCAAGTGTCTCTTCTGAAAATTTCGTTTTGATAACTAATCCATCGCCCAATCGTACTTGATGCAATTCGATATAACTTTTTACAGCTTCCCATTCTTCTTTTAATGTCACGGTCTGTTTGTCTTTGCTCTGCAACACATATCGATAGACATCCGCAAGGTCGAGTGCAAAGTTCTTGGCTTTCTGAGGATCGTGTTCTATTTCAGAAACTAGAACATTTAAACTATTGAAAAGGAAGTGCGGATTGAGCTGAGCCTGTAAAGCTTTGTACTCAAATTGTAGTTTTTGTTGTTTGAGCTGTTCTGCTCTCAAATCGGCTGCTTGCCAATTTTGAAGAAAATTCTGAACGAGTAGCGAAGAGGTTTGTAATAATAAAATGATAGAACTCAAAATACTTATGGTGATACTCGCTTTGTTTGGAAACCACTTGAGTTCACCTTGAAATAATCCTGAAAGAATAGAAACGATGTAGAAGAAAAGAATAGCCATTATAAAAATGATGACCAATTCAATCCAAAAACGAAGTTTCTGATTTTTTTTCCATGGAAGCACCTTATCGAGCTGCTTGTCAATCTTGAAAGCAAGGTAAACAGAGCTGTTAAACCAAGCGACATACAAGACACTGATATATGAAGTGAATATGTCAAGAGGAGAGAAGTTCGGGATCATTCCCCAAGCAATAAAGTAGAGAGAGGCACAGGAAATAACAAAGCTAAATCCCCATCGGATAGTGGGTTTGAGAAGGTATACCTTTTCGCTCATAGGTGTTGTTTTTTACAAAGTAGAAAAAAAGTGACTCCATCAATTGATGGAGTCAGGTAGATGATCATGAGAATGGATTTTACATCCAATTATATATGTGCAGAATAAAATTCTAGTTGTGATATAATACACCTACCGCTCTTAGGTAGTGTGTATATTGTACCTTCATATTTAATTTTGACTGAATATAATCGACCATGGCTTGTTCGAAGTAGATTTGGGCATCGAGCACTTCAAGAATGGCAATCATTCCTTCTTCATATCGGTCCATCATGATAGCGGCATTCTCTTTAGCTTTTTCTACTGCTTTTTGTGCAAGTTGAGCTTCTTGCAAGCTATTTTGCCAAGCCACAAAAGATTGTTCGTGTTCGAGGTTGAGCATCTCTTGTGTTCGTTCCAATTGAAGTTGGCTATTTTCCACCTTCATTTTTACCATAGCTTTTTCATTCTTCTTTTTAGAACCTGCATAAAGTGGAATAGCCATAGTTAAACCCGCTTGCATGTTTGGTACAGCTCCAGGCTGAAAATCATAACCAGGAGAGGAGTACATCCCGACAGCCGTAGCATTCAGTTGGGGTAGGTATTTTCCTTTAACCATTTTGAAGTCGCTTTCACTTTCTTGTACTTCTTTTTCAGCAATCTTCAACTCAGCTCTTACTTGAGGTTCTAGGTGCATGAGCAGGCTTGGACTGAGAAATGAAATCGAATCACTGATTGTTATTTCTTCTTTAAATTCATGCCCTAATAAACGATTGAATGACATTTTCGTCACTGCAAGATTGTTCTCAGCTTGCACGACTGCTAGCTCAGCCTTGTTCATTCTGACCTCAGACATTAGCAAATCATTTCTGCTATTTGCACCAGACTCTACCATATCTTCAACCACACTGGTCAGATGTCTCATGGCATCACGATATTCCTCCATAGCAGCTAATACTTCTTGTTGAGCTACGGTTTGCCAGTATTGAATATCAGTAAGTAAGACAACCTCCGTTTTGGTCAGTTGGAGTTGGTCTTGAGCTTTATCTTTCTGAATATCGGCTTTCTTTTTTCGCTCTTGAAGCAACCCTCCATTGTAGATTGATTGATTCAGTCGGGCGTATGTGCCGTATTGATGATTTGCAGCCCCTTGTATAGTCATACCACCTAATTCACCTCCTAAAATATCTGGGAGCGTGAGTTGCGTAGGATTTTGGACATAGGTATAATTCCCGTCCAGTGATATTTGTGGAAGCATGTCCGAAATTGTAGCTCGATAATTGGCTTCGGCGGCACTCACTTGGTTTTCGGCCATTTGAACACTTTGTTCGTGTGCCAAGGCTTCCTCTCTATATTTTGATAAATATGGATCAATTTCTTCTTGAGCGTATGAATAGATAGGTGTTAGCCCCCATAGCATACAGAGCCCGACAACCTTCCACGGCTTTCTATTTTTTGACATAAGTTTGTTCTTCTATGCGCTAATGATGAATGATATAAGAGAAAGAGGGGCACCCTAACTATGCCCCAACTTTCAATTGGGTTACATACTGTCTTCCTTGACATTATAGAAAATGGCATAGAAGACAGGTACTGCCAAAAGGGTAAGGAATGTCGCGAAGCCAAGTCCGAAGATGATGGAAACTGACATAGAACCGAATACACTATCAGGAATTAGAGGAACCATACCAAACATGGTGGTAATAGCGGCCATCAGTACAGGACGCATACGTGAAACGGTAGCCTGCATAATGGCATTGTAATGATTTTGCCCTTCGGCTCTTTGAACATTAGCTTCATCCAAAAGAACAATCACATTTTTAATGATCATTCCGAGTAGACCAATCCAACCAATGAAACTCATAAAGTCGAATGGCTTATTGAGTAAAATCAGTCCGAATACTAAGCCGATCAAAGACATTGGGAGCATCACAATAACAATCAGTGGTTGTTTGTAATCTCCGAATAAGGCAATCAGAATTCCGATGATAAGTAGAATTGCTAAAGGAAAATAAGTCAGAATGGCTTCTACAGCTTCTTGTTGACTTTTCTTCTCTGCATCCCACATAAATGAATAGCCATCGGGTAAATCCATTCCTTCTATCTTTTCAGTGATATCTTTTTGAACCATCCCAGTAGTTACTCCCAAAACAGGGTCACACATGGCTGAAATAGCCTTTCTTCGGTTATAAGTTTTGACCACAGGATATTCAAATTCGAGCTGAAGATCTTTGGTGACTTGTTCTAAAGGCACACTTTTCGTTCCTGCCATCACCGTAAGGTTATTGACCTGTTGCATATCACTAATTCCCGATTCTTCGGTTTTAATGATAATTGGCATCTGCTTGTCTTTTTCTCTGTAGACCCCAACCGTAATTCCATCTCCCATGGTCTGGAATGCATTCGCAAGATGTGCTCTAGTGACATTGGCATGAGCGGCTTTTTCTGGAGCATATTCTACAGACCATTTCGCAGACATATTATTCCAATCACTATGAATATGTCTGGCATACGGACTTACCCTCATAATCTCCATCGCTTCATTTGCCAAGCTATCTAAAACAACGGGGTCTGGACCCATAAATCTGGCTTGTACCTTTGACTCTTTCGGAGACATCACCGAGAAATATTCTGGACGGACATAGACATCTGGCCAAAGAGTTTCTTTCTCCGCTTCCATCATTTCCAAAAGCTTTTCGGTAGCTTCAAAATCCTCACATTCTACGATTAGGTGGAAGTAGTTGGATTGAGGGCCAAATGAGCTTGAAGCCAAGAAATATCTTGGTGGAGTTTGTCCGATTGTAGTAGTGACTTCTTTTACCCCTTCCCGAGTGATTAGCCAATTGAACATGGCATCTGCTTGCTCTTCAGTATACCCAAAGCGAGCGCCTTCAGGTAAGAAGGCATTCACTTTAATCATGGGTTTGTCAAGATCAGGCATGAAAATCACACTCAAGAATCTGAAACTAAAGATGGTGGTGATAAATAATCCTATAAGTATCGATAAGGCAATGTATTTTTTGGCAATACACCAATTCAATACTTTTCTGAAAATGTCATAGAACTTCCCTTGGTACGGATCGTCTTGCTCGCCATTTTCCTCTTCATCTTTGATGAAATCATCACAAACAAGAGGCGTTTGGGTCATGGCAAAAATCCAACTTAGTGTCAGTGAAATTGCCAATACGGAGAACAAAGAAGAAAGGTATTCTCCTGTGTTATCTGGAGAAAGACGAATTGGTAAAAAGGTAAGAATCGCAATAATCGTTGCTCCAAGTAGTGGCCAAGCCGAACCCTTTACCGCCATCATGATAGCCTCTCCTTTACGGATTCCTCTTTTCATAGCCATAAGAGTGGCCTCAACCACTACAATGGAGTTATCTACAAGCATACCCATCGCGATGATCAATGCAGCCAAGGAAACACGTTCCATATTCAGCCCAGTGACCCACATCACGATTAATGTTCCGAGAATAGAGAAAATCAGCCCAGAACCAACCAGAATACCATTTTTCAATCCGATAAAGAAAAGTAGAATTAAAACTACTGTTCCTACCGAAGCGACAAGGTTAATGACAAATCCGTCATTCGCTTCTTGGGAAGCCGCACCTTGGTCATATATATTTTTAAGCAGTAGCCCCGAAGGCATGTCTTCTTCCAATTCTTGAAGACGAGAAGCTACAGCTGATGCCATATCTACTACATTTGCACCGTCAACCGTAGAGATAGCAATACCGATGGCAGGGAGACCTTGAATCTTCATTTTTGAAGTAAAAGGCTCCACATAAGATTGTTTTAAAGTAGCAATGTCTTTCAGTGGAATTTGGCTACCATCTTCAGCTGTAATCAAGAAGTTTTTGATGGCTTCTAATTCATCAAAATCTCCTGTGGTTTGAATTCGGATACGTTGTGTTGGTGTATTCAAAAAACCAGAGTTGACCAATTGGTTTTGCTGATTCAGTGCAGTAACTAAAGCATCCATAGAAATACCTAATTCACTCATGGTCGTCAGAGACAATTGAATATCTATGCTTTCTTGCGCTTTTCCGAAGAGATTTACTTTGGCTACGTTAGGAACTTTAAGAATTTCCTTTTTCAGTTCATCAGCATAGTCGTTCAGTTCTTTATAGCTAAATCCGTCTCCGTAGATGCCGTAGAAAACACCAAGTACATCTGCAAAATCATCATTGACAATTGAAGGCCCTGCACCCGAAGGAAGTTGTGTTTGTGCATCACCTACTTTTCGTCGAAGTTTATCCCAAACTTGCTGTAAATCGGCTTGTTTTGTTGTTTTTTTGAGGTAAACATCAATACGAGACACTCCTGGTCTGTTGATTGTTTCCACATAATCCAATTCGCCCAAAGACTGAATAGCTTCTTCTAGCTTGTCTGTCACTTGCTCAGAAACTTCCTCAGCAGAGGCTCCCGGGTAAGTAGTCAGTACAACCGCTTGTTTGATGGTAAATGGCGCATCTTCTAGTTTTCCTATTTTTAGATAGGCAAACATTCCTCCCAACAGTACCAATGCAAGGGCAAACCAACTGAAGGGTTTATTTTTTAAAGTAAAATCCGTTAAGCTCATATCTCACCTCCCTTATCTCATTGAAATATGACGTACCTCTTCTTGTACACGGACTTTCTGTCCTTCATGCAAATAGCATCCTCCTGCAGACACAATCCAATCCCATTGTTCAGATTGCAGTTCTACTTCTACCCAATCATCATTGTTCAGCTGATTTACTTTAGCATCAACTTTTTGAAGTTGGTTGTCTTTTGCATTGAATGCCCATACATAAGCACCTCCTAAAGGTAGTCCCATAATGGCCGTTGAAGGGACTTGAATGCTACTTTTTGTATCAGATTGCATTTTGATGTCAACAGCTGCTGACATACTCCCGATCAATTCATTATTTTTGTTCTCAATTTCCAGAATCATTGGGTAAGCATTGTTCAGCGCATTGGCATCACGACCAATTTCTTTGATAATCGCTTCAAATTCTTTATTCGGAAATTCATCGAATCTTACACTTACTTTCTCAATATTCTCTTGCTGCATTGCCAAAGAGGCAGGGATATTACAGCGTACTTTTACAGCACTAAAATCTTGTACAATAAGTACGGATTGTTTGGCATTGATATGCTCTCCTTTTTCTGTCATGACAGATTTCACATAACCGCTAAAAGGTGAATTGAGCTGTGTATCTTTTAGTGCATTTTGAGCTGCTTCAAGGTTGGCTGTTGCATTTAGAAATGTAGCCTTAGCATATTCGTATTGTTGTTGGGAAACATTGTTTTTAGCTTTCAAACGCTCTGTACGTTCCATTTCTGCTTTTGCTTGCTCAAATTGGGCTTCCGCTTTTTGCAGATTAATTTTAAAGTCACGGGTATCAATCACCCCGAGTCTTTCTCCTCTTTTGATCGCTTGTCCTTCTTCCATATTGAACTGCGACAATGGACCACTTACCCTAAAAGAAAGATTTACTTCTTTGTTAGGCTCCGTGATTCCTGAGAATGTACGTACTTTTGTTTGTGTACTACTTTCTGTGCGGATAGCTTTGACCAATTTGTCTTTCGACGTGTTTGCTTGTTGATCATCGGACGAGCAAGCTGCTGTTAAAAGCAAGGCTGCAAACCAGATTCGTTTCATAGATTTTTTAATAGGTGACAGTATTAACACTAGTTTCCGAGGTGAAGCGGAATCTATAATCAAATGTGTATGTGTCTGTCTCCTTTTTCAATACTGAATTTTATGAAACTGCCGAATTGACTGCTCAATCGGCCAAATCTGGGGGCTTAATTTTTGGTGAGGGTTGGAGAAGTGTAGTGTTTTTAAAATTGATAGATGATTATGTATTAAATTTTGGAATTAGATCAGTACGAGTTTAAGCTATATATTTAGTAGGGATAAAATAAAATGTTAGAGAAGAATAGACCTCTATGAAAAAAATTATTGTAAAGGATACAAGTAATATTGTATTGATACTTTTTATAATGTTTGTGTCCCCTATTTTATTTGGGTTCGGATTAAATATGATAGGGGCACCAATAAAGCTTTCGGTTATACTAAGTCTTCTACTTTTTTGTGTGGTTACTATTATTGGTATTATGTTTATTCGGAAAGATGAGTCAAGGTATTTATTGAAAGCAGACAGTACTGGGATATATTTAGATCAGAGAGAGGTTATAAAATGGAATCAAATTAGGAGGTTCTCTACGGTACAAACAGAGTTAGTATATCAACCTAATAATCCTACAGCAATAAGGATTGATTGGTTAGTAATTCATTTTAAAAATGGTACTGAAGTAAGAGTGAATTTAGGAGGTACAGTCGCTGTACCAAGTAGACTAATTAAACAATTAGAAAGTCTTAAAAACGATGTATGAGATAAAAAAACGACGAACCCTTAGCCCAAGAGTTTTTTTACAAAATGATACATTGATTGGAACGCAAACAACATCAAAATATGATTCTTATTTCAAAGGTGAAGAATAGATTAAAACTTATTTCCTATATTTCGATTTAAGTATTACTAAAATCAATTCAACTTTATACTACTAACTTTTTGAAAATGAGACAAGGTATTTTAACTATCCTTACACTATTTGTATTTACTGCTTGTACACAAACTAATGAAAGAGACGAACTATCAGAAGTAGTGAGTTTAATGCAAGGGCATTTTTCTAGTAAATTGCAGTCAGAGCAAGATTCAGCATTTTTTGATATCAATCTTGTGATGTACCCAATTTGGGAAGAAAATACAGAGGCTAAATGGCTTTATGTTGAGCAGGCGGTTAGCTCTAAATTAGAAAAGCCGTACCGTCAGCGAGTGTATAAACTTTCAAAAACCGAAGATGGAATGATTGAAAGTGCGGTATATGAGTTACCTCAACCATCACGTTTTATACATGCTTGGGATACACCAGTTATCTTTACGACAATTTCTCCAGATTCTTTGGTGACAAGAGAAGGTTGTTCTGTATTCTTGAAAAAACAAAAAGACGGTTCTTATGCGGGTGCTACTAACGAACGTGATTGTAAGAGTTCACTTTATGGTGCATCATATGCAACTTCTGAGGTAGAAGTTTCTGAGGCAAAAATCACATCTTGGGATAGAGGATGGAATGATGCTGGAGAACAAATTTGGGGAGCTGAAAAAGGTGCTTATGTTTTTGATAAGTATGAAGTAGAGGAGGAAGTTGCTTCAGTGGAGTAGCCATTTAATTGTAAAAAAGGGACAGTCAACTAAAATGTTGCTGTCCCTTTTTTGTTAAAACGAATCAAAAAGTCATACTCATAAATTCTAGATTTTCATGTTTTTGACGATATGACTGTACTACTTTTTTTAAATCTTCAGCAGACTGTATTTTCTCTTTTACCCACTCCAATTCTAGTTCTACGGATTCTTGTTGACGGATTTTGGTGTATTCTGGGTAGCACAATGCAACTTGGTCTCCTAGAACGGTCAGTAGAATAGACTTTTCTGGAATATTATAAAAATTGCCCTTTTCATATCGAAACTTTAAGTTGGTTCTTTCGTCGGGAAGCATCCACCAGAATGAAGTACTTTCAAGTTCCTCATTTGTGATTCCTTTCAGTTTTAAATCCATTTTAGCCGAAGTGTATAAGAGATCATCTTGGCTGATGAGGTAATCGCAGTTATAAACGCCAAATGCATTGATATTGAGTTTTCTGATGAATTTATACTGCTTAGAGGCTCTATTGGTATATTTTTTAGCTTTTTCCAATGATTCCTGAATACGAGCTTGATACTGGTCAAAATCATTTTTCCAGTTGTAAGGGTTCATCTTATAGATATCGCTAAGCAGGCCAATCGCTTCAACTTCGGTAACAGCGATGGAAGAATCTGTGTACGTTCGAATCATCTGATACTTTAAGTCCTTTAGGTGTACCATTTGAATGCCCAAAATAGTCTTATTGCCAAACTCTTTTACATCGTAGAATCGATCTCCAGCCCATTCCCTGTTTTTATTATAGAACCACTTTGTATTGATTTCTCCTTTATTTATTTGCCATAAGATTTGATCTACATTAGAGGCAAAACCACCCAAATCACTACCGACAAAAGCAAAGCTATCAGGGCCTTGATAAACTAAAAATGGGTAATGAAATAATTTCAAACCATAGCTATTGGTTTTAGTGATCGTTTCTTCTTTTACCTTTTTGACAATTTTTTCTACTTTTTGGTTAGTTATAAGGTTGTAATCGATATTATTTAAAAGTTGATCGTAGGCCGCAAGACTCATAATTGCAAAGCGATTATCAAATTTATTTTTGAGTTGAGTCGCTTCTTTATGAAGTGTCTCTTTGTATAGATTTTGAGATTGGACAGAATCCAATAATTCCGCTTTGGCAGGATTAATTTCGGCTAGTGTTTCATTACTTAATTTAAGCCATTCTTGTTTAAGAGTGTCTAATCTGAAAAAGGGATAGACTTTGTCATTTACTTTTGAAGCCAAATCTACAGCGATTGTTTGACCTTCTTTGAGGTATAATTTGTTTTGTTTTTCATCTAAAGCATCAATTTCAAACATTCCTGCGGTTTGCATATGCTGCTCCTTAAACTGCATGGGTATTCCCGAAAGTAAACTCTGATAAGCATCATGTATTTCTCGATAACGAATCGTAATGGAGTCTATGACCACCTTTCCATCCTTGTCAACTATACTTTTGGGCGCAATAGAGATATTCGTTCCATTTTCTAATTCAAGGTGAATCGATTGACTAGGGTCAACTCTAAAGTTATGAAAAGCTACATCAGCAGCTTCGAGAGGGACTTGTATAAAAGAACCCGAACTTTGACAGGCAGAGAAAAGTAAGTTTCCACTAATCAATAGTAAGGAAAAATAGGTCTTGAGAAGAGTTTTCATTGGATATATAATTTTGAATTATTGGTTTTCAAGTTTTAAATATTGGTAGGCTTCCAAAGCGATTGATGCATAAGAAGTTTGAAGTTGGGCAGGGAAGTTTTTTCCATAAGGAAATTGCCTGACTTCAGCGTATTCTTTTAGGGTACTAAGCTTATGTTGAGGCCCTAGGTTATATGCCGTACTTAAAAGCGTAATTTTTTCTTCAATCTTCAATGATTTTAGACTTGGGTGCGTGCTGTACATCATGTCCATAAAAAGTTTGAGATATCTTATTTGCCATTCTTCGGATTTCAAACGTTTCAATCGCTGTATCCTTTGGGAGGTTTCATCAGAAGATTGATATTGAATTGTAAAAGAATAGTGAAGATTTAATCCTTTTTGCTTCTGTTCAAGAAACTCAAAGAAAGAGGGCTTCATCTGAAATTTGCCAATGGAGAAATTGATGATTTCACTTCCGTAGGAAACGTAGAACTCTTCCAGACTTTTAGTTTCTACAAAATCTTGATATCGGTTATAACGCATGAGTTCACCAAAGACAATCGTTTGAGCTAAGATGATTTCTTCTTCCTCATAAAAGTATTTCTTGAAGTCTTCATCCATACCTTGAAGGAGTATTTTTCCCGCTTTAAAATCACTTTTGGAGAACCATTTTTCTTCGGTTTTAGGATAAATATCCAATTGCGAAATTAGGATAAGACTGATGTAAGCGAATAGCTTCATTTATAATTTAGTTTTTGGATAAAGCCTAATTTTGAGTTGGGGAGAAGCTTGGTGTGATTTTAGAAAGTGATGTAAAAGTCAAAATACAATTACAATGCCATCCTTTACTAGACTATTTGCTAGTAATATTTGAATGGAAGTATTCAGTGAAAAATGTTAGCTCAGAAATAGGAAGAAATTTACAAGTAGTACGGCAAGCTTCTAAGTTCTTAGAGTAACTCTAAGAACAGTATTTTTTAACCCAAAGTCATTAGTCCAATTACTTAATACTTTTCTATTATATTTTTCTGGTTCTTAGTTGGGATGGAGATATTCCAAATTCCTTTTTAAATCCATTGCTAAAGTGTCCTTTATTCGCAAAGCCGAGTGAATACGCGATGTCAATAATTGATTTGTCGGTTTGGTTTATTTGACGATATGCTTCTCTGTAACGTTCTCTAAGAACAAATTGGCGAGGAGGCATACCAAACATTTTTTTAAAATTAATTCGCAGCCGAGTTTCACTCATTCCATATTTCTTCATGAGTTCTTCTATACTCGGAGGTTCGCTGAGGTGGCTTTGTAAGTCGTCTTTGATCGCAAATAGGAGATCGGCATCGGCGGTTAATGTTCCAATATTATTTTTTTCTTTTCTACGTTTATAAATTTCTTGGAAAAAGAAGGTAAGTAAAAGTAAGCCTGAGCCTAGAGTGAGTCCTATTCTGCCAATGCCAACATTTTGAGCCGAGAAAATATCCGAAATATAATTCTCCATCTGTATGCTTAAGCTTTCATAGATAATCCACTTTTTTTTACTAAAAATTAATCCATCTAATTCAGGAAAGCGATTGTGCGTAAGTTGTTTCCAAAGATGAGCGTTTATGCTAACACCAATCCATTTTACAGATTTGTGCGCAGGTATTAACATATCTATCGTTTGAGGGTAATTATACATACACACACCTTGAACATTTCCTTTTCCAATAGATTTTATCCCTTGTTGGTAGTAGAGCGTTTCATCTTTTATAAATCGAATAAAAATAGATTGTTGTTCTCCCTGAATATCTTTGAGTAAAACGTCTTCTTCTGCCCAAAATTCATTGACAGCCCAATTCAGGCCTTGTAATTCATTGTAATAATAGGACTTGAATTTTATTTCACTCGTATTTGCTTGAAGTGTATTGCCGTCCCACCTGCAAGTATCTATCTGTTCTGCTAATTCAGAAAAGGTTTTATGAGTTAAGCCTTGATGTACATGATATATTTTCATGGTTCAAATAAGTTTAGCGGTTTTACGTAACTCTCTTTACGGTTTTTGATAACCTTATCCTTTTTACATCCACCATCTTTGTAACATCATCACGTAAAGGAATACTCAAAAAAATGAAAACTATGAAAAGATTAAGTACACTAAGATTTATCCCATTTCTATGTTTGTTGTTACTGGGTACTGAACAAATCAATGCGCAACAAATGAGTGAGTATGAAACGAAACGTTATCAAAGACGTGCAACTGAAACAGCTCTTTGGGGAATGCCATTAGTTAATCTATGGGCAATGCGTGAAGGTTTTAAAGAAGATGCGAATGTTCAATATAATGATGTCGCTTATTTTTCTAAACCAATGGATTGGAAATTACAAGTGACGACACCTAACAATTCAACGCTTTATATTTTTAGTTTTTGGAATACCAAAAAAGATGGACCAATTGTAGTCGAAGTTCCAAAAACAACAGAAGATGTAGGTCTTTTCGGGACAATTCTGGATGTTTGGCACCGACCTCTGATGGATGTAGGTGGACAAGGACAAGACAAAGGAAAAGGCGCTAAATACCTCATTGTTCCTCCTAATTATCAAGAGAGTATCCCTGAGGGTTATGTAGTTGTTGAAAATAATAACTATAATGGCTGGTTTCTACTCAGAACACTTTTGAAAGATTTCGAACCTGAGACCTTGAAAAAAGGAGAGGAGTTCATTAAAAATTTCAAGGTTTACCCACTTGCAGATGCTGAAAATCCTGTACCTACAAAATTTATCAATTGTAGTGATTTAGAAATCGAAGCTATTGCACCTTACGACGATACCTATTTTGATGCCTTAAATACAATGATTCAGGAAGAAACTATTGAAGAAAAAGACATGGTAGCAATGGGTATGCTTCAAACATTGGGAATTCAAAAAGGGCTAGAGTTCAAGCCAACCATAGAAGAAAGAAACTTATTGAAAGAATCAATGGCTGCAACACATGAGGAGTTTCAAGAAATGATTGCCACTAGCGATGAAAGACATTGGGAAGATCGAACATGGGCTTTTTTGATGGATGTAGACGCTCATAGAGATACAAAAGCAACTTGGAAATATCCTTATCTGTTGGATTATACCTACAGAGCAGCAACGTATTATTCAGCTTTTAGTAATGTTGTGACATTGGGAACACAAACGCAATACTTGTCAAGTGGAATGGATGCTGATGGAGATTTCTTGAAAGGAGGGGAGGAATATACGTTGACGCTTCCACCAAATGTTCCTGCAAAGTTGTTTTGGTCTGTATTGGTCTATGATCTTAAAACAGGAGCTTTTGTAAAGCATACTCCAAAAGCAGGTGTTACTTCTATGGACCAAGGTTTAGAAATAAATGAAGATGGTTCTACAACGATCTATTTTGGGCCAAAAGCACCAAAAGGAAAAGAAGTAAACTGGGCACCAACACTAGAAGGTCATGATTATTTCTTATTATTTAGACTTTATGGTCCTGAGAAATCATTCTATGATAAAACATGGAAATTAAATGATTTGCAGAAAAAATAAGTACCAAAAAATCTAATTCTAGATAGAATTCTTAAACAACAAAAATCCCATTGATTGCATAAAGGCGATCAATGGGATTTGTTATTTGAGAGCTTGTGTCCTTTTTAGCTTGAAAGGTAATAATCCTTTGTAAGTGTTTGAGCAAAATTGTTATTTCGTGATTCTAACTTTTTAAAAAGTAAAATATTAAAGAATGAATCTTAAGACTGGACTTATATTTTTAGCTTTATTTTTCGTGAATACGTTCTCTTTTGCTCAGAGCTATAAAGAAGAAATCGAAGATGATTTTAATGATTATCTAAGTGCTATTATTAGTAAAGACTTTGAGAAATCTATGGAGTATCTGACACCTGAGTTTTTTGAGTACATTCCTAAAAAGACACTTCTTATGGTTATGGAACAAACATTTAATAACCCTACTTTGGAGTATGAGCTCAAAAATCCTAAGATAATTCAAATTGAAGATGCTCAGAAAATTGATGAAAAATATTATTCCTTTCTGACTTATTCAAATGAGATCTTAATGCGGTTTTTAGTCGAAGAGAAAGAATCGAAGAAAGATAAAAGATTAAGAATCAAAATACTTCAAAGCTCTTTAGATCAAAGTTTTGGGAAAGGGAATGTAGTTTATAATGAAGAGACTGATTTTTTTGAACTAAAATCTATAAAAAAGGTGTATGCCATTTCATCGGATGGAGTAGCTGATTGGAAGTTTTTAGTTCTAGAAGAGAAACAAAAACCATTACTCAGTAAGATTTTACCTAAAGAACTATTGGAAAAAATTTAATATGCTCTTGAAGAATAATAAGTAACATAAATCCCATTGATTGCACAAACGTGATCAATGGGATTTTTTAGTTAAATGAAAAACTTAGAAAATACGAATACCTGTAATTCTACTTTTTAAGTTTAGATTCGATTTTTCTATAACTGTTAAATCACTAAAAGCGTCAGGTTCTGTCTTACAGGCTTTTGCATCTATAAGAAATTGGATGCCTTCCATCACTGGATATTCTACCCAATACATATCACTTACAAAAGTATAATAGCCTTTTGCATCTGGATAAATAGCATAGAAATCATACAAAGAGCTGCCTACACCAACGCCATGTTTAGTCTCATACAAAGCGCTAACCACTTCTAAGCCTCCAATAAGAGCGTCATTATTATATTTTGGGTGGATAATAATATGCGTAATTCCATCTTTCTGTGCATGGAAAGTTGTGAGCGTATCAGCTCCATCTTCAGCATAGCGGATTTGTTTTCTCTGAACAAGTTGATAGCCCATGTATTCTCCTTCTTTCCCAGGGAAAGCACTATTCAAAGTAAAAGGCCCAGCTTGGCCATAGGTAATGATATAGTCACTAGAGTAATAGTTAGGCTCATCCTCTTCTGTATACTGAAGGAATGAGAAAGACATCAATGTCAAGAATGTAATACCCAAAAGGGCGAAGTGTTGTATTTTCATCATTTTCTTTTTTACAAAGAAATGAATATTTGATAATATTAAGAAAGGGTGTGGGGATTATGAGGAATTACATCTGTAGTTGTTTATTTCAGGTATATAAAAAAGCCTTACTTCTTTAGAAGTAAGGCTATCATTTGACACTTTAATTTATTATTCTAGTCCAATAAAATTAAATACCTGTTGTAAAGCGAAAACTTTTGTAGCATATAAGCTATAAATAGGTCGTTCAGAGAATATAAGATTTTCACCTAGTATCAGACTATTACCATTTTCATTTTTACTAAAGTTAAAGTATTGCATATAGTTAAAGCCGAATTTTAGACCAATTTTAGTTTCATGAAATTCTACTTTAAAATTTGCATAGGTTTTAGTGGATGATTCATCTGTATCTTGGAAAATACGATACTTTGATGCAAGAGCTAAACCAGAATCAAAACTACCTCTAAGTAGGACCCTATTGGCGATTGATTTTTGGAATTCTAGACCTAAACCAGCACGTATGAAATTTAAATCATATTTAGTGTTTTGGCTATCTGGATAACCATCAGGGACTACCCCTTCGGTATACTCTACTGTCAGTTCATCTACAATAGAGTGGTGTTCTACCGAAACTGGAAAAACAACTTGAAAGCCCTTGCCAAAATCCTTTTTAAAGGTCATATCAAGCCCAATGATATCTCGTGAAAATTTTCGGGATTGAAAAGTATTGTATCCTTCATCTTCACCTACTTTTAATATAGCATTAGAGCTATCATTTTCTGAAAATGTTTTTGATTGAAATACTCTAAAGTTGACTTTAAAAGGATGCTTTTTTGCTGAATAGAATATCTTTTTAATTTTTGCCATGTCAGTAGTATCCGTAGATTTTCCTCTTGTGATAAAGAATTCTCCTTCAACATCAGCATAGAGTTGATCAGCTTTCAGTTTATTCTCAAAGTCAAAGTTTGTACCTATCGAAAATCGAATGTATTCACTTTTATAGGCATCCTTAAGTGAAGAAGAGTCTGATTTTAGTTCTTTGATCTCATCCAATAATGTTTTTACCGAATCTAATTCTTGAAGAATTTTTTCTTGTTTTAGTTCCGTAGAATCTTTTACGATCTCGCTATCGTCTTGAGCTTGGAGGTTAGCATAAGAGATAAAAAAGAGAAAATAGATTAATAGTAATTTAAAAAACTTCATAATAGTTAGTGTGTCCAATTATTAAATCTCAAAAAGTAATAGTGTCAAATGAGATATATTTAGACATGAGAAAGTTGAATTTGTAATCAGTGAATATGCTGTAAATTAAAAAATACTATCATTCAGTAAACTACAGTATATTATTATAGCTTTTCTCTTAGTGCTACTAAGGCGAAACTTGTACTTTGTCGCGATTATGAAGTATACAGTTTTAGAGTCGAAATATGTAAGTCTAAATTCGAAGTATAATTATTATTCAACCATTAGTTTTTACTGCTTAATAGAATAAAAACAGAGCCCTCATTTGTAGGTAGAATTGTATTGATTCTGCAAAAAAATACCTGAACAAATCCATTCTTAGGTAATCAACTGCATGGCTTTAGCTCGTTGAACGGCTTCCATAGAATTCCCTGCTTTCAGTTTTTCAAGGATATTTTGTCTATGTCTATTCACGGTATGTACGCTGATATTTAAAGCACTAGCGATCTCTTTACTCAATAATCCCCGTTCAATATGTTGTAAGATTTCACCTTCTCTTGGGCTAAGAAGACTAGAAGAATGATGATAGGTTTTTACCTCAATTTTATCTCCTGTGATTTTGTTCATTATTTTCCCACCTATTCCAACGTTTGGAGCTTGATCATCACTAAAATTATACAAACAAAGCACCAATGCTAATTGCCCATTTTCAGTCGTTTTAAGGTAAGACGTACGATGTGTAATGTAACGCACTTTTTCTTTTGAGGTATTTGTTCTTAGGTAGCTTTTTGTGGCGTAATTTAATCGTTCCGAAGGAGGTATTTCTTTAAGGAAATGTAGAAATTCATATTCAAGAAGGTGACGTTCAAATAGATCATCCTCATGTATTTTCTGAAAAATTTCATCTTCCCATATTGTATCTAGCATTGAAAGTTCGAAAGGTTTTACACCCAAGAATGTCCCAAAATGTCCTGCATAGATATAACTGACATCTTTTGTTAGATCAGAAATAACGGCTAAGGCTCCATCAATTTTCACAAAAGACTTTACCATTTCAATCACCTCTAGTACTTCCTCTTTAGAGGTTTTTGTTTCTAGATTTCCTTCGAATAACTCACGTTCTAACTTCTTTACTATATCCATTTTACGGGTCGCTATGGTTATTTTTCAGTATTGTGATACTGAACTCTATTCCGCAATTTCACGCTTCTTAATAATGAACACTAACAAACTAAGTTATATTATGAAAATTTATCTCAGCATTTGTCTTCTGCTCTTTACACATTTATCTATGGCACAAAATCTTGATAAAATGCAGTGGTTCAATGAACCTGAATCATGGGAAGTTAAAGATGGCGTTTTAGTTATGAACGTCACCCCTCAAAGCGATTATTGGCGTCAAACTCATTATGGTTTTACGGTAGATGATGGCCCTTTTTATTATACAACCAAAGGTGGTGAATTTGAAGTGTCTGTAAAAGCGGTTGGAGACTATCAGACTCGCTATGATCAAATGGGATTAATGCTTCGTATTGATGAAAATCGTTGGATTAAAACTGGGATTGAGTATGTAGATGGTGTTTATAATTTTAGTACTGTAGTCACAGATAAATATAGTAATTGGAGTGTGGTTAAACTTACGGAGAAACCTGAAGCAGTATGGATCAAAGCAGTAAGAAAACTAGATGCAGTTGAAATCTTCTATTCGTTAGACGGAAAAGAGTATCAACTAAGTAATTTGGTGCACCTTGATGAGAATACCCCTGTAATGGTTGGTATGATGGCTGCTAGTCCTGATGGCAATGGATTTAAAGCTTCTTTTGAAGATTTTGAAGTAAAGCATACGCCAGATGTCCGCAGACTTAAATGGCTAGAAGAAAATAAAGAGTAATCGAATCGTTTTGGAACGTAAGGAAGTAAATATGAAAATAGTTAACAGCGGAATCGTACTTGTATTGTTACTATTGCTTGCAAGTTGTCAGAATGCAAAAACGGAAGACAATGAATCTTTAGATAAGGCAATTGTAGTAAACTTCTTTGAAGAGACTTACAATAAAGGGAATTTACAGTATGTGATGGACTTCTTTGCGGATGATTACTACGAGCATAGACCAGATGGAGCAAGATCGAACCAAGATGCCGTAAACATCATCAAAGGTGCAGAAAAGACTTTTCCTGATTTAAAGGTGAAAGTTGAAGACGTAATTGTAGAAGGCGATCTTATTGCTGTGCGTCTAACATGGAATGCTACGCATAAAGATACCTTCTTGGGTATTGAAGCTACAAATAAGAATATAACTTGGGAGGCAATGGAATTTTTCCGTTTGAAAGATGGAAAGATTACAGAAACATGGGGGAGTTGGCCATTATATGATATGATTCAACTACTTTCAGATAAGTAATTCTCTTTATTTTTTGTAATACAATCCTTAGAGTTTGCGTAGCACTCTAAGGATTGAAGAATGAATGAGAGCGTCTTCAGACTCGTGTACTTTACAATAACTAGAGTCTGAAGAACTGCCTCCACCTCTCTCTTCATTTATAAGTTCTTAGAACTATTTCAAAGAATAGTGCTGACATCGCCAATTAAATTCAGCACCCCAAAAGTGAAGTTCATCGGGCTAATCCTTAAGCTCTTCTTTTTTTCATTCCTATCTCACTCATTCTCTTATACTTTTGCATCATTGATTAACAAACAAGCAAACACAATATTTATAATGATGAAAAGATTAAGCAAAGTGATGTTGGCAATTTTTGCTTCAGTAGCAATGATAAGTGGAGCAAATGCACAATCTTCAGAAAAAGCTTTTCAACTAAGTTTTATTAGCCCAATTGGAACAAATGGAACTCAAGCAAACGAGATTATAAATGATTACTCATTAAACCTTTTAGGAGGACACAGCAGAGGAAATAATGTCCTTGAATTAGGTGGTCTTTATAATGTGAATACTAGCTATACTAAAGGTGTTCAGTTTGCTGGACTGACAAATTATAGTGCAAAAAGTGAGAAAGCAGTACAATTTGCGGGTATCACGAATATTGCATCAGATCAAGATAGAGGTGTGCAAATCAGTGGAATTACCAATGTGACAGCAAAAGGTAATGTTGCTTTCCAATTGAGTGGAATTCTGAATGTAGCCGATAAGGCAGGAACGCAGATAGGTCTGATTAATATAGCAGATAGCGTAGGTGGTACTTCTATTGGCTTGATCAATATTGTAAAGAAAAATGGTAAAAAAGAATTTGAAATAGGATTCT
Source organism: Sediminitomix flava (assembly GCF_003149185.1). NCBI lineage: Bacteria > Pseudomonadati > Bacteroidota > Cytophagia > Cytophagales > Flammeovirgaceae > Sediminitomix > Sediminitomix flava. Next base: position 739,601 of record NZ_QGDO01000001.1, on the reverse strand, counting down.
CAGATGCACTTCATACGTATGGAAGTTTCAAGTTGGGTACTGATAAATTCTATACTATTTTTTCAGCAGGTGTAAATTACATCAACCAAACAGATGACCTTCAATATGCTGTTGGTTTAGGTTTTGGTAAAGACATTGCTCTAAAAAATAACTTCGCAACTCAAATTGAACTTCTTGGCTATGGACTTTCAGAAGGACAGGAATTTACTTCTGATTTGAATATGCTGACACAGTTAAAAGTTACAGGTTCAAAAGAGTTTAAATCTGGGGTGAAGGTCTTCGCTGGTCCTGTATTGAATATGACTGTTTCTAAATACCAAGGGGAAGATGGAGAATTGATCGGCTCTCAACTAGCTCCTTACACATTGTTTGAAAGTAACAACGGAAATGTTGACTTGAAAGGCTGGATTGGTTTCACTTTTGGTATCAGATATTAAGAACATCAACTTCATCAGATCAGGAAACTGGTCTGATGTTTTGTTTTATGTATTATGGCTTTAACTCGGAAAAAATTACAGCATCAACAATATTTTCTAGTTGTATCATCAGCACTGATCTTTCTAGCCTTGTTTTTTATGATGCTTCAATTGATTCAGCATAAAGACAATTTTCAGATTGTAAGCGTCATTAATCAAACCTTGCTTTCATTTCCATTCTTATTACTTGTCATCTTGATTGATATGCAAATGATCAGATGGATCAGTAATAAAGTTTTATTCCGAGACAATTTCATTTTAAGACTAGTAGTAGAGCTTAGTCTAGGAGCCGTTTTATCAGTAAGTATCTCGCTGATTGCCAATTATGTGTTTTTGGGAGAACGGATTTTCGATCAACTTCTGAGTAAGTTCATCTTAAATGTGCCCTCTATCTCAGCGATTTTTATCAATTTCTTGATGATCTTTCAATTAGAATTTTTTTTCCAATACGATGATCAACGAAAGAAAGAACTAGAAATCATTAAACTCAAAAGTGAAAACTCAGAGTACTTATATAATCAACTCCGAAGTCAGCTCAATCCTCATTTTTTATTTAATAGCCTAAATGTATTAAGTGCACAAATCAATGCCGACCCTCAAAATGCAGTGCTATTCACCAAGAAGTTATCTAAAATCTATCGCTACGTTCTCAACTATGACAGAACGGAGCTTATCGCTGTTGAGAAAGAGTTAGCCTTTGCTTCCGACTATATCGAAATATTAAAAATCCGTTTGGGAGATCACCTTGATTTTTCTGTTGAATTAGGTAAAGAGGAACGAAACAAATCGATTCCACCCATGACTTTTCAGTTGCTCATTGAAAATGCAGTGAAGCATAACATTGTTTCGCAAGACAAGAAACTACACTTAAGAATCTATGCCGAAGAAGATTTGATCTGTATTGAAAACAACAAGAACCCAATGAAGAAAAGTGAAGATTCGAATGGAATTGGACTAATGAATCTGAATAGTAGGTTTAAGCTTGTCTGTAATTCGGAGCTGCAAATAACAGAGAGTGAGCTGTTTTTTCGAGTAAAAATTCCAACGATCTAACAAAGCGTAAAATAGCTAAATGTATGAAAGTAGTAATTATAGAAGATGAACCTTTAGCACAAGAGCAACTGAAGCGAATTATTACGGAAAACTTTCAAGCTTATGAAATAGTAGCCATTCTAGAGTCTGTTGAAAAAAGTGTGGATTGGCTAAAGAATAATTCATGCGACTTGATTTTTATGGACATTCAGCTTACAGATGGGAAGAGTTTTGAGATTTTTGAGCAAGTGGAAGTTCGTACCCCTATCATCTTTACCACAGCCTACGATGAATATGCGATTCAAGCCTTCCAAGTAAATAGTATTGGATATATCTTAAAACCCATTGACGAAGAAGAATTAAAGAAAGCGATTCAAAAATTATCATATAAAAAAGAAGCAGAAAACTCACCAAGCGCAATCAATCAACTGATTCATCAACTCAATCGTCCGACTTATCGAAAACGTTTTGTCGTCAAATTGGGGGATAATTACCATCATGTAAATACAAGGGATATTGCTTATGTCTATTCAGAAGAGAAGGTAACTTTCCTTGTGACAAAGAAAGAGCAGAAGTATATCGTAGATGAAACTTTAGATAAGATAGAAACAGCGCTTAATCCACAAGATTTTTTCAGACTAGCTCGAAATATTATATCCTCTGTAGATGCAATCAAAAGTACCTCTAAGTATTTCAACAGTAGATTGTTGATCACGCTTTCGCCTACATTTCATGATAAGGTTTTAGTGAGTAGAGTAAGAGTAGCTGATTTTTTGAGATGGCTTGATTCTTAGGACTTATTGAGACTTGTTTTCTCTTATCATAGCTAATGATTCTTAGTTTTAGATTGAAAACCGATACGATCGTATGAAATCAGAAAAAGTAAACAAAGAAAATAGAAACATTTGGGATGTAAATGCCAATGATTGGGATGAGGCAATGGGAGAAGCAGGGAATGATTGGCATAAAGAATTGATTGCTCCCGAAACTGAACGACTTTTGGGACTTAAAGAAGGAGACAGGCTTTTAGATGTTGGGTGTGGAAATGGACTCTTTGCCAGACGAATGGCTAAAAAAGGCATTCAAGTTCGAGCCTTTGATTTTTCGGAGAACAATATTCGAAACGCGAAAAAGTACGATTGCGATAATATAAGTTATGAAGTCTTAGATGCGACCAATGATGCTGATTTGGAAAGCTTACAAGATATGACCTACGATGGCATTGTATCTAATATGGTTTTTATGGATATGCCCGATATCGAGAAACTATTTAAGCAAATTCATAAGCTATTGACCGATGAAGGAAGCTTTGTGTTTTCAATCCAACATCCTTGTTTTAATTCTGAGTTTGTAGAAGTACAAGAAAGTAACTCTTTAGTTATTCATGATTATATGAAAGAAAGTACTTCAAAAGGAACGGCAATCACAACGCAAAAACAAGAGCAATTTTATTTTCATAGACCTATCAGTTATTACCTCAATCTAGGAGTGCAGAATGCTCTGGTGATTGATGGATTTTTTGAACCTACTTTTGAACAGAATAACCGAGATGATGTATTTAGCAAGTTTCCACCTATTTTGATTGTCCGAATGAGAAAAGCGTAATCGGATATTGGCTGAAGCTACAATTCCAAATTTCTTCATGACTTCTATCCTTAAGTTCATGCCTTGTAATTGTAAGCTCATCGGATATACATTTGAAATAGGGCATAACAAAACGTCTTTTGTACTGTAATCATAATTTATAGACAAATGACAAACAAACTTGTATCGTTTCTAATTATCATACTCATTGCTCAACAAGCAGTAGCCCAAAATATTACTCAAGAAATTAAAGGAAAAGTAATCGATGTAATCACAGGAGAACCGCTTATCGGAGCCACTGTAAGCATTGAAAATACAAATACAGGTGCGATTACCAATCAGGATGGACATTATACCTTAGAAAGCGTAAGCGTAGGTAGACATACCATCGTCGTTTCTTATATGGGGTATAAGCAATCACGACTTCCCGGAATTCTAGTGACTTCTTCCAAACCATTGTTTTTGGATGTGAAATTGGAGGAAGATTCCGAAATCTTGGAAGGAGTAGTTGTGACAGCTCGAAAAGGAAGCGAGTCTTATAATACCATGGCGCCTGTAAGTGCAAGATCTTTTACAGTAGAAGAATCCTCTCGTTTTGCAGGAGGTTTAAGTGACCCATCACGTGTAGCCTATAATTTTGCTGGTGTTACATTTTCAGCTCCACAAGATAATGGTGTAGTTATTAGAGGTAACTCTCCGAACAGTGTATTATGGCGATTGAATGGAATGGATGTTCCTGGTGCAGCACATTTTGGTGGAGGAAACCTTGCAGGAGCTGGTCTAATCTCCATTTACAGTTCAAATATGCTTAAGGGTTCAGACTTCTTTTCTGGGGCATTTCCAGCAGAGTTTTCCAATGCCACTTCTGGGGTGTTCGATGTGAGTTTCAGACAGGGAAACAATGAAGAACATCAGCATATGGCTCAGATGGGTATTCTTGGTGTAGATTTAGCATCAGAAGGGCCGATTAACAAAGATAAAGGCTCTAGCTATCTTGTAAACTACAGACATGGCTTCATTGGTTATTATGGTGAATTGGCAGGGGGAGCTGCGCCACATTTCCAAGATTTATCTTTTAATCTGAGTTTCCCATCAAAGCAAATAGGAGATATATCTGTTTGGGGTATGGGAGGCTTGAGTAGTAACCCAACACCTTTCAAAAAATATCAAGTAAAACATGATGAAGATAAAGACGAGTATAACATAAAATACAGAACGTATTTTCAAGATTTTTTAGAAAAGGACATTCATTTTGGAATGGGAGCTGTAGGGATAAATCACAATATCAATGTAGGAGGGGCTTCGGCACTTCGCTCAAATATTGGCTATACCACAAACTACTATAAAAATGATGTGAGTTACTTTACTCAAGATGCCGATACCTTGAACACAGGCTCATTGTCTCCTTATGCAAAGTATAAAACGCACGAAAGTAAACTTGAATTTTCTACACGATTGTACTCTAAACTCAGTCGAAAAATTACGAATGAAACAGGCGTTAGAGCAAGTTTATTACATGTAGATTCTTACGCTTCTGAAGCGCCACAGCCTACTTCAGCCCTTCACGAACATTACAATGTCGTGGGGAATAGCTTTAGCGTAAGTGCCTTTACACAGTTCAAGTTTAGCCTTAGTCCAACGGTAGATTTAACCACAGGGCTTTCTACGACAAAGTTTGAGATGGTAGATGAAGTAACGCTAGAACCAAGAATAGGATTAAATTGGCAGTATTTACCTTTTGCTAACTTTGGTTTAGCCTACGGTCGTCATACCAAAAGAGAAGAATTGAAGACATATTTCTACAAAAGACCCGAAGATAATCAGTTCAACGATCTGAAATTATCTAAGGCAGATCATTATGTATTAAGTCTTGGTTTTGACCTTTCCGAAAATACAAGCTTAACCATAGAAGCTTATTATCAGGAGCTGTTTGATGTACCTGTGATTGAAGGAACTCCTTATTCTTTTGCCAATTATTCTAATGTATGGCAAGTAGATGGCGCAATCACGAATGATGGAACAGGAACAAATATAGGTGTAGATGTATCCTTAGAACGCAAAATGGATAGAGGTTTCTACTACCTGCTCACCGCATCAATCTTTGATTCTAAATATACCGATGCGATGAATATAGAGCGTAACACCCTTTACAATAGAAACTATATGGCTACGCTTGCACTTGGGAAAGAGTTTGTTGTGAAAAAGAAAAACCTATTAGGTTTTAACTTCAATGCAACTTATATGGGTGGTGGACGATTGACTCCTTACCTAGAAGCAGAAACGCATGAAAACAGATCGGTTGTGAATGATGAAACCCGATTATATGAATGGCAGGGTAGACCAGAGTTTTGGCTAAATGCAGGGATTACCTATAAGATCAACAAGGAACGTACAACCCGTACTTGGGGCTTAGACTTCCAGAATGCAGTGTTAACACAGCAGATGGCTGGTTATAAATATAACTTGAGAGAGAACACTATTGATGAAGATAATGTATTGTTCTTGATACCGAATTTGTACTACAAAATAGAATTTTAAGGTAATATGAGTGAGTTAAAGGTAAAGCAATTTTTCGGTTGGAATTTATTGCTGATTATGGCTTTCTTTTCTGTCATTTTTCAGTTTGTACTTCTAGCTTTCGACTGGCACTACAATGGAAGAGCATTAGAATTTTCATTTGGACTCTTATTCGAGTTTATCATCAATTACTTCAATCTGTTGTTTGTGGCTGGTATGACTTTCAAAATTGTGAATTGGTTAAACACCACAAAGCTCGCATGGTCATCCAAAACAGCCTTTATTCGTACTTTTGTAGACTTTATCGTTTTCTCGATACTTACCTTTTCTTGGATTTTATTTGTCAATCAAATCATTTCTTTGATTGTGGGGAAAGATCTAATCACAGGAGAGAAAATCGTTTACCTTTTGGCCGTAGGCACTATTGTCAATCTGTTTCTTGTTCCAATTATTGAACTGATGGTTTTGATGAATACACATTATGAATCGGAATTGAGAACAAAACAATTGCTACATGAGAATACAAAATATAGGTATGAGTTATTGAAAAATCAGATCAATCCTCATTTCTTATTCAATAGTCTAAGTGTACTCAGCCCGTTGATTAGTATTTCTCAAGATAAAGCCAAAAAGTACGTAAACAGCTTCTCGATTGTACTTCGTCATGTACTTGATTTTAAAGATTCAGACCTTATAGAATTGAAAGAAGAATTCAAGTTTTTAGAACATTATACCTTTCTTCTCAAGACAAGGTTTGGAGAGGCATTTGTTCTGAAAATAGAGAACAAGACTGCGTGTGACCGCAAATATATTTTACCTATGGTACTTCAATTACTGATTGAAAATGTAGTGAAGCACAATAAAATGTCGGATGAAAACCCGATGGTAGTCACTCTAAAAGTAAAAGAGGATGGGGTAGAAGTCTCCAATCCAATAGCCATGAAATCGAGCACGAGCTCATGGGGTATTGGTCTAGAAAATATAAAAATGAGGTACAATACTTTTGGGCAAGAGATTGTCATCGAAAATAAAGATAATGTGTTTAAAGTGTTTGTTCCTTTTATTGAAGCCTTATGAATGTATTGATAATTGAAGATGAAAAGCTACTTCAGCTAGAGTTGATCAAACTGCTAGAGAACTATAAAGATTTTGAAGTTGTAAAGTGTATCCAAACCGTAAGCGAAGGGGTGAGTTGGTTGAAAGAACACGGGGATAAGCTTGATCTTATTTTTATGGATATCGAACTTTCAGATGGAATTAGCTTTGAAATTTTTGATTCGGTAGAAGTAAAAACACCTATTATATTCTTGACCGCTTACAGTGAATATGCCATTCGAGCGTTCAAAGTAAATAGTATTGATTACCTCTTAAAGCCGATCAGTTCAGAGGAACTTGAAAAAGCAATCGAAAAATTCAGCGCTTCAGAGAAAAAGAAAGAAATAGATACCGCTATATTTCAGGATATTTTTGCGAAGCACAGTCCTCAAAAAACACAGCGATTATTGATTCAAACAGGGGATAACTACAGCTATATAACTGTAGACGAAATTGCCTATTTCGTAGCAGAAGATAAATACACAACTATAGTCTCTTTTGATGGAAAGCGAAGCCTTCTTGACAAAAGCTTAAATCAGCTAGAGACAATTTTACCACCCGAAAAATTTTACCGCCCAACTCGGAATGTGATCGTAAATATTGAAGCCATTGTAAAAGCCTCAAAGTATTTCAATAGTCGTCTGAAATTGAGTTTAAAGCCTCAACATGATTTTGAAATCATTATCAGCAGAGCAAAAGTTAAAAGCTTTTTGGATTGGATGGGGATTAGTGATTAAAAACAGCAACATTGAGTAGACCTAATTATCAATTCAGGTTATTCCTGTTATGCTATCCTTAGAATTAGCAAAGCGTTCTAAGGATTTATTAATGATACAAGAGTCTTCAGACTCGATTTTAAACTTGAAAATCCGAAAATATCACATAGTTCACTCAGACTAAAAAAACAGAAAAAGGCGATCATCCCAAACTAGATGATCGCCTTTGTATTGTTCCTTAAATAATTTTCTAAGCTTCTTTATTCAGTGTACAAGTTTTTATTCCGAAAGGAGCATATAACGGACAGAAACTTAGCAAGCTTGTTAATGTAAATACCAATGCCACAGCGATCAAGGATATTCCTAAAACGCCAGAAATGATATCCATATAAAATAATATTGCAATCAATTGAGCGATAAAAACTCTTATTGCGCGATCGAGTAAGCCCATATTTCTTTTCATGATAGTTAAGTTTTTGCGTAAAAAATGGATAATGAAGCCGAGTATAGTTACAGATGATTTTTCTTACTTTGACCTCATCTTTTAGTGACCTAAATGTAGTATAGTGTGAAGACTAAAACCTTGATGGAGATCATCAGAATAAGATATCTTTTGAGAAGGTTTAATATGGCAAGCAAAGACAAACTTCAGTACCTTGATTTTCCTTACTTTTTACAGAAATACTCCCTTGATGTATCTCTATAAAATGTTTTACCGTGAGTAAGCCTAAGCCTGTTCCTTTGATATTGTTGGCATTGGATGCTCTAAAAAACGGGGTAAATAAAAACTCAAATTCAGTTTCTGGAATTCCGATCCCCCGATCTCTAATGAAGATCTCAACATGATGTGTTTTATACTCAACTTGGATGAATGGTAACCGATGTTTTGGGTCGAATTTTATAGCATTTGAGATTAAGATTTCAAGACTTTTTTTGATGAGTTTTTCATCTAAGGCTAGATTCTGAATAGCTCCAATCGTTGTGATCGCATGATGATGAGATGTCGCTTTTTTCCATGTAGTCTGCTGAAGCAACTCTTCCAAGAGCACCAAAAGATTGGTCGGTTTGAGAGTTAAGCTAAGTTTTTCCTTTTCTATATTTTCAATATAAGTAATTTGTTCAATCATTTCAGTCAGATCAGCTATGGCACCATAAATCCGATTGTACTGAATTTCATCATTAGGATCATCTTTATGTCTTATTCTATTTTTCAATTCTAAGAGTTCCGCAGAGCTTTGTATGGTAGTCATCGGAGTTCTAAACTGATGGGCTACCATCATAATGAATTTACCTTTCAGCTGATTTATCTCCTGTTCTTTTCTGAGAGTAGTTTTGAGTTGTACTTCTTTTTCATAAAAGGCATTTTTCCATTTGTGGTATTGCTTCTTCGATATATACAATGAGTAAAAAGCAATCGTAAGTGCGAAAATCCATCTGATAATAATATCCTTTAAGCTTAAGTCTTTGATTAAAATAAGGTCATGGTGCTCATGCTCTAGATAAAAGAATATAAAGAATAAGAGTAATGAACTGCCAATGATGTATTTAAAATAGACTTTTGGAAAAAATTGAATTAGCAAAATCAATAAAGGGAAGGAAACGATTGGGAGAAAACCCTTAATACCACCTAAGAAAGCCCAAGTGATAAATAATAGGATGATAACAATTAGGGAAAAAAGGTATAATGCCGTAAAGAATTTTTTTCTGATTCGCGAAGCTCTGTAAGCGAATACTGCCGTTACAAAAAGAAAAGTGATTGGGTATATAAAAAGGTCAAAATTGCCTGAATTAGCTTCAATACCAAGAAGAAAAGGACTACCAAAAATAACGAGTAATAAACTGCTATTGAGCATCTGGTGTTCGAATGTAAACTCACTTTTATCTCCTAGCAGTTGAATAGAAGAGAATTTCTGAACGTACATATATTAGATTGAAGGGGCTTCGACTTTTAGATTATTCTTTTTAAAGGGTAAACTAAGCTTGAAGGTAGTCCCTTCTCCTTCCTTGCTTTTAACGGTGATTTGTCCATCATGTAATTCTATAAAATTTTTAACCACAAATAAACCAACGCCTGTTCCTTTGATATTGGCTACATTTTTTGCTCTAAAGAAAGGTGAAAAGAGCTCTTTTTGTTGTTCTTCTGGAATGCCTAAACCTTTATCTGAAATGCTTATTTGCACATTATCTTTTGTAAAACAAATATTGATGTTAGGGAAGCGATGTTGAGGATCATATTTAACGGCATTCGATATCAAGTTTGAAATACAATGCTCCATCAAAATAGGATCGGCTTGTATTTGTCTTGCAGTACCTGTATAGGTTAAATCTATCTTTTGAGTCTTTTTAGTCGTAGGATAATTGTTAATAATCTTTTGAATAAAGCTTTGGAGTTCTAACATTTTAGGATTGAAATTTACATTATTCGCCTGTATGCTTTCATAGTTGAGCATTCTTTCCATAATGTTAGTTAGGGTGTCTATTGCTCCATAGATATTCTCGAATTGTCGGCTAGTTTTATCAAGTTCAGAACCTTGAAAACTTTTGCTAGCCCTAAGTTGAATGAGGTTTGTAGAGCTTTGTATCACTGTCATTGGAGTACGAAACTGATGCGATACCATTGCCAAAAAAGCGCCTTTCATTTGGTGCCGTTCCTGTTCTTTTTGGAGCATCTGTTTTAGTTCCTCTTTTTGTTCATGAAGTATATTTTGTGCTTTGTCATATTCATTTTTGAATAGCACAATGATTGCCAAAATGATCAACATAATTGCGCCCCAATTAATACTGGCTAAAGCTATTTTTTCTTCAATGGTAGATGAAACTTCTATTTGGAGTTCTGAAAATTTAACCTCAGCGAAAATGACAGCACTAAAAAGTAATACAGAAGTGATGATGAATAGAGGATTGTATTTTTTGGGAATTAAATGAATATCGATAACAACAATTCCAATAAAGGTAATTGGAACTAGCCCTAATACTCCTCCTTTCTCCTTCCATAGCATCACTATGATAATTAGCTCAAGTACAATTAATATGAGTAAGCTTACAAGGTATCTTCGGTATATTCTCGTAGTGAGATATCCAATAAATCCCAAAATTATACTACTGATGATGATAATGGAAAAAAGAGGAGTGAATGTTTGAATCCCAGTTATATATAAAGTAGATGTTGCTATTGATCCACAAAAAAATGTACAGTTGATCACTCGCTCTTTGAATGAGAAATTATCTTTATCACCCAGCAAAAAAGCTGAAGAGAAATATTTTGGAAGAGAAATGATCGGTTTCATAAAGGGAAAACTTATTCAAAGTTAGAGCAAAGAGCGAACTGAATTTAGCGCAGACTAAATGTAATGGAGCTAGACCTTAAATTTCTTGGGTTTTATTAGGAAATATATTGTGTGTATGTTTTTGAGAGAATACTGCTTTTTTACTTCAGACTTTAACTACAATAAATTCTCCGAGTCTAAAAGAGAAGTGAAAGCGTGAGCAAATGCAAAACTGAAATTAGAACTTCAGTTGATCGGTTTTTTTACAGAAAAGAAGAAGAATAAGAGAATGCTATCAGTGTATTGCTATTGAAAATTCTATTTGGGAGCAGAAAAGAGTAGCTTAAAACAGTGTATAACGATACAATTTGTGTGCTTAAGCGACCTTTGGACGGACTTCTCCCATGTAAGTTTGTCTTTTGGTTTTGACAAACTGTTCTTTGATGCCTTGGAGAAGAGCCGTAGGGGATAAAGCCAGAATTTGAGTATACAAGACATCGACCATCGTTTTAAATTTCCAACCTTCATGGCGGAAAAGTAAAAGATAGAGTAAACCATCTTTTCGGTAGTCAAATGTTTTGTAGGCATTCGGAACAGCTCTAAAAATGAGAAAATGACTGAATTTGGATGCAAAAGCTATTTTTATCTTTGGTTTTCGGCCTATACTCGTATCAGAAAACCATCGTATATCTTTCCTTTTCGCATATAACTGATAAGGCTTTTTCTTCTGACTATATGCTTTTCTTTTGGGGCGACTACCTACTCGTTTTTTTCGTGCTAAATATAATGAATGTGCATAGTCAGGGTCATAACTGCCATCTTTCTTACGATTTCTTTTTAACTCTCGGTATAGGGTAGAAGGAGCTACATTCAAAGTTTCAGCAATAGCGGTAATGCTAAGTTTGAGTTGTAACCCTTGTGCAAGGATTTGTCGGTCGATATGGCGTATATTTTGACTCAAGTATTGGTAAAAAGGCTTGATAATGTAAAAAGATCAATCCGCAAAAATAATGCTAGAAACAATGATTGTTAAATTATATTCTATTTAAAGTAGAGTGATATTTTATGTAGGCTTGATATGTTATAAAATAAAACACCTACAAACTTCGGTCTGTAGGTGTTCTTTGATTTAATAAGTCGATAAGTAGGTGGGTATATGAATTCGAGTAATTTCGATTTCCATTCAGATTGATCTTTCACAGTGGTTACAATTGTTTTTTACTTAATTGTAGTCTTCATTTTTTGTCTTGACACAAAAAACGAAGCAAAAAAAGTCAAGTCCCATTCTATCATCCTCCCCACAAATCATCCCAAGCTTCGCACGATGGGACTAGCCTCCCTCTTATGCGTCTAGTGGGTTGTTTGCCACAAAAGCGGAGAAGCGGTAGCTAGTGCGCTGACCGTTTTTTATGTGGCTTGATTTTCTGGGCGGACGCAGTCTTCGTTTCTTTGATCAAGCAAAGAAATGAAGACTACCATTTGAGTAAGGAATACAATCTCCACTGTGTATGAATTTCTATGAATGGAAAATAGGTATAACTATCCTTAGAGTTAGCTAAGCGATCTAAGGATTAATCTATGAATGAAAGAGTCTTTAGACTCAAAATCAGTAATATTGTCGAGTCTGAAGACTCTCACATTCGTTTGTAAGTTCTTAGAGTTACTCTAAGAACAGTATTTTTTCATCTGAAATTATTTGTCCTAGTACTTAAGTTATCCTTTATCAGAGCTTATTAACTTAGCTTGGTACTACTTCGTCAACTTGACAGATTCAGATATACCTGCTCCAACAATATTCGCTACATAAACTCCCGAAGGAAGTCCATTGACATCTAGCTCTATTTTGTTTAAGCCCGTTTTTACCTCAAGGGATTCAACCAAAACAGTTCTTCCAGCCATATCTGTAAACGTAACTTGAAGTTGTCCATCCTTTTCAGAATTGAATTCAAGGTTTACGATTTCTTGGATGGGGTTCGGGAAGATTTGGAATTGAGTAGTAGCTTCAAGAGAAATATTTGCTTTACGCGCATTTCCATTGCTAAGGTATGTGATGTACAATTTAGGTGCTTTACTGCTAGAGCCGTTGTATGACTCGGCGGTTCTTCTACCGTTACCTTCAATGATAAAAACCATGTCATTTCCAGATGACCAACCCGAACGATTGACTACTTCTTGTACCAATGAAGATAAGTTAGGTGTTTGTTGTGCCGTTCCTGCAGCGCCTACACTACTCCAAGTGGCAGGAGTCCAAGAAACAGAAGCAGAAGTTTTTGTTCTTGATGAAATGTTGTTTGAAGAACTGCTGAAACCTGCGGCATCATTTGTGTCTTGAGCATAGATTTGTAGGTTTCCACTATCATTTTTCGTCTCGTCTACTGTAAATTGGATATAAGCATCGCTGATGCTTACGCCTTGTGGAATCGACAAGCCTGTAAAACGAATACCTACTTTTTGGTTTCCTGCCGACTGATGTGAATCGTATACTAACTCCAAGTCAGAGCTGTTTAGATACATATTTCCACTTTCAGCCTCTTCAGCATCATCGTTTCCTGTTGCTACGCTTTTAGAAATAGTTACAGGAGTTCCACCAGTTTGGATGGCAGAGAAGTTAGCACTTACCGTTTTATTCGAATTCATGGTAATGCTGATTGGGTTTTGAGAACCACTTACAGCCCCCGACCATGAGCTAAATTCATAACCGCTATTTGGTGTGGCAGTTAAAGATACAGTTGAACCTTCGGTGTAAGTAGATTGGTTTGGCGATTTGGATACGCTACCGTTAGATGTATTTATACTCAATGTATATTCATTTGGAGTAGGAGTACTCCCGCCACCTACAGTATAAGTGATGTTGAGCAATGCAGCACTACCCGAAACGCCGTCGTAAGATTCAGCAGTTCTTTCGCCGTTACCTTCAATGATAAAAACCATATCATTTCCAGATGACCAACCCGAACGGTTGACTACTTCTTGTACCAATGTTTTCAATTCTGGAGTTCTTTGCGCACTTCCTGCTTGTCCTATACTAGACCAGCTAGAAGGAGACCAGTTTACTGAAGCAGAAGTTTTAGTACGAGAAGAAACATTGTTGTTAGAAGTAGAGAAGGCAGAAGCATCGTTTGCATCTTGAGCATAAATAGTGAGTGTACCGTTTGCCCCACCTGTTTCATCCGTAGTAAATTGAATAGATGCATTGTCAATAGTTGCTCCTTGAGGAATATCCAAGCTTAAAAAACGAAGACCAACAGTTTGATTTCCTCCGTCGTAAACTAGCTCAATATCTGAACTATTCATATACATGGAGCCATCAGTTCTTTCTTCCACATCATCATTACCAGAAGCAATACGAACGCTCAAGCTTTCTTGTACAAGTCCTACGTTTACCTGACGACTCTCAGATGTTGTAGCATATCCGTCGTTATCTTTCGCAATGGCATAAATACTGTAGTTTCCATCTGCTGGCAGATTATAATTAAGGCTGTAAGGCGCAGATGTATCTGTCCCAACCGATTGTCCATTGACAAAGAATTCAACAGCCGTAATATTGCCGTCTGCATCAGAGGCAGAAGCACTTAAAGTAATTGACTGAGGGCTTTCGTAGTAAGTACCATTTGTAGGAGCAGTGAGGCTAACTTCAGGCACACTGACATTTGTATTCAAAATGCTCACGACCGAACCGTTTGAAGGCGACCAGATGTCTAAGTTGGAAGGAGCAGTGAAAATGTTGTGGTCACTTACCGTACCAACGCTAGTGGCATTGTCTACTCTTACTGTTCTCAACTCGATTTTAGATTCATCTACAAAAATCCATTTCACTTGATTAAACATTCCACTATTTCTTGTCCAAGCTTTGTTATCGTTGTTAGAACGCAGTGGAGCACCCCAACATCCTTCACCTGCGTAGACCGTACCATTTACATCATCTCTGATAAAACCTTCGTCGCTTCCACTTCCTGTAGTAGGTCTAAGAGGCCAAGTTGTTTTTACGGTATGGGCATCACACTCTACCACCAACTGAACTTTGTGATCGTAGAAAAGATTTGCCCAAGAGCTGTATTGTGTATTTCCTTCAGACTTAGAACTCACATGCGGACGCATAGGCTTATGGTATTGTGCCGTTTTCCAAGTGACATTAGCATTGGCTGCTAAGTCGTTTGCGAGCCAAGTAGTTTGGTTACCGCTGATAGACATTTCGGTGTTTAAGGTATAAGTTCTGATCAGATCACCACCAAAAGTAATGGCATAATATACATCAGATGAAGGCGTATCAAATAGGTTATAAACCATCGTGTTTGAGCTTTCATGATTTCCACGAGTAGCCACAATCGGAATCATTCTTCCGTCAGAACCTGTGGTCAATTGCCAGTCGTCAAACCAGTCTTGCCATTCTGAATTTGTACCAGAGGAAGTCATATCTCCACCAAAAAGAACCGCATGAGGTCTTAGTTTAGATACAATTCGATTTGCATTCTGTCGTGGAGTTCTGTTGTTACGAGAATCGCCACCCGCGATAAATGACAAACGATCAGCCGAAGTAGCAGGAGCAGTCTTGAACCAAAAGCGTTGGCTAGTGCCTTGGCTATCTCTGATGACAAAATAGTAAGCTGTATTGGGTTGAAGTCCTGTCAGACGAGCAAACTGATTACTCATCCCTGCATAAGAAACCGAACGGTCTACCGTTTTGCTCATTGGATAAGCACTGTAGTTGGTTCCAAAATCTGTTGTTCCGTAATAGACAACAGGGTTGCTGCCTGAAATTTGATTCCAAGCGATGGTCATTGTTGTTGATGGATTGCCACGTAATACCAAACGATACTTGTCGGTATTGGCCATAATTGCTGAAAGGCTTAGCCCCATTAGCATTAGCGTTGTGATACATACTTTGAGTAAAAGATTCCTCATGATTCTGTTTTAGTAGGAATGAATAAAAAAGTTAAGTTGCCGCAAGTTGACTTAATCGTATGAATGGCTAATGAATAGATAATCAATGAGATAATAAGTATAGTTGACTTGTTAACCTTGGGGTATTAATCTGTTTATAATGTCCTAAGGAAGTGTGATCTTTTATTCATAAATGGTTGACATTAAGGAAAATAAATAGAACTATATTTTCGAACTATTTCATTGACTTATAAAAAGTATCCCCATGAAAAAACAACTACTATTTTATCTTTCTATTAGTGCTTTTTGTGTTTTAATCGGTCGAGCATTTCAACACCTTGTTTGGGATGCTCCATTTCGTACTTTGTTATGGGATGAGGCTTTGCTTAGAAATTTTGTGGAAAATACATTAGCATTTGATTGGTTCAGCTATGTGACTAGCCCTGTGACCGATCAATGGATCAATGCTACAATTACTCTTTTTGGTGTACTTTATTTACTTGCAGCTCTTTCCATTTTTGGCCTTCAAAAAGAAGGCATCTTGAGAAAACTAGGAATGGGTTTGCAGTTGATCAGTAGTGTAGCACTTATCTTTTTGGCCTTTCTTTATGCGAAAGAAAAGTTTATGCAACTTGCGCAGTTTTTGGAATATTCAGCCCAGTTTTCAGCACCATTTTTACTTTGGTATATGATCAGAAATCGGGAGAAAGAATTTCCTGTATTAGCCGCAAAAGTAATTATCGCACTTACATTTATCTGCCATGGTTTGTATGCTGTAGGCTTTTATCCTTTACCAGGGAAGTTTCTAGATATGACCATTGCTACTTTAGGAGTCAGTGAAGACCAAGCAAAATACATGTTGTTGGTAGCAGGCATTCTAGATTTTATCGTAGCCATAGGGATTTTTATTTCAAAAATTGAAAGACCAATGTTGATCTATATGGTTGTATGGGGAAGTTTAACGTCATTGGCAAGATTGACAGGGCATTTCCATTTGGAGTTTTTAGAGAATACATTTTTACAATGGCTTCCTGCTGTGATATACCGAGTACCACATGCTTTATTGCCTTTCATCATTCTACAACATAGTCTGAATACACAAAAAGTTGAAGAACTGGACGTAGAGGAAGTAGTAGTGGCATAGTTTCAGTTAGCTTCCTAAGAATTTAGTATAAAAGAAAAAGCTCAAATTAGTATAGTTACTAGTTTGAGCTTTTTGTTTTAGGGCCTTATTATTCTGTAAGGATTTGCCACAAGTTAAGCCAACTCTTTTTTTGCAGCCTGCAAACTTACGGCAGTTAGCTTTAGCTTATCAAAATACAATTACTCAGTATAATATGATTATTTTTTTGTTTTGAAGAAAGACTTTGAATAGTTTCGAGTCAATCGTGATTTGTTAAAAGAGAATTGAAAACAGTTTCAAAATGAACAGTAATAAACTTTTTAGGATCGTCTTAATATTTTTTCTGATCAGACCTTTTTTCGTTTCTGCACAGCTAGAGCATATCGAATTTAAAAATGATTTTGAGAAAGGTGTTCTTACAGATATAGAAAATCATAGTTCTTTAGAAATTCTATTTGCTATATCTGAAGACAACTCAAATATATTGCTTGATAAAGCTAGTCATGAAATTGATTTATTGATAGAGGAGCTTTCTAAAAAGAAATTTGAGTCAAAATCTGAGGAAAAAAAATTGAAATTACTCTTTAATCTTACTCATAGAAAATTCTTTTTGAAATATAGAGAAGTATCGAATTTTAGTAAAATTTTTGATGTAAAAGAGTATAACTGTGTTTCAGCTACAGCTTTATATTGTCTCATTTTGGATAAGTACAATATTCCATATGCAATAAAGGAAACTCCAACACATGTTTATGCTATAGCATATCCAAAAACCAAAGGTATAATTTTGGAATCAACAGCTCCTCAAGATGGTTTTTATAAACCAAGTGACACTGAGATTAATGATGCTGTAAACTCACTTGTAGAGTTGAAATATTATACTCAAGATGAAGTAGCTTCAAAAGGGGTTCGTCAAGTATACAATGAATTCTTTTTTAGTAAAGATGAAATTGATCTAAAAAAATTGGCAGGCTTGCAGTACTATAATGAGACAATAACTTTTTTATCTGAACAAAAGTTTAAAGAAGCACTTAATTCAATTTATAAAGCACAGTTTTTATATCCATCAGATAAGAATGAATACCTCAGTGGTATACTACTTGCGAATATTTTATTAAAATCTAAGTTTGACAATCTTGAAGACATACAATACCTAGCACAATATGCGAATCTTTCGAATGCAGATGATAATCAAATACTTCAAACATTTTCTGTAATTACAGAGAACAGGTTGTTTCAGGAAAGTAATACAGTTTTCATGGATTCTGCCTTTTCATATTTGGAACAAAGTCTTTTAGACTCGACTTTAGTTAGAAATATTTCTGAATTATACTATAATAATTTAGCTCATTATTATGGTCAGAAATCTAATTTTAAAAAGACTTTGGAGTATGCTTCAGTAGCATTCAAATTAAATCCTGTAAATGTTAATACTCAGTCATTAATTACTCAAATTTTAATACAAGACTTATCTAGACGTTCAGGTAATTTGAATACGATAAAAAAGATGGATGATTATGTCATTGAATACTCTTTTTTAGAAACAAATAGTCTTTATCAATCGCTTTATTTTTATACTTATACTATACAAGCATATAATCATCTAATTGCGAATGATATTGAAAAAGGTTTAGCGTATTTAAAAAATATGGAAGAACTAATAGAAAATTTTGGTGAAGAACTCAGATATGATGAAAACCAGTATGGTTTGATTTATGCCGAAGCTGGAGCTGCATATTTTAGAGAAAGGAAGTATACTAAAGCAAAGAATATCATTGAAAAAGGTTTAGTTAAAATACCGGAGCATCCAGAATTAAAAGTACGTCATAAAATTGTAGTTGAAGAGCTGAGTAAATAAAAGTAAATCCCCCCCGTCCGTCCTCAAATGATTAAAAATAAATCTCGTTCTGATATTTATCAGGATGCACGAGGGCGGCATTTGTAATGCCAACATGAAAACGAAAGTTCTATCAGAAGCAATAGAAAATCAAAACCACTTTATCTTGATAGTTAGATAAAGTGGTTTTGAGTATTAAGCAGAGTAGCTTAGATTAGTTTTTTGTTAAAGTGTTGGCACAGGATGTGCCGCATTCAAACATCCGCAAAATATTTGCGGACGAATGGGGGGCAATTTAGTAACTTGAAATTATAAAGAAGAGAAAGCTCAAGCTAGTATCATACTAGTTTGAGCTTTTTTAAGCTATTATTTGATGATCAGTTTTTGTGTACTAGAGCTTTCTTTTGAGGTGCTAATGAGCATATAAATTCCCTTTTTCAAGTGTTGTAAATTGATAGATTTCTTTTCACTTGCAAGGATGCTTTTACTAAAAACTACCTGACCATCCAAGGAAACTACTTTGATTACAAGACTCTTTTTTTCCATATTCTCAAGTGTAAACATTCCTTGACTAGGATTTGGATATACTTGAATGGATGCTTTTTTTATAGCTTGAAGCTGAGGAGAATTAGGGAGAGGTAGTGAATCATCTAGATCAATATCTTTAGCACTTAATTGAAGGTTATCTTCACAAGAGATATTTGCATCCTCTTTTTCATTAGAGAAAGAAACAATGGCATTTCCAATCCAACCTTCTACTTTCGCATGTTCACTATATACTTGTCTAAAATCTAGCGGAGGGATAATCACTTCCCTATTTTTATGTATAAATCGAATCGGACTAAATGCGTCATAGTTGTTGAGTTTCCAGAAGTATTTCCCTTCTATTTTGGAACATTGATTTGCTTCAACCTTCAGCCTATTATCAGATTGATAGTTTAAGTTTAGAAGAACTTTCCCTTTATTTAGCTTGTATAACCATTGATACTCCATATTCAATGTTCTGTCATTTGATTTACTTAATCTGACCTCATTTAGCTGAATAACAACATCATCATTATACCAAAGGCTCATAGTACCGTTACCTACATAAATCTTTTCTTTACCACGTTTTATCGCTTCAAGCTTAATATTCATATGCCAAAGATTTCCTGCCATTTGGAATAGGCCTTTAAAGCTTGCATCTAATTGCTTTTCATCAGTGAGTTGATAATTAAAGACAGCCATTTCCTTTTGAAGTTCGATATGATCTTCTGTATGTGAGCTTTCAAGTAGATCATCTGCAATAACTTGTGTCAGTAATGACATACTTTCCTTATCGGTACTTTCTGAGCTTTCCATTAAGTAAGAAAATTCTCCCTCTTCTAGTTGGTAACGAGCATCCATTTGCTTGTTATCACTATTCAAAACCTTGATAAGTTCATCTTCATCTACACATTCAAGATCAGCATTGATATCTCCATGTGTACTAGAATACGATGTTGGAAAACCTTCTCTTTCTATTTTAAAGTCGAACCAGTCTGAACAGCCCAGATTTGCATTTTTATTGTTCGCATAATCTCCAATTTGTAAGCAATACTTTCCTTTTTCAGAAGTGATGACAATTTTAGTTTTGGGAGCTTGATCATCAATAAGCTCAAGGTAAGATTCGTTATTTAGCTTGATGGTATAATATCTCCAAGCCTTCGTTAAAAGATCTTTTATCGTTGGAGTGGCTTGATTGTTAAACTCAAACTTTGGAAGATGTCCATCAAGTAATAACGCTTTTTCCAAAACAATATGGACTTTCCATTTTGTCCCTAAATTGGGGCCTTCAGTAGCGCTTACAATTCCTGTAATTATACCTGTTTCTCCGTTGAGTTGAAGATATAATTTATCGTCATTTGTCAATGAAAGTGTCGTTACTTGATTTGACGGATTCATATCATATAAGGATGGTACTTTTGGGAGGTAAAAAATGTGATTATCGCTATAATTTTTTGTGAATGGGCCTCCGTTGACTGCTGACAAGACTTTGAATTTGTTTCCAATCAAGTTTACCGTCAGAGATTTTTGTTCTGCTACTGAGTTTAGGATACTTAATCGGTAAGTACCTTTTTCTAGATTTTCCACAGCTACTTTTTTCTCATCGAGACTTAACGCTTCATCCTCTTCTTCATTGGGGATAATTAGTATTTTCCCATTGTATATTTCAGCATCAGTCAGACTGAAATCTTCAAAAGCCTCAAACTCGCCTGTTTCAAAATTCAGTTTTTCTATACAAGCCAATACGGGGTTCGTTAGTTTGGAAACATTGAAGGCGACACTTCCCTTTTCCGAAGTACTAAAAGAAGTAGATACTAAATTGATACCCGAATTATTTTCTAAACAATAGGCTGAAATGGGGCTGAAATCAAAACGACTTTGAGGTCCTCTATTACAGCTTGGAGCATTAGAGAATAGAGTAGAAATGATAAGATTGTCTAAGACTCTATCTGTGAGTTGGCAACACATTTCAAGTTTAGGGTTGAATAGTATCTGTAAGGTTGTTAGTTTATCTGTCCAATTGGGTAAGCCCTCAAGGCTCTCCAAATTGGGACAAGAATTAATGGTTATACGAGTAAGCGGTTCAATTAGTTTATGGTTAAAGACAGAAAGGTCTTTGTCTTGTATATTGAATAATATCAGACGTTCTACATAATCTAGATTTATATCTTTTAATATACTCAGAGAAGTGTTAAGTCGACTCACATTCAGTTCTTTAACTTTTGTGTTAGGGTCAATTTCAATATTTTCAAGATCTCTACCCAATTGCAATATTATAGGCTCTGATTGTGTGGGAATTTCTATGGTTTTTATTCCGCCTTTGGAGACACTAAAACGCCCACTTACATTGGTTCCTTGAATACCTCTAACGGTCTTTAATTTGGATGGTACCGTAGAATTTACAAAAATGATGGCATTATAAGAACCTAACTTTAAGCTAGTGAGTTCTTCTATTTCTCCAAGATTAGTAATAAGTACATTTCCGTTTACTTCATCCCAATCAATTTGGCTAAGGTCTGTAATAGGATCAGTCGTAGATGTACTGTTAAAACTCACACTTCCTAATATTCTCTTGTATCCTGCTGCTACAAATTCATCTACGTCCGTTTGACTTCTAAAGTCAGCACTACCACTGAAAAGGGTAGGATCACAGGAATTTGCCAAACGATTATAGTCAGCTAGAGATAAAATGGAGCACTCACCTGCATTATCTCTGATCGAAAATGAACTTGCCGTTGCTCTTGATTTAGCCAAAGAACAACACTCTTGTAATCTTGGGTTATTCGAAATAAGTATTTGCCTCATGT
The DNA here is from genome assembly GCF_003149185.1 of Sediminitomix flava. Classification (NCBI taxonomy): domain Bacteria; kingdom Pseudomonadati; phylum Bacteroidota; class Cytophagia; order Cytophagales; family Flammeovirgaceae; genus Sediminitomix; species Sediminitomix flava. The sequence continues at coordinate 717,742 of NZ_QGDO01000001.1, read as the reverse complement.
GTCTGCTTGGCAATTTCAAACCATCAATATTTTCGAGTAATGAATTCACCCAAACAACCACTCGATCTAAAACAGGCAATGCTTGCCCTTGTAGAAAAGAGAGGTCTGTCAGTAAGGTACTTTGGATACGAAGAGATTCTAGTTTTTGTGCATCAAAATGAAAGTCGTCAAGATCCGTTTTTGATTTTGTATTATTCATGCGGAATTTCTTCACCTGTACATTGGAGGCAATTGTGAATTTGACATCGCTATTTAATCCACTAATTGAAATATCGTCATACAGCGTTTGTGTCGGAATTTCGACCTTCTTTAATGCAGTTGAAACACTAAAAATAGCATAATCTCCTTCTCTATTTGTACCTTCTATTCCACTCATTTCTTCTAGTATCGAACTCGCCTTTATAGATATGAATAGATTTCTATAACTGCCCACACGAAGAGAATTGAGCTTTGTGATAGTTCCTAAATTACAGATACTCAACCTACCGTCTATGTGTTTGATATTTAATTGACTTACGTCTGTGATTGGGTCAGTACTTGTTGGGTCACTATTAAAGGAGACTCCTGCAGACCCAAATTCATTAGATACAATGTTATAGCCTTCAGCTACAAATTCATCTACTTGAGTTTGTGTTGTAAAGGTTATGCTTCCATCAAATACTTTGTCTTGGGCATAGATTTTTGGGCTATTGCATAAGTAAAACATTAGCAACAGCAAAGTCAGTGTTAGTTTGCTTGAGTTCATCTTTAATTAGGTTTTGACAATAGTTTAGTTTTAAGTTTGGTTATTATTTAGGTAAATTTTAATGGTTTTGAAGTTCACTTGATCTCTTAAAAGGTAGGTTTGAAAATAACGAGGTATATGAGGCTGTTTCATCATTAGAAAAGATGAAGGAATGGTTATTTTCTCTCTGTTTTCAGTTTGATGTTAGTGTGAACAGTTCTAGATTAACTTATCGATTTGAAAACAGTAAGTGATACTGATTTTGATACAGTATGTAATAAATTTCATGTATATACCAATGTATTTCGCTACCGCAAGTTTGCGAGCTGGGAAGTGAGAAGAGCTAACTTGTGGTTAGCAGCAACTATCAAGTTTGTAACTTGAAATACTAAAAAGTAAAGACCAATCTAGTTTGAGCTTTACTTTTTAGTATTTATTTTTCATGATATGAAACAGTTTACTTTTTGTCTGTCATTTATTTTTTCAAGCCTTGTTGCTTTCCCTAATGGAGGACCTATTGATGGAATCTTCGCGCAAATACAAGGAGGAATTAAAATGCTAAATCAATCTGAAATTGAGTTAACTAGAGAGAATTTAAATATTAAAGTGTATTTAAACTATTTTGATGTTGAAGTTATCTATTATCTCAAAAATCATGGGCAATCTAATCTGGTGAGCTATGGGTTTCCAGTCGACTTATCTCCTTATCAAAATGAAAATGAGGAAGATTATGTAGAAGGTTTTTCTTTTACTTTTAATGATGAAAAACTTAGCTATGACAATAAGCTTGAAAGAGGAGTGCAGTCTGAGTATGTAGTAGCATTTGGAGGTAAGAGTTATACCTGTTCTGAATTGAGTAGGAATTGGTATTTGACAGAACTTGAATTTGAGGCAAATTCTGAAGCTGTATTAAAGGTGAATTATACCATAACTGCAAATTATGAGAATTATAATGGAGGAGGAATGACTTACTTTTCATATTACTCCGATAGATCTTTTATTTATGATGTTAAACCCGCAGGGTTTTGGGGTGATGGGATAGTAGATCAACTAAATATAACAATAGATACCTGGATAGATATTTCAGAGGAGGAAATCGTAATTAGAGGCTTTGACAATTTTCAAATCCAAGATGGAGTTTATACAAAGACAATTTCTGATTTTAAACCCAAAGCATATGAACCATTATTTATTGCTGTAGATATGAGTTCGTTATTGAATTATGATGAGGTAAAAAGGAGTTTACCTTCTTCTGTTGTCAAAAATATAAGGTGTTCTTCTCAGCTTGTAGGTAATTATTCACCTCATAATCTCATTGATGATGATAAAAATACGGCATGGGTAGAAGGAGTTAAGGGGGCAGGAATAGGAGAATGGATTGAGGTTGAATTTATAGATGGAGTTTTGATAGAAGCCGTAACTTTTTTGAATGGCTACACAAAAAGTAAAGGGACATACATTACAAATAACAAAGTAAAATCATATAAAATAGATGTCACGATTGAACAAGGTGATTCCGTTATTGTTGAGGAGTTCTATAAAGAGAATGAAATACCTCTAACGGATAGGTCTTTGAGACCTATGAAATATAGAAGTAATTATTATTCAATGTTAGATATTATCCTTGATAATGGAGAGTGGTGTTTATCTTATCCAACTCTAGAAGAATGTATTGCTGAAAGTGGGAAAATTAAAAAGATAAGATTTACAATTACTGATGTCTATAAGGGGACAAAGTATGATGATATCTGTATTTCTGAGATGAAGTTTTATGGAAGCTTTATGAATTCTAACTAAAAGTAAATCTCCAGTTTGGGCAGGCTTCGTGGAGAATGTAGCAGAGTATAGGTATAGCAGTGCAAGAGATTGTACGGAAAAGTAAGGTCTTGTAAATGTAGCTAATCTTTCTAGATAGCTTGCTCAAGCTGAATTTAGTTTAAGTTTTGGCACTGCGTCCGCACTGAAAGTGCCGCATTCGAGCATCCGCAAAATATTTGCGGACGAAATTTACTTTTTGGTTAAATGTAAATGAGTTATGAAGTTGTTGTTTACACCAATAATATGAAAAAGATACTTTTAGCTGATCTATATTCGCGAATAAAAGACCAAGGTTTTAAGTTATATCGTGATGGAGAGAATTCAGGATTTATAAAGCGTGAAAACGGAATTGTGGTAGGATTTCAGTTGGAGTTTTACTCAACTTATTCTTCTATTGCTTTTTCTGGAATATCGATGGGAATGGAAAGGGTAGAAGAGATAATACGAGAGGTGAATAAACCAAATGGTTATCCAGATAAGTATTTAGATATAAACTCTGAATATTTTTTACCAACTATTAGAGATATAAAAATACCTTTAATGGATGGACTATCTTATAAAGATGAAGCTTCAACCTTAAGAGTATCGGGTTTAGTTGTTAATTATTTGGCAAATAGTGGTGGTGTTTTTGTTGATAAGTTTTCATATATGCCTAATGTTTTGATAGTAATGGATATTCTTACAAGTAAAGGTCTGAGGTGGCATGATAAGAGTGAAGGAATCTTATCGGGTACAATTGATGCATATTTTAGAGGACTAATTATTTCAAAATTATGTAATGATCCAGATTTCACTAACAAAATAGAAATGGTAGATCAATTTTTATCAAGGCCTGTACCTAGAGTTCAAGAATGGCAATCTTATTATTTAAAGCTTAAGGAAAAACTATCTGAAATAGAGCCAATTTATAACCTTTAAAATCTCCCCGAAAACTTACTGTAGTGTAAGGAAAACAACCAACCTTTATGGACATCTTTTTGAGTAAAGGTTTCCCAATACTTTTTCAATTCTAAAATATTCGTTAGCTAGGTAGAGACGACGATTTATCGCGTCTCAAATTCTCTTAAAATTGAAATACTCAGATGCGATAAATCGTCGTTTCAATAATCATGAGTATGCCAAGTTTAGGGGGAGAAATAAGAAGGCTTAGCTTTGTTTTTCTAGTAAAACTCTATAGTTCTAGAGAGGATAAGTTACTATGAAATAAGTACGAATGTGCGATTTATACAGAATAGGCTCAGGCATTTCAAAATAAGAGTAATGTACACCTTGTTATTTGGTACTTCGGTTTAGAGCAAAAAAAAGGGAAGGCCCAACAGAATTGGGACCTCCACTGAATATATGCTTGTAAATGTGTATTGTAAATGCGTTTGGTAAGTAGTTCTGTCTCAATTCTTAGTCTAGTTCGTAGAACTATGGTAAGAATCTTAATTTCAGTAATTTACTTACACTTTGCTATGTGTATAAAACACTAGAAAATAGCAATCTCTGTCCTGTTTTCAGAAATTACATAAGTATGTTTGATGCTCCCTTTACCTCTGATGCTATTGAAACAGCTGTTTTAAGGTATCAGGTTGATATACCCACTTTCTTTGTGGTGCATCATAAAATGTATCTTTATTTGGGAAGTCAATCAAATCTTTCCTCCCGTAGAGTTTTTTAACCGATTTTTCTTTCAAAATCTCATCAAAAACATCGTTGGCTACTTTTCGAGCATCTTCTGGCTGTATAGCTGGTGACCAGTAGTAGTAATCGAAATTTTCGATGCTATTCTGATCATTTAAAGTAAACCTACCTGCTATAGCTCTATGCTTGTTATGCAGACTTTTATACTCTTTTTTGAGTAAAGAGAAGTGATGAACATGTTCATTGTCTATCCAATAGTGAAGAAATTCGTAATCCTTTCCTCTCTGTTGGTAATAGGAATGAAAATTTTCATCGTAAAATTTCTTGGGATCTTTCCGCTTAGGCTTTTTAGCGATATAAAGCGCTAGTTGGAATTGCAAGGTATCTTGCTGTACTGTCGTGATATAATCATCAACATTGGTTGATGGCGTTTGATCATATGCACATGCAAATATAAATAGAATTATTGAGCTGAACAGTACAAAATTTCTCATATTAAACTTAATTAAGTATTTAATAAGCCTGAGAGAAGAACTCTCAGACTTATATATCACAATCTTAACTTTTTTTAAAATTAGTAAGGTTGATTAACAGCATCCATTAACATCCAGTTAGATGTCCAGTTCCATTCTGCTTGAATTCCTTGAGGATTGATTGCTCCTACGAAATCTACATCTTCAATTACTGATTGGTCAGCATCGCCTTCAATTACATCAGCAGGATTGATTGAAGAAGCGTTTAATTCAGAAGCTAAGTGAGGAACAACATTACCATCTACATAGTCTCCATAGTTTGTTGTAGGCAAGTTCAGGATATCAGCAATTGTTGCTTTTTCGTGGTTATCTGCTACAATATCATTGATGCCGCCACCAGCAATATCAACAAATGTTTCATCGTGACCTGCCAAGTAGTTATTCATGAATTTAGCGTTTGGCGCAATTTCACCACTCTTATCTTGTCTTTGGATACCGTGAGGGTAACCTACAAGTACAGAATTATAGATTTCAATCTCTGTAGCTCTATCAGCTCTTACACCAGATTGGTGATAAGGATGAATTGACTCAGAGAAAGCATAAGGACCTACAGCTGTAAAGTTCAAGAATACAGGCTGAGAGTGGTATCCATTTGCGGCTGCAGCATCTTTTGAAGAAGAAGCTTCAAAAGCTCTAGAACCAGAAACGTCAGCTGTCATAGGGTCTTTGATAGAAACACCATATTGTAAGATACCTCTGTAACCTTCGTCTGTATCAAAATCATCATCAATACAACCCGTAGAAACTAGGTATTGGTGATTAGACTCTCCACCAAACCACTCGTATGAATCGTCACCTGCATGAGAAACAATGATGTGGTTTACTTCAGTTTGGTTTCCTACACCTCCAAATGTAAGAGAGTTCAACTCATTGTCTGGAGAAAGTGCCACACCTGCAAACTCGATACGTACAAATTCCATCTTACCTGAGTTGTCATTTTGTGTGTTCCCGCCATAACGACCATCGTCAGAACCTTCAACACCTACAATACCTTCAATCAATGCACCTTGTCCTTCTACATCAGAGTTTGCTACGTTGTTCGTTTTAGCATATCCTAAAAGTACAACACCAGCCCAGTCTCCTCTGTCTCTAAGACCTGTTTCTTGCTCAGAAGTAAATACGATAGGCTCATCAGCTGTACCTACAGCATTGATTTGAGCACCACGGTTTACGATCAAAGCACCTTTAGTTTCAGTGTCACCGTAGATTACAGTTCCTGGCTCAATGGTTAAAGTTGCTCCTCTTTGAACAAAAACTTTATCGATGATGATCCACTGTGTGTCTTTTGTCAAAGTGAAATCTTCATCTACAGAACCCGTTAATACTGTTACAGTATTTCCGTTTGCTGCAGTTGTTTGGTCGCCAGTTACCCATTCTGGAGTTTCTCCTCCACCGTTGCCAGGGTTGTCAATTTTGTCATCATCGCTACATGCTGTGAACAATGAAGTTGAAGCGGCAATCATACCAACTGCTAGGAATTTAGATAGATTATTCATTTTGAAAGTAAAGAATTAAAAGTTTGTTTGTTTATGTGAATTGTAAAATGAATTCTGTGTATTAGAATTTGTAAGAAAGTCCGAGTGTGAAAGCTTGTCCACTATAAGACTCCATGACCATATTGTCATTTTCATTGCTTGTATCAATTTTTCCGTCTGCATTACCATCTACATAAAGTTGGTATTTGGCATTCAGTAGGTTTTCTACATTCAATGAAACTTCCCAGTTGTTGTTAAACTCTTTCGAGATGTTCAAGTCAATCAACTGTCTTGGCATTTCGTACCAAGGGTATGAATTTTGACCGTCTCCTACCGAATAGATGCGCTGTCCGTAGGTATTGTAGAGTAGGTTAAAAGCCCATCCTGTTTGTGGGTTGTCATAGTAATAACCTAAGTTCACTACATAAGGAGATTGTCCTTGAAGCGGTCTTTCGCTATTTACTTCCATCGAATTTTCACCTAGAGTCATTGTTGAGTGAATCAGAGAAGCATTCAAGGAAAGTGATGAATGATGAATCAGATCAAAATGTGAGATATCTTTGAAAGATTTCTTAACCTCAACTTCTATACCCGCAGATGTTGCAGCTTCTGCATTTTCATAGGTGAAGATGGTATTCTGATTTGGCTGAATAAACATCTCGATTGGGTTCTTAAAACTCTTGTAGAACGTCCCGATAGAGATCGATTCATTTTCCGAAGGATAAAGCTCCCAACGCAAATCTATATTTTGAATTTCTGACTGTTTCAAGTTGCTATTACCTACAATGTTAGCTCTCATTTCAAAGTCGTAGAAGTTGAATGGGGCAAGCTCTCTGAAAGACGGTCTGTTGATCGTCTTGCTGTAGGCTGCTCTCAATAACATTTTGTCATTAATGTCATAAGAGACATTGGCAAATGGTAAAATATTTAGATTGTTGTTATCTACATTTTCCATCAGACCTTCTGACATTATATTCTGATTAAAGGATTCAACTCTTGCACCACCATTGAACGTGAATTTCCCGATAGGAAGCGATGCTCCTAAGTATCCACTCAAAAGTGTAGACTCTGCTGAATAAGCATCTGAAGGGTTTGTTCCTTCTCGCATTGTCCATCCGCCAGGTCCAAAGTTTTCAGGGGCAAAGATTGTATTCATATCTGCTCCGTAAACTGGTGTTTCTGGTGCGTTATTCGGGAATGGAGTAATTGAAGTCCATCTTACTGAGAAATCTCTTTTCGATGCTTCTCCATAAAGACCTGCATTTAGCTTAATCTTCTTATCCGAATGATATGGGTTTTCAAATGTTTGCTCATAGTCTACTCTAGCATTGTAGATATTCTCATTTAACTCTGAGCTATATCTTGAGTTGTAATCTAAGTTGGCTTGATTAAAGAATGCCAATGGCAAATCATTGTATCGGTTAGGATTATCTTCTGCTGAAACATAACCACCTTGGTATCGGATTCTTTTCCAATCAGGCTCATTCATTCTCATGGTTGAAAGTCCTGTTGTCCAAGTCAATTTCTTATCATCAGAAAGTTCGTGTTCACCACTCAGTTGCCCCATGTAAAAGCTTCGTGACTGATACCTCATCGAGTAATCCTTCTGAAGGAAGTTATTCGCTAAATCTTCGCCTTCACGCTCAAACATTTCTCTTTCTCCAATCTGATTGAAAAGATTCTTGAACTCAATTTTGTTATTCGAATTCCATCTGGCAGAGAAGTTTGATAAGACATAAGTCTTTGTAGAATTCTCAAACTTATTTCCCTCCGAATTATAGATGGAAGCAGTACCGCCTGGTGAATATTTATAGTTTGAAACCTCCGAAGTTTTGTAATCATTACTGTAGCCTACAGAAGTAATATTGCTCATTTCTAGTCCTCCTACATCAAATAGTCTTCCCATAGAGTAAGAGATACTTCCTGTGGGAAGGGCAGTGCCTTCGCTCCATGCCCAATTGTTATTTAGGCTTTGTGCTTGTTGTGCCGCTTCATTGGCATTTGAGCTTAATTTTTGAGGGAATTGATTGCCCCAAGCCCTATTATTTGTCCCAAAACCAGTGTAATCCATACCCGAACCTTGGTCAAATAAGAAGCGTTGCCCAGTCGTTCCTACTCTTGCACCTAACGATAAAGAGATACTGTTGAAATCCTCCGTCAGATCATTTCTAGTTGTTACGTCTATCACTGCTCCCGCCATTTCTCCAGGTAATTCTGCCGAGCCTGATTTGTAGACCAAAAGCTGGTCAATCATGCTAGAAGGAAGAATATCAAAAGAGAAAACCTTTGCATCTGGCTCTGTACTTGGTACGCCTACGCCGTTTACCAAAACAGAGTTATATCGTTGGTTTAGCCCTCTTACCATAACGAAACGATTCTCGATTAAGGTAATTCCCGGAATACGTTTCATGACGTCTGCAGCACTTCCACCGCCTTGTTTAGCAATCAATTCGGCAGAAACACCACTGACTACCATATCACTTTCTTTTACGGTATTGATCATTGAAGCCTCACTTCGTTGATCTTTCTTAGCCACTACTTCCACCATATCCAATTGTTGGGCATCTGGTTTTAGCGTAATGTTCAATTCTTTTGTTTCCGCATTTTGAAGTACAACTTCTATTTCTTGGCTTTCATAACCAATATAAGTGAGTTGTAATACATGCGTTCCATTTACAAGATTCAAAGCATAGTTTCCGAATATATCGGTAGCAGTACCTGTTCCAGTACCTTTCACCAAAATACTTGCTCCGATAATTTCTTCCCCCGTCTCTTGGTCTGTAACTCTTCCTATTAGCTTAGCTCTCTCTTGTGCGTTAAGAGTAGTACCTAAGATAGAAAGTGTGAAAACCAAGGCGAGCACATTTTTCCAGCACAAAGACATTTCTTTAAAAATCAGTATGTAATAAAGTTATTCGCTAATTGTGTTTATTGTTATAACACATTGCAAACATACGGGGCTGTTATTTCCTTTTGGTGGCTTATAAGTTGCCTTTAAATGAACTAAAGCTTAATGTTTTTATATGTTAGATAAAAAAAATAAAAATTAAACTTCATTTATTAATTTCTCCTAAAAATTGATATTCAATCCTTTAATTGTAAACGACTATTTTTTCAGTTTTTTGTCAAATGGAAGTCAAGTATATCTTTAAATTAAGATAATAGTGTATTCTATTTTTTCTTTTTAGTCAGAAAATATGCGGTTAATCTTCTTTTTTGGGTTAAGGAGAGGTGTTTTTAGCATAAAAAAAACACTTGCCCTACTATGAGAACAAGTGGTTTTAAAATTTTAAATAATAGGGTGTCCTGAATTAGTCAATTACAGTCACTAATTCATCTTTTGGTTTTCTTACCTTCTTAAGATTTACCAACCAGTCGTTATCAGCATCTCTGTATCCGATAGGAAGCATTACACAGCTTCTAAGACCTTTTTCTCTCAAACCTAAGATTTCATCTACAGCTTCAGGATCGAAACCTTCCAATGGAGTACAGTCTACACCTTCAAAAGCTGCTGCTGCAATTGCTTGTGAGAATGCAATGTAGGCTTGTTTAGCGGCATGGTTGAAGTTTTCTTCAGCATCTCTTTGTGGGTAAGTCCCTAAAAGCATCTGACGGTAGTTTTCCCAACCTTCGTTTTTGAATCCACGAACATCGTTTACCAAATCAAACATTCTATTGATACGATCTTCTGTGTAAGTATCCCATGCTGCAAATACCAATAGGTGAGAGCAGTCTGTTACTACTGACTGATTCCAAGAAACAGGCTTAATTTTTTCTTTAATTTCTTGGTTCGTAATTACTAATACTTCGAATGGCTGAAGTCCACTTGAAGTTGGAGATAAAGAAATAGCCTCAAGAATGTTATCAAGTTTTTCTTGCTCTACAGTCTGACCGTTCATCGCTTTCGTAGCGTATCTCCAGTTAAGTTTGTTTAGTAATTCCATTATATAGTTTTTTAATGTTTATCAATTTTTGAACAACGATATAGATAACGTGTAAATAAATAACGTTGTTTAGATTTAGTTGTAAATAATTTTGAATTATTTCTTTATTGGGGTACAACTAGCTCATTTCGTGTTTTCCAAGCAGTCCAAGAACCCGCAGACCACAAAGCCCAAGCTACTAATACAGGCTGAAAGAATAGTCGAGTAAGTCGAGCAGTGTCAGAGTTTAATACCCCGAAAGCATCGATACCATTGATATATTGAGAGACATTCCCAGGGAAAATAAGGATGAAGAAAATCCCTAAAGCCCATCCAGCATACACGCGTTGCTTCTTCCAAAAGCCTAAAGCCAAAGCCAATCCGATTTCTACTAGCCCCGAAAGGATAACCACCAAGTCTTTATCCATAGGAAGCCAATTCGGTACTTGTGCTTGGAAGTGTGCCCTATTTATACTCAAATGACTGATCCCTGCATAAAGCATTGCAGCAGCTAGAAGCCATCTGAATACTTTTTGTGTAGTTGAAGTTTCAATATATCTTTTCATTATTTATTTCATTTTAATTATCGCGATTAAATCGCTTGCGATACAAATGTAATTGTATTATTTATAAATCAAAAAGAAGCGGAAAAAAAGATTACAAAATAGGATTCGAGAGGATTTTTAAATTTTTGGAGTTTCTAGACCTTTAAGTTCTAGGACATAAGAAAACAAGTTTGTTTATAACTATCCTTAGAATTAACGAAGTGTGCGAACGCAGTATCTAAGGATTTAATAATGAAAGCAAGAGTCTCTGACTCGGAAAATATGCCAAAACATAGAGTCAGAGACTCTTACAATCATTTTAAGTTCTTAGAGCAACTCTAAGAACAGTATTTTTTTCGGGTATCCTATTCGGGGAGTTAACGAAGTGAGCGAGTGCAGCATCTTCGAATTAAGAAATGGGAGTTAGAGTCTTCAGACTCGACATTTTGCAGATTTTTCGAGTCTAAAGAACTGCGTACGCCTCTTTCTTTCATAGAGAAATCCTTAGATCACTTCGTTAACTCTAAGGATAGTCACAGTCGTTTTCTTTTGCCCTCGTATTTAGTTCTAAATCAATAAGGAAAAGAAGAAAACAACATGATTTTTAATTTCATCTAGAAAAATTGTTATAATATTGAGTGCTTAACGATTATTTACAATACTGTGTATTGTATATTTATAAACCGAAATCGTCGGAAAAGAGTATAAACTATAAACACATATAATTTTTTAAACCACGTACTAACATTAACACAACGAAAACATGCAAGTCAGTCAACAAACAACAGTGTATCAGCCTAAGCATAAAATTAGGATTGTAACCGCAGGTTCACTTTTTGATGGGCACGATGCAGCTATTAATATCATGCGCCGTATCATGCAAAGTTCGGGAGCTGAAGTTATCCACTTAGGACACAACCGATCAGTGGAAGAAATTGTGAATTGTGCAATTCAAGAAGATGTACAAGCGATCGCGATTACTTCTTACCAAGGAGGACATGTGGAGTATTTCAAATTCATGTATGACCTACTTCAAGAAAACAACTGTGGGCATATCAAAATCTTCGGAGGAGGAGGAGGTACGATTCTTCCAACAGAAATTGATGAATTACACGAATATGGTGTCACAAGAATTTACTCCCCAGATGATGGTCGTGAAATGGGATTGCAAGGAATGATCAATGACATTCTAGAGCGTTGTGATTATCCGACAGGCATCAATCTGAATGGAGAATTAGAGAAATTCAAAACCAAAGAACAAGCAAGTCTTGGACGTGTCATTTCTGCATCTGAAAATAATAAATCACAACTGACAGATATTCTGAAGTTGGTAGAAGATGTAAAAGTGCCTGTACTCGGAATTACAGGTACAGGAGGTGCTGGTAAATCGAGTTTGGTAGATGAATTGATCCGTCGTTTTCTGATGGATTTTGAAGATAAAAAGATTGCGATTGTATCTGTTGATCCATCTAAAAGAAAAACAGGTGGAGCATTGCTCGGAGATAGAATCCGAATGAATGCCATAAATAGTGATCGTGTATATATGCGTTCTTTGGCTACTCGTCAGACCAATGTTTCAATTGCTCAGAATGTACAAGAGACCTTAGATATCTTAAAAATTGCTCAGTTTGATCTTGTGATTTTGGAGACTTCGGGTATCGGACAATCGGGAACAGAGATTGTAGATCATTCTGATGTATCGCTTTATGTAATGACGCCAGAATTTGGGGCACAGACTCAGCTTGAGAAAATCGATATGCTTGATTTTGCAGATTTGGTAGCGGTCAATAAGCTCGACAAAAGAGGGGCTTTGGATGCACTTAAAGCGGTGAAAAAGCAATACCAACGCAATCATCAGCTTTGGGAAACTGCGGAAGATGAAATGCCAATTTATGGTACTATTGCAAGTCAGTTCAATGATCCAGGCACAAATCAACTTTTCAGAGCAATTGTCGATAAACTGAATGAAAAGTTCGGTTTAGGATGGGATAGTTCGTTTTCTCTAGTGCAAGAACAGTCTGAAAAGCACTACATCATTCCTCCAAATAGAACACGTTATTTATCCGAAATTTCAGAGTCTAACCGTCGTTATGACCAAGAAATAAATAAACAGGCAGAAATAGCCAATGCTTATCAGAGTGTGTTACAAACTATTGATCTTTTGAAAGATGAAGATCAAGATTTGTTGAAACACTTGGAAGCAAAAGCTGTAAGCCTAAAACAACAACTCAACATCGAGCATCTGAAAGTTTTGGAAGGATGGACTGAGTTGAAATCTCAATACGCTGCTGATGAATTTATCTTTAAAGTAAGAGATAAAGAAATCAGAATGAAAACCTACTCGGAATCGCTTTCTCATTCTAAAATACCAAAAGTGGTATTGCCAAAATATACGGCTTGGGGTGATATTCTGAAATGGTGCGCACAAGAAAATGTACCAGGACATTTTCCATATACGGCAGGCGTATTCCCATTCAAACGTGAAGGTGAAGATCCTACTCGTATGTTTGCTGGAGAAGGAAACCCAGAAAGAACAAACAAGCGTTTCCATTATCTATCGTTTGGTCAACCAGCAAATCGCCTTTCAACAGCATTTGATTCGGTGACACTTTATGGTGAAGACCCAGACCACAGACCAGATATTTATGGTAAAATCGGAAACTCTGGAGTAAACGTTTGCTCTCTAGATGATGCCAAGAAGTTGTATTCGGGCTTTGATCTTTCTGCTCCAAATACATCGGTTTCCATGACCATAAACGGGCCTGCGGCAGCCATGACCGCTTTCTTTATGAATACGGCAATTGATCAGCAATGTGAATTGTATATCAAAGCCAATGGATTGGAAGCTGAAGTTGAGCAAAAAATAGAAGCAATCTATAAAGAAAAAGGTGTTGAGAGACCAAAATATATTGGTGAATTGCCAAAAGGAAATGATGGTCTTGGTTTGATGCTTTTGGGGGTAACAGGAGATCAAGTTTTACCAAAAGAGGTCTATGAAAAAATAAAGGCTGAAACACTTACGAAAGTAAGAGGTACCGTTCAAGCAGATATCCTCAAAGAAGATCAAGCGCAAAATACCTGTATTTTCTCTACTGAATTCTCACTTCGTTTAATGGGAGATTTACAGCAGTATTTCATTGATTCGAAAGTCAAGAATTTCTACTCGGTTTCTATTTCTGGATACCACATCGCAGAGGCTGGTGCTAACCCAATTACTCAATTGGCATTGACGCTTTCAAATGGTTTCACTTTTGTAGAATACTACTTGAGTAGAGGAATGAATATCGATGATTTTGCTCCGAATTTCTCTTTCTTCTTCTCAAATGGTATTGACCCAGAATATGCCGTAATCGGACGTGTAGCTCGTAGAATTTGGGCAAAAGCCATGAAATTGAAATATGGTGCAAACTCGCGTTCGCAGAAACTGAAATACCACATTCAGACTTCGGGTAGATCACTTCATGCGCAAGAAATTGCTTTCAACGATATTCGAACAACGCTACAAGCACTGTATGCTATTTACGACAACTGTAACTCTTTGCATACCAACGCTTACGATGAAGCAATTACAACTCCTACAGAAGAGTCTGTGCGTAGAGCGATGGCTATTCAGTTGATTATCAATAAAGAATTGGGACTAGCTAAGAATGAAAATCCGCTTCAAGGTTCATTTATCATTGAAGAATTGACAGACTTAGTGGAAGAAGCTGTGCTTACGGAGTTTGATAGAATTACGGAACGTGGAGGTGTTTTAGGAGCGATGGAAACCATGTATCAGCGTTCGAAGATTCAAGAAGAATCAATGTATTATGAGCATTTGAAACACAATGGTCAATTCCCGATTATTGGGGTGAATACATTCCTTTCAAAAGAAGGTTCGCCAACGGTTATTCCAGAGGAAGTGATTCGTTCGACCACTGAAGAAAAAGAAGCACAGATTAGTTCTCTTCAAGGTCTTCAAAAATCAAATGAAGAAGCAGGGAAGTTGGCACTGAAAAAGCTGCAAGAAATCGCTGTTCAAAACGGAAATACTTTTGAGGCACTGATGGATGCTGTAAAAGTATGTTCACTAGGTCAAATTACAAATGCACTATTTGAAGTAGGCGGGCAATACCGTAGAAATATGTAATCGAATTTTATTAAATAATTTGAGTCCTCTCAATCTGCATATTGGGAGGACTTTTTTGATTTCTATAATCATTTATAATAAGTAGAATAAATGTAAAAAATATAATGATTTTAATGGCAGGCTTTAAACTTGAAGTGGATGTAGCTGCTAAGACTTCAAATATGAATTCAATAATTTCTAGCATGTTTTTTATTTAAAAGATGTTTCCCGACCAAGGTTCCGAGCCAAGCCATTGGAACATATGCAAAAATGAGGTCTGTTAATGTGAACCACATGGGTGATTCAAGGCTGATAATACTCGCAATGCCTCCCAATAAGAAAAGAAATCCGATAGCGAAAGCAAATGTCCTTTTATAAGTAGCAGCTAGTAAATAAGCTAATAAAGCCCCTGTAAAAGTACCGAGTGCTTGTGCCAAGAACGGGAATAAAAAGTGTTTTGGCTTGAAAAGGTGTATTCCTTCTGCAAGACTTTCCACATCAATAGCATCAAAGCCTTCTGGAGGAGGAATGATTGAAGGACCAATTACGATAAGTCCTATATTGACTGCACTTCCAATGACAAGCCCGACAAGGACTGCCATGATGTTTTTGAAAACTTTCATTCTTATCATTAAAAAGTGATTCTTTAAATTACTTAGAATTTGATATAGTTTAAAAACAAAAAAACAAAAAATGCGATTCCCATTTAAAATGAAAATCGCATTTGAAGAGGTCAATTTTAAGTGATTTAGAACCAATATCCTAGTCCCAAAACAACTTGATTCATTCGGCCATTTACATCGGCACCATTTATAGATTTTACATATTTATTGATGTTTCCTTCATAGCGTGCATCAATCGAGAATTTGCCAATATCTACGCCACCACCTGCTTGGTAACCCCAAACGAGGTTGTTGCTATTAATGTCATTTACTTCTGGAAGAGAACTGAATCCATCTTCAAGTACAAAGGACATCATTGGTCCTGCATTTAATCTGACAGCTAAAGATTTTAACCCGATTCGGAACCCTAAAAGAACTGGTAAATCAATTCGTTCTTGTGTGAAATCTTTTGTTGTAGCAGCTTCTTCAAAAGAGAATTCGCCACCATTTCTGCTGTAGTAAAGTTCTGGCTGAACATAAAAGCCTACCAATGGAATTTTGACTCTTGCGGCAATACCTGCATGCCAAGATTGTGCATTTTCGAAGTCATAAGATTTGCTTTGGCTAAATCCCATGCCTCCTTTTAGTCCAACATTAATGATTCCTGATTGTGCGTGTGCGGCTTGTGCAATTAGGATGAAGAAGAAAAAACTTAGTAATTTTTTCATTTAACTGTAGTCGGTTTAGTTTATAATTTGTTAGTGAAATCAAAGCGTGCAAGTTAGTATTTGATTGAAAATATATATTGTAATAAGTCTTAACTGTTTGAATGGAAAGCATAAAAAAAGAGACTGCCTCATAAACCTGAAACAGTCTCTTTTACTTCAATTATAGTTGGATTAGAACCAGTAACCAAGTCCTAATGTCCATTGGCTGATTTTACCACTAGCATTACTATCGTTATACTCTACAAAATCATTGATATTTCCTTCGTATCTAGCATCTAGAGAGAATTTCCAAACATCTACACCAACACCTGCTTGGTAACCCCAAATGAAGTCATTAGTCGTTACATCTCCTATATCTTGAAGGTCTGAAAGTCCGTTGTCAAGCATCAAAATACCCATAGGACCAGCGTTAAGTCTGAAAGCCACAGCATCAATACCTAATCTCCAACCCAAAAGAACTGGAATATCCAAACGATCTTGAGTGATTCCGCTTACTTGAGGAAGTCCATCATTATGGATTTGAATTTCACCACCTGTTCTTGAATAATAAACTTCAGGCTGAATGTAAAGTCCTACTACTGGAATTTTAATACGGCTAGTTACACCAAAGTGCCAAGATTGTGCTTTGTCTGAATCTTGAATAAGCGTTGATTTGTCAAAAGCAATTTCACTTTTACCAAAGCCACCTTTGATACCTAGGTTAAAAATATCAGATTGTGCATTCGCAGTTTGAATTAATGCAAAAACAAAAAGAATTGATAATAGCTTTTTCATTTTGATAACGTTTAAGGAATGATTAACTACTTTAAGAACGTAGTTGATTCAATATTCTTATGAAATTTCTATTATGACAATCCTTTTTTGTGATCAGACAATTTCTGACTTAGAAAATTTCAAAAAAGATGATCTGTTTTTTTAGATATTCTATACCGTTAAAAGGTCGATATCTCAATGTTAGAACCAATAACCCAAGCTAAAAACCCATTGATTAATCCTTCCATCGATATTGACTCCTGCAGATTCTTCTATAAACTTATTGAAGTTACCTTCATAGCGGGCATCGAAGGATAATTTCCAAAAATCTACACCCACACCTGCTTGGTAGCCCCAAATAAAATCATTGGTTTCTGTTTCGAGTAGTGTATTTGATAGATCATCTAATCCATTATCTAGCATAATGATACCCACCACTCCAGCATTGAAACGTATGGCAATGACATCAAGGCCTAATCTCCAACCTAAAAGTACAGGTATATCAATTCGGTCTTGACTAAAAGACTCATTTCCCCCTAAGCCTTGAAGGACTTCAATTTGCCCTTGCGTGCGAGAATAGTAAACTTCTGGTTGAACATAAATGCCAAATACTGGAATTTTTATACGCGCCATAAGACCTACATGCCATGAAGCTTCTCGATCGGCTTCTGAAGCTAGAGCGGATTCATCGAAGGTGAATTTGCTACTTCCAACTCCTCCTTTAAGTCCGATATTCAGAATACTTGATTGGGCAAATGTGAAATGAGCAGAAAATAGCAAAGAGAGTATGATGAATATTTTTTTCATGAGAATTGGGTTAGTCAATACAAAGTTGATTCAAATAAGTTTGCTTGAATTTAAATGATAAAAAAAGAACCTTTTAGCAGATGTGTTTATCCTCTAAAAGGTTCTTTGAAAATGACTAAATCTTAAATATAGAATGGGGACACTTAACTTCAAGCTAAACGATATCTACATAATCACTTGCGACCCATCCTTCAACCTGCGTTCTGACTTTGAGCCAACCGTCTCTTTCTCCTAAAATTTTTAGCCTTGTGCCTTCAGGAAGAGGTTCCATCACTTTTTCAGCTTGGATGCTAGGCATCTCTCTGATATTTAGAAGAGGCACACTAACTTCTGCTTTCATAGCTGTAAAAGCTTCTTCAGAGTCTCTTTCTTCTGTAAGACGACTTCTGAGATTGTCTAATGGAAATGCAGGTCCTGGGTCTTGCTTTCTACCTGGAGAAATTTCCTCATGCCCTAAAATCTCTTTGATTGAAGGATAAGTAGCTAACAGAAGTTCACAGATTTTTTCAACTGTATCAATTTGCTTTTCGGTGTAGTTGTGCCAGTATCGTTCAACTTTTTCATTACGGTGTGTGGCTTTCACAACCGCTGTAGCTGGGTATTTTTTTCCGAACCAAGCACTGTAACTTTGACCTATGGGTTCGAGTGGGCCAGCATTGTCTATTTCAATACCAATCGAAAAGTTATTGAAGCCATTTCTTCCTTTGTAACTACTTTTTCCTGCATGCCACGAAATTGTATTGAAAGGTACGAGTTGAATGACTTCTCCTTTTCTGCCAATCACAAGGTGGGCGGAAGCTTTGATATTCTCTTTGCACAGATATTTGGCAGAAGATAAAGCATCTCGTCCTGCGGTATAATGCAAAATTATGCTACTCGGTAATTGTTGAAACTTTTTTGTGTTTTTTGAACATTCCAAGTGCGTTACCTTGCCTTCTAATCTATGGTTGTCATCGATTTGAAAATTCATCATCTACCCAAATATTTTAGACCTATCTTTTTTCTTGATAAATGGCATATCTACATTTCGTGTAAGCGTACTTGCCACTTTCTCGGCAGATCGTCCGATCACATAACCACCTAAACCAATTTGAAGTAAGTCCCAAAATTTAGGGTCAAGTCTTTTTGAAATGAGGTCTTCTGAGGCCACATTCATAAATGCAGGTTCAATGAAGTAGGCATAAATCACGATAAAGCCAAAAGCAAGCATGAGAATAGGTCTCCATGATCTTTGAAGCCAGTTTCCTCTTGCTTCTAATTGAATGATTTCAGACTGAGCCTTCTGAAGATTGTTAAGACCTGTCATTACAATTTCACTCAATTCATTTTTGGCAGCGCTTTTCTCTTCGTCAGAAGTACTAATATTATCAATAAGTTTCCCGCCACTGTCTATGATCCCTTTGGCTTCAGAGCTAAAGATTTTGGATAAAAAGTTCATGATTAAAAAAAATATCTTATTTGAATGATTCTACTCAAAATGAGAAATGTACAAATTAAAGATATGGAAAAAAATGTTAGAATCTAAAATAGATTTATTTAGGGGATGGGTATAAAAAAGAGAGTTAACTCAATGAATTAACTCTCAATTGGGCGTTACGATAAGTAATTTACCCTCAATATGAAAACTACTTATGCTTACAAACAGTCTACACTGTTGTCTACACTTCGATTTACTTAGATGTCTGTCTTACTGTCTTTTAGATTTATGCTAACTTTTTCAGAACCAATACTGAGTATAAATTCACCTGCTTCAAGCTGTTTGTTGAGCTTTCTTCCTGTGAATGCAAGCTTATTCATAGGCAGTTCAAAACTCACTTTTTGGCTTTCTCCTGCTTTGATTTCTATTTTTTTGAAGTCTCGTAAACGCTTCACTTCTGGAGTGATACTAGCATATAGATCACTGCTGTACAATTGAATGACCTCTTTACCATCTCTTTTACCTGTGTTACGCACTGTTACCTCAACTTTTACGGTCTCAGAAGAAGTCAGTTCAGTTTTATCAACTTTCAAGTCAGTATATTCAAAAGTGGTATAGCTCAAACCAAAACCAAATTCCCATTGTGGATAGAAAAGTGACTTTTGATAAACACTTCCATCTGAAGGAGGAAGTTGTTCTGTGTATTTGTGGTAATAAGGAACGATGTCATTTTCAAACCTAGGGTAGGTGTATGGTAGTTTCCCATTTGGGTTATAGTCTCCAAATAGTACTTGACTAATTGCTTCACCTCCTTTATTTCCTGGTAAGTAAGCATGAAGAACAGCTTCAGATACCTCTTCAATTTCTCTGATAATTCTAGGACGACCTTCGTTAAGAATCAAGATGATTGGTTTTCCTGTTTTTGCCATTTCTTTAGCCAATTCAATTTGGTTTTCAGAAATAACTAAAGATTCTAAATCTCCTGGTTTTTCGGTATAGCTGTTTTCCCCTAAACAAAGAAGGATATAATCTACGCTTTTGGCTGCATTTACTGCTTTTTTGAAGCTTGATTTATTTTCTGCCGAATAAACGTCTTTTTCGTTGTAAGTAATGGTCGGAACAAAAATAGTATTTGCTTTTCCAAGGGTATTTTCAATGGCTTCTTTGATGGTGTTTTCAGCTTCTATGGCATCGTTAGTTACACTTCCTTGCCAATTGTAAGACCATCCTCCGTTCAGTGATCGCATCGAATTTGCATTAGGCCCTGTGATCAGAACTTTCTTGTCTTTCGTTATTGGTAGAATGTCTTTGTTATTTTTAAGAAGAGTAATTGACTCAAGTGCTGCATCTAAAGCTAATTGTTGATGTTTTGTAGAGGCAAA
The DNA here is from genome assembly GCF_003149185.1 of Sediminitomix flava. Taxonomy (NCBI): domain Bacteria; kingdom Pseudomonadati; phylum Bacteroidota; class Cytophagia; order Cytophagales; family Flammeovirgaceae; genus Sediminitomix; species Sediminitomix flava. The sequence continues at coordinate 697,301 of NZ_QGDO01000001.1, read as the reverse complement.
ATCAGGATAGTCTTCAAAACTCATCACAGGATGTTCAAATAAATCTAAGTCCATTTTTAGCTTCAGAATTCTTTCGACTGAAATATCTAAACGACTTTCTGGGATAGCACCTTCTTTTACAAGTTCAATAAGGTGTTTTGTGAACTCAACATTGTATGGAACCATAGCCATATCTACACCTGCCATGATCGCTTGTCTTACAGCTTCTTTCTGACTATCTGCGGTGCGGTGTCGAGTATGTAGGTAATCAATATCTGCCCAATCAGTAACTGCCACACCTTCAAAGCCCAATTTATCTCTTAACAACTCCGTTAGAAGTTTATAACTTCCATGAACTGGAACGCCATTTACTTCACCCGAGTTAATCATGATCGTTTTTGCTCCCGCTTTTATTGAAGCCTCAAAAGAAGGAACATAATATTCTAATAACTGTCTTTCAGGAATCCAAGCTGGGGTACGGTCTTTACCACTTAGCGGAGTGGAATATCCGATATAATGTTTAAGGCAAGAAGCTACTCTAAATTTATCAGCGGTGTTATCACCTTCAAAGCCATTTATCATTGCTACTCCCATTTCAGAAATAAGGTATGGGTCTTCGCCAAATGTTTCCCAGATTCTTGGCCATCTTGGGTCTTTTCCTAATCCTAATACAGGGCTGAATGTCCAAGGAATAGAAGACGCTCTAGTTTCATAGGCTGTTGCTTTTGCTCCAGCTTCTACCAACTCTCTATTCCAAGTAGCAGCCAAACCAATTTGTTGAGGGAAAAGTGTTGCACCGTCGGTGTAGTTTGCCCCATGAATGGCATCAATACCATAGAGAATCGGAATGCCTAATCTTGTTTCTTTTGTGGCTACCTCTTGCATCAAAGAAATAAGGTCTTGCCATTTTTGCGGTGTATGTGCAAATCCTCCACAGTTTAAAATAGAACCTACTTTATGTTCTACGATAATGTTTCTAAGTTTTGCTTCATCGAGTTCTAAAGGTTGGATAATATTGAAAGGGTCTTTTCCTTTAGAAACTACTTCCAAAGTTACTTGGGTCATCTGACCTGCTTTTTCTTCTAGGGTCATTTGACTAATAATTTCTTGAATCTTCAGCTTGTCTTCATTGTTGCTCTGGGCTGTTGTTCCTGTACATCCCCATATGACAAGCACCGATAAACATGAAAGTACATGTAATCGGAAAAAAGTGCTTACCTTTTTCATCTGTTTATGGTCTTTATAATCTGAATGCTAAGTGTGCAGAAGCATGTGTTTTCTGCCATTTGTATGATAGCCAATATCACAGAATTCAAAATGATATACAAGTACGTAATTTCTACATTCTGAGAAGAAAAGTAGACTTGTCTAGTTTTTTGTAGCACTTAAAAAACACTTCTATACACGTTTAATGCATTGATTATTAGTGTTTCTGTTTTTTTCTTCTAGAAAAAGTTATACTTCTTATGTACAAAAAATGATGAGTGGAAAGAGTGTTAAAATGAGTTCTTAAAAAATTATAATATTTTTTTAGTGTTTCATTATTGGTAATAACGTTCTCTTACACGCTAAATATTCTCCCGTGTAGCCTTGTGCTTTAGATGGTTGTGATTTCTATGATCTTAGTTCAATTGGAGGAAAGCCAAAATGTTTTTTGAAGGCTGCACTAAAGTGAGGAAGGCTATTGAAACCTAAGTTTTCACTAATTTCTAATAAGGTCTTCGAAGAATATTTGATTTGTCTGTGTGCCTCTTCCAGTCTGTGAAGATTGAAGAATTTTAGAATGGGCATCCCGTAAACTGCTTTGAAACTACGCTGAAGTTTAGAGATACTCATGTGATATTTTTTGCTCAGCGTTTCTATTTCTGGAGAATGAGCGAAATCATATAAGAGTTCTTCTTTGAGTTGGAGCATCATACTCAAATCATCTTTGTGAATATTGGTTGGGATGAAGCTATTTTTTTCTTTTTCTATCAAGTTGGATATATGTCCTAAGATCTCAAAAGCTCTCGCATAGAAAAGGTGCCTTCTCTGTTTTACATCTTTTGAAATCATGAAGCAATCTCTAACTAAGCTCTCAATTTCGGGAGTTAATCTTGAATAATAATTCCATTTGAGGTTATTACTCATCAATTCTTTAATTGCGGGGTGGAGCAAGTCGCCCCATTCAACAACAAAAGAATAAGGGATACGAATGACAAACCATTTAAATTGTTGTTCTGCAGCATAGATGATTTCAAAACTTTGTGTAGCATCGTACATAAAAATACCCTCAGAGTTGGTGATTTCATTTTTGACATTTGATATCCCTCCATGAAAACCAATACGAATGGCAAAGTATTTTTCATAATCCGAACTTTCATTGATAAATCGTATTCCTCTTTTAATGAAAAGATTTGTAACCCCTATATTTATACCATTTGGGTATTTTAAGGACACGATATCGTAGCTACCAAATTGGTCCGTAAAGTTTAGGGCTTCCCCATCCCAATTCCCTTTTCTTTTTTTACTAGTTCTTTTAAAAAAGCCAATGGCATCATAATCTTTAAGTCTAAATTCGATTAATTCTTCATTTTTCATTCTAGTCTCTAATTAGATGGGGAAATATATTACGGTTATGGAATAGGTCATTAGACTAATCTTGTCAGATTTACACCCCAATATTATGACCGAAATTTATAAATACAATCTCTTTATTTATAATTAAAGTTCATGGGGTATGTTGCTACTTTGCAACTGTAATAAAAACAAAAGCTTTTGACTGCTTTTGTAAAACACTAATCTTAACCCACTATCAAATGAACTTGAATAGTAAATGGATGAGTACATGGTTGCCGTGTGCTTTATTAGCAACACCAGCATTGGCTCAAGAACCTGTAAAAGGTTTGTCTGTACATGATTCTGAAGACTCTAAACCTAAAGAGTTAAATTATCAAACTAATGGAATAGCTGGAAACCCAAATATTGTCGTAATTCTTACGGATGACGTTGGTTTTGCCCAAATGGGAGCTACTGGTGGTCAAATTAAAACCCCCGCATTTGACCGAATTGCAGAAGATGGACTCCTTTATAATCGTTTCCATACTACGGCACTCAGTTCTCCTACACGTGCAGCTTTGTTGACAGGTCGAAATCATCATCATGCTGAAACGGGTGTTATTATGGAGTTGGGGAATGGTAATGAAGGATATACTTCTATGTTACCAGATGAAACCGCTTCTTTTGCAAAGGTTATGCAAGATGCAGGATACTCTACTTCTTGGTTTGGTAAAAACCATAATGTTCCTGCATGGGAAGCTACAATAACAGGGCCTTTCAACAGATGGCCAAATGAGCTTGGCTTTGATTATTTCTACGGATTTTTAGGGGGAGATACAGATCAGTTTCATCCAGCTTTAGTAGAAAATAGGACTAGAATAGAAGCACCTTCTACAAATGCAGATGGCTCGCCGTATCACCTCACACACGATATGGCAGATAAGGCAATTAGTTATATAGAGTCAGTTGATGCTTTAGCGCCAGATAAACCTTTCTTGCTTTATTTCTCACCAGGAGCAGTTCATGCACCTCACCAAGCACCGAAAGAATATATAGAGAAATACAAAGGACAATTTGATGAAGGATGGGATGTATTTCGTGAGAAAGCTTTCGCAAATATGAAAGTAAAAGGCATCATTCCTGAAAATGCAGAATTAACGCCTCGTCCTGCAAACTTGCCAGCTTGGGATAGTCTGACAGATGAGCAAAGAATGGTTTTTGCAAATATGATGGAGGTATTTGCTGGATTTACAGAACACACCGATGACCAGATTAATCGAGTGTATGATGCTGTGGAGGAAATGGGTAAACTAGATAATACGGTATTCATTTACATGGCGGGTGATAATGGTGCATCGGCAGAAGGTGGAATGGATGGGCTATTGAATGAAATGGCTCTATTCAATGGTATTGAAGAACCTTGGGAAGATAAAGTAGCAGCTGTAAAAAGTGGTACTTTAGGTTCTGAGTTGTACTTCAACCATATGCCTGCGGCTTGGGCTTGGGCGGTAAACTCACCTTACCAATGGACAAAACAAGTAAGTTCGCACTTGGGAGGTGTAAGAAATGCAATGGCTATTTCATACCCTAATGGGATTAAAGAAAAAGGAGGAATCCGTTCGCAGTTTACACACGTAACTGATATCGCTCCTACAATCTTGGAGATAGCTGGACTGGAAATGCCAAAATCAATTGATGGAGTAGATCAAGATCCTTTTGATGGAACATCTTTTGTCTCTTCATTTGAAGATGAACATGCAGAAGAGAAGCACACAACACAGTACTTCGAAATCTTAGGAAACTTAGGAATCTATCACGATGGATGGTGGGCAGGTGCAATGAGAGTTGAACCTTGGGAAGCTGCCTCTACGAAGATCGACTTGATGGATATGGAATGGGAGCTTTATAACTTGGAGGAAGATTTTTCTCAAGCACATAATTTAGCCGCAGAAATGCCAAAGAAATTGGAATATATGAAACATATGTTCTTTGCAGAAGCTGCCAAAAATAAAGCTCTACCAATAGATGACCGTCGTGCAGAACGTCTTAGATCTACTAATCGTCCTTCGTTGGCATCTGGAAGAACAACATTTAAATACCCGAATGGACTACGTATTCCTGAAGGTGGAACACCTTTTATTAAGTTTATTTCACATCAGTTTACAGCAAAATTAGATGAAGGGTATAAACGTGGTGATAAAGGTGTACTCATCACACAAGGTGGCCGATTTGCTGGGTTTAGCTTATTCGTAGACAAATCGGGTTATTTGGTGTATGTATATAATGATACTACTAAGCCTTATATTATTAAGTCGAAAACGAAAGTATCTGCAGGAGCAAAAGAAATGCAAGCAAAAGTGATTATGGATGAGATGAAGCCATACACTCCTGCAACAATTCAGCTGATGGTAGATGGAAAAATTGTAGGTGAGGGAAGAATCGGAAGGACAATTCCAAATATATACTCTTTGGATGAAACGTTAGACGTAGGGCATGATACAGGTACTTCTGTTTGCGATCTTTATAAAGTAAAGGATAGTAAGTATACAGGTTTACTTAAGCGAGTAACAATAGATTTGATAGAAGAATATAGTGTAAAATAGTCTACATAATTGTTTCATTTTCCTAAGGAGCTTTAAAACCTCCTTTTGTGTAATCATAAAAAGTCCATTCTTTGCTTTCCTTTTGGAATGTGTTTAAGAATGGATTTTTTCTATTTTCAAGAAAATGTATTGCGAAGGGAAGGAAACATGTATCAAGTATAAATGAATCAAATACCCTTGTTGCATTTAGCTCATATAGTATAGTTTTGTTGACTTTTATACTGATGGTTTATCTCATGTAATAGAATTTAATTCAGTTTTAAGTGGTATAAAATCACACATAAAAGTGTTTTTGTTACATTTTTTAATAACTTATGAATATGAAGTATTTTTTACATCTGAGGATTATTCTTTCACTTATCCTAATGATGCCTTTGTCCTTAAAGGTATTTTCTCAAGACAATATTTCTTTTACTCATATTCATAAAGGTTTATCCCAAAAAACGGTCTCTACAATTCTTCGTGATCAAGATGGATTTATGTGGTTCGGCACAAGGTATGGACTGAATAAATATGATGGTAAGCAATTTTATAGCTATATCCATGCTCCCGAAAATGTACATTCCATTTCCAGTAACAACGTACGTAGCATGGTGATGGATTCTCTAGGGAATTTTTGGATAGCAGCCGAAGCAGAAGGGTTAGATTACTTTGATACAAAAAAAGATATTTTCATAAACTTCAACCATGATGCTAATAACCCAAATTCACTTTCAGAAAAAAATACAAGTACCGTATTCATAGACAAGAATCATCAACTATGGGTAGGGACAGAAAATAAAGGGCTAAATCTTTATAGTGCTCAAAGCCAAAGCTTCAAACATTACCTTCATGATGAACACGAACCTAAATCAATTTCTCATAATCATATCATGGATATAGAGGAAGATCATTTAGGGAATCTTTGGGTGGCTACCCTCGGTGGTGGTTTGAACTTATTTAATCCGAAAGACAATAGTTTTCTTTCTCTAAGTAGGTCAAATGGGCTGTTGAGTAATGATTTTATTTTTTCATTGGGAAAAAGCAAAACAGGATTGTGGATAGGCTCAGAAAAAGGACTCTATCATTTAAGCATAGGAGAAGGTCTCACTGATGTGATCATTAAAGAAATAGATTGTGTTCAAAAAGGTCTTTTGCAAGAATTGCAATCTTATACCATCCTTTCTGTAGTAGAAGACGAGCTTGATCATGTATGGATAGGTACTGAAAATGGTGGACTGTATCTCTATGATCAGAAGACGAAGAACCTTCGTGTTTTTACGAGTGATAAAGGAGATAATGACCGCTTAGCAAGTAATTCTATTTGGTCATTATTTGTAGATAAATCCAATACACTTTGGGTCGGGACATTTAATAATGGGGTCAATAAGTATGATCGCTATCAACGTAAATTCAAGCATATCTTTAGAAAGAAAGATATTAAAAACACATTGAGCTACAATACTATTAGCTCTTTTGCGCAAGATGAAAAAGGGAATTTGTGGATAGGAACAGATGGTGGCGGACTGAATTATTACAATGAGAAAACAGGAGCATACACCTACTTTAAGCATGACAAAAAAAGAGCTTTAAGCTTGGTAAGTGATGCCGTTTTAAACTTATTGATTGATAAAGAAGGAGACTTATGGATAGCTACTTGGCAGGGAGGTTTGAGTAAAAAAATTAAAGGAAAAGATGCTTTTATACATTATCCGCTGAATGGCTTTAAAGATGAATCTAAGAAAGATGATTATGCATACTTCTTGATGGAAGACCAGAATGAAAATATTTGGGTATCCATGTTTAGAGGTGGAGTAGGTATTTTTGATAAAAAGACAGAATCCTTTAGAACATTAGAAGTCTCAGACACTGATGCTTTAGCTATTAGCTCTTCAAAAAATAGAGTTATTCATCAGACCGATGATGGTGTGATTTGGCTCGGAACGGAAGGCTCGGGTTTGGATAAACTTATTCTCGATGAGAATTATAAGATCATTGAGAAAACAAACTATGAATACCGAGTTGCTGACTCGTTGAGCATGAATCATAACACCGTAACTACGATTCACGAAGACAGAAATGGCGATCTATGGATTGGTACGTTTGGTGGCGGAATCAATATTCTTGATAGAAAGACAGAAACATTCAGCTATATCACATCGAAAACGGGCTTGACAGGAAATGTGATTTTGGGAATTGAAAGTGACCATGATGGAGGAACATGGGTGACAACCAGTCAAGGACTTAACCTTATCCATCCAAATGGTAAGATTGAAGTTTTCGATACAGAAGACGGGGTGCAGGATGCCGAATATGTTAAGAATGCAAGCTTTGTAAGTCCAGATGGAGAGCTGTTTTTTGGTGGAATCAATGGCTTTAACCGTTTTTACCCTAAAGATATTAATAGAAATAAAGAAATTCCTGAAGTACTGCTTACAGGTTTTTCGGTATCCGATAATGCAGATTTGAATTTCAAAAATGGACGTTTATTATCAGATATCTATCCTGAAAGTCGTATTGTATTAGATCATAATCAGAATGATTTTGAATTTGATTTTTCAGTTCTAAACTATTCTCAACCTTCGCAAAATCAGTATGCCTACATGTTGTATCCTTATAATACAGAGTGGATACATGTACAACCAAATGATAGAATTAATTATACGAATGTACCTCCTGGCGAATATGAATTTAGAGTAAAAGGTGCAAACAATGATGGGGTTTGGAATGAAGAAGGTTCACTGATTTATGTGTTTATTGACAAACCTTGGTGGGAAACCAACTTGGCTTATTTCTGTTATTTTGGACTGTTTTTATTTGCCTTATTTATGGTAAGACGAACTACCTTGGCAAGGGAAAGATTGAAGAATAGGTTAGAAATCGAGCATTTTGAGTTGGAAAAGCTCCATGAAATGGATGAGATCAAATCTAGGTTTTTCGCAAATATTTCTCACGAGTTCAGAACGCCTCTTACGCTGATTATCGATCCAATCAAAGCATTATTATCGAATAACTATCAAGGAGATGTGGATAACCTGTATCAGATCATGCTCAAAAATGCTGAACGTCTGCTCCATTTGATTAATGAGTTATTGGAACTATCTAAGTTGGAGTCTGGAAATATGAAGTTGCAGGTTGGCGAACACAATATTATCAGCTTCCTGAAACCAATTGCATACTCTTTTACATCTTATGCGGAAAGAAAATGTATTGATTTCAAATGTGAATTTGAGACAAAGACATTAAACGTATTTTTTGAGAAGGAAAAAATAGAGAAGGTTGTCACCAATTTACTGTCAAATGCTTTCAAGTACACACCAGAGTATGGGCAGATTTTATTTAGAATTACAGATACAGAAGATTCTGTAGAAATTATTGTCAAAGACACAGGAGTAGGGATTGCAGAAGAACATCTTCAATATGTTTTCAATCGTTTTTACCAAGTGAATGACAAGAAATACCAAGGAACGGGTATTGGTTTGGCACTTACTAAAGAGTTGGTAGAGTTACATGGCGGTAAAATATTGGTTGAAAGCACTTTGAATGAAGGTACGCAATTCACGATTTCTCTGAGAAAAGGAGATGCTCATTTTACATCTGATGAAATAGATGAACGTTTGAGTGTAGATAAAGACAGCTTTTCTTATTCGCCGACAAAAAATAATGCACTAGATACCAAGCAGAAAGAAAAAAGGAAGGTTCCAGCTGTCGCGAACAAATCAAGTAAGACAATTCTGATTGCAGAGGATAACGAAGATTTGAGAAGTTTTATCAAAAACTATTTGAGTACTTCTTATAAAATTTTAGAAGCAGAAAATGGGGTAGAAGCTCTCAAACTAGCTCAGATGCATTTTCCAGATTTGATTATTACCGATATCATGATGCCTGAAATGAATGGTTATGAATTGGGTAAAGCAATTAAATCGGATGAAAAGACATCTCATATTCCTATGATTATGCTTACTGCAAAAGCAAGCCAAGAAAGTGAAATTCAAGGTTTGGAATTAGGTGCAGACTATTACATCACAAAACCATTTAACCCCCAATTACTAGAATTAAGAATTCAGAACTTGCTCAATACACGTAAACTCATTCGTGAAAAACTAATGCAAGGTTCTTCTGAAGAGCTTAGTCCGAAAATAGTCCAGCTAGTTTCTAGGGATGAGCAGTTTCTAAAAAAGATTTTGGCATGTGTAGAAGAAAATATAGCCAATTCTGATTTTAGTGTAAACGACCTTTGCAAAGAATCGGGTTTGAGTCGAACTCAACTTTACCGAAAATTGAAAGGTTTAGTCGGTCAGTCTGCAAATGAATTTATCCGTTCTATTCGTATGAAGAGAGCCGCTCAGTTGTTGGAACAAAATCAAATGACAATTGCTGAAGTAACTTACCAAGTAGGTTTTAATGATTTACAGTATTTCAGAGATTGTTTCAAGAAACAATTCGGTGTAAACCCTTCAGAATATTTAGAAAGTTTGGATAAAAAACAGCTTAAAACGTCCGTGTAACACTTATGGAACATGTTCCATACAGCTTTGGAACATTTACCGAAGTATAGATTGATTCATTTTCTGGAAGTTTGGAAGTGTTGAAAGAACACATTTTTTGATTAATCTAACTGAATATGAATTTTTCCCAATTACAAAAAGGTGTGCTAACCTTTTACTCATTACTGTGCATCATCAGTATACTAACTGTGACAACAGTATCAGCACAAGAACGCATGATTACAGGAACGATCAAGGATAATGCTGGGATTACATTGCCAGGTGTTAATATCTTGATTGTAGGTTCCAGCGTAGGTACTACAACGTCTATTGATGGAGTTTTTAAACTAGCTCTTCCACAAGATGTTACACTTCCAGTATTGCAAATCTCAGCAGTGGGATACAAAACATTGGAAGTTGAAGTAGGTAATCAAACAAACTTTAATCTGACCTTAGACGAAGACGTAAGTCAGTTGGAGGAAGTGGTTGTGGTCGGATACGGTAAGCAGAACAAGGCTTTGATGACAACCTCTGTTTCTAGTGTAAAAACTGCCGACTTGGAGAGTTACTCTGCCGGTTCTGTTCAAAATTCACTGACTGGACGTATTGCAGGTGTAAACGTTGTGCCTTCGGGCGGTTCACCAGGAGCAGGAATAAAAGTGAGAGTTAGGGGTACTGGTTCAAACGGAAATTCTGATCCACTTTACATTGTAGATGGTATGCGTGTACCCAATATCGATTTCTTAGACCCTCTTGAAATCGGTTCAATGCAAGTATTAAAAGATGCAGCTTCTACAGCTATTTATGGAGCAGAAGGAGCAAATGGTGTTGTTTATGTAACAACTAAAGAAGGAAAAGCAGGAGAAACCCGTATTACGTATGATTTGCAGTATGGGGTACAAAGTGTAGACACTCGTATTGATTTGATGAATCTGAATCAATTTGAAGAGTATTGGGGAGAGAGAGGTTTGACTAGAGATCATGATCCTCTGGCTGAAACAAATTGGTTAGACGAACTTTTCCAAACTGCACCACAACAAAGACATGCTTTAACGATCAGTGGAGGAAATGAAAAATCAACATTCTTTGTATCGGGTAATTTCTTTACGCAAGATGGTGTGATTGGAGGTGACTTATCCAAGTTTGATCGTTTCTCAATCAGATTGAACGGTTCTCATCAAGTAAAAGATTGGTTGAATTTCTCGCATCAAGCATCTTATGCAAGTTTTAAAAGAAACAACATTCTAGAAAATGATTCTTATGGTGGTATCGTTCAAACGGCAATGATGTTTGATCCAGCAACACCTGTTACATTTTCAAATGGTTTACCAACTTATGTAACTACCAAGTTTGGAACAGACCTTCCTTATCAGCAAGCTACAAATGGACAGTATTATGGTGTTTCCACCTTTACAACTCAAGAGATTGGTAACCCAATCGGATTGTTAAATGCCGACAAGAATACAAGTGAAACAGGCTTATTCTATGGTTCATTCCTTGGTTCAGCAGACTTGATGGACGGGTTGAAGTTGAATTCAAGAATGGGTATGGCTATGTCTAACAATTCGACACATAGCTGGCAAAGAACATATTTTTATACCACTACAGCCACGAACGGTCAAGCCAATTCAAGAAGTTCAATGAGTAAGTTTGTAAGTTCGCAGTGGGAAAATTGGTTGAGCTATGACAAACAATTTGGAGACCATGATATCAGTGTGATATTGGGTAGCTCAGTACTTTCTCAAAAAACAACCTTTGTAGCAGGTGAAGGTGGGCCTCTTTTTGGTGAAACCGATGAGTTATCATACTTAAGTTCTATTCCGAATGGTCAAGAAAATACAAGAGCTTTCGGTAATGAGGAATTGGTGAAATTGATGTCTTACTACGGACGTTTTCAGTATAATTATAAGCAGAGGTATTTATTGGGGATCACCGCAAGAACAGATGGCTCTTCATTATTAGCTGAAGGTAAAAGATGGGGATTTTTCCCGTCAGTATCTGGGGGATGGGTAATCTCAAATGAAGAATTCTTTGATGTACCAGCGATTGCTTTTGCAAAGTTGAGAGCTTCTTGGGGACGAAATGGTAGTTTGTCAAATCTTTATCCTGGAGCTTCCATTGGTTTAGTAAGTCCTACATTCCAGTATACAAACGCAGATGGAGAAGTTGTCATTGGTGCAGAGCCACTACGTCTTTCTAATCCTGAATTGACTTGGGAAACTTCTGAACAATTGAACATTGGTATGGACTTGGGCTTCTTGGATGACCGATTGACTGTAACAGCAGATTATTTCGATAAGCAAACAAAAGACCTTTTGAATCCTGGTACTCCTCCGAGCTTTGTAGGTAATTTCCCTCCAATTGTAAACTCGGGTACAGTTAAAAATACAGGTTTTGAATTAGGAATTACTTATGACAAAAATACTGGACCTGTGAAGTACAGCATCTCGGCAAATATGACAAGAATTGAAAATGTAGTGACCGAGATCGACCCAAATAAACTAAGAGAAGAAGGGACAAATATTGGAGGACATTGGAATGGTGCAACAGCTATGGAAGAAGGTTATCCGTTATGGTACTTTAGAGGTTATAAAACCAATGGAATCTTCCAAAGTCAAGAACAAATAGATGAATACCATGCTACAATAGATGCAGGTTCTTATCCTGCTAAAAAAGGTGATCCGATTATTGTTGATGTAAACGGAGATGGCCAGATTAACTCGGGTGATTTTACAGAAATTGGAAGTCCTCATGCAGACCTTTATTTGGGATTGAATGCAAAAGTAGAATATAAAAACTTTGACCTTCAAGTTTTTGCTCAGGGTTCATTTGGGAATGATGTATTGATCGGCTATGCTAGAACGGATGTAAATGGAGCGAATTATCCGAGCTTCTTCTATGAAGATAGATGGACAGAATCGAATGCGACAAATGATTGGTTTGGAGCTAATTTCGATGAAAAGGCGCTATCATCAGACTTTATGGTACAAGATGCTTCATTCGTAAAAATCAGACAGCTACAATTGGGGTATAATTTACCAAGCGCTGCATTAGACAAATTGAAATTGGGTAGTGCAAGATTCTATGTGTCATTGGATAACTTCTTCACCTTCTCTTCTTACAAAGGCTTTGACCCTGAAATTGGTGGAAGTAACGATGATAAAAGTTTAGGAATTGATAGAGGGGTTTACCCAACACCAAGATTGATGATGACAGGTTTATCTGTGAAGTTTTAATTTTTTAATCGAAAAGAATCATGAAAAAATATATAATCCCAATACTTTTTACTTGTGGTCTTTCTATGGGGACGTTAACCTCTTGTGAAGATTATTTAGAGACACCGTTGAATGGTGGAGTAGCAAGTGAAAATTTCTTTCAGAATGATGATCATGCTGAAATGTCTGTGACCGTAGCCTATGATATGTTAATCTGGCACCATAATCAATGGGGTTGGGGTAGCCCAATTCTTTCAAAGATATTACCATCTGATGAAGGTCAGTGTGGTGGTGGTGGTGCAGGTGACCAACCAGGTTATCAAACCTTAGATGATTATGCTTTTGATGCTTCCAACGATAAGGTTTTGGCTACTTGGGGGGTAAATTACTTTGGAATTTACAGAGCAAACCTTGCGATCAATAACATTGATCCAGAAAGTGATTTCCGTAAAAGACTTATTGCAGAAGCAAAAGCTTTGAGAGCATATTATTACATGGAATTGGTTTCTCTTTGGGGAGATGTTCCTTTGGTGCTTGAGGAACTTATCGTTTCTGAGTATAACCAAGCAAGAACACCCGCGGCTGAAGTTTATCAACAAATTGAAAAAGATTTAACGGAAGCAATTGCGGATTTGCCTCTAAAAAGTGAGTATTCTTCTGCTGATCAATTCCGTATTTCTAAAGGAACAGCACAAACTTTACTAGGAAAGGCTTACCTTTTCCAAGAGAAATATAGCGAGGCAGCAAGTACATTTGCTTCTGTAATTTCTTCTGGAGAATATCAGTTGGAGATGGATTATGCAACTGTTTTTAGTACAGAAGGCGAGTTTGGAGTAGAGTCAATTCTTGAGGGTTCATATTCTAATTCTCAAGCGTATAACTGGGGGAATTTCCCTTGGGGACAAAGAGCACAATCTAATATCCATACACAATTGATGGGGCCAAGAGCTGGAGCTGTTGTTGATTTAGATATGTTGGATGGCTGGGGATTCTTGTTGCCAAGTCCGAAACTTTACGATGCTTATGAAGCAGAAGGTGATGTAGTAAGACGATCTGCTGTAATTATTACCGCTCAAGAATTTATTGATTCAGACTTGCAAGCACAAAGAGATGCAGGAGTAGCAGAGGATGAACTTGTAACACCTGATTTTAGTGAATTCCATGATTTTGAAGGCTTCTTCAGAGCTAAGTTTGGTACTTATTTAGATGAGACCAGTACTAATGGAGAAACGGCATTAAACTATGGTTCAAACTGGAGATTGCTTCGCTTTTCTGATGTATTACTTATGGCGGCAGAGGCTTACCATAAATCTGGGAATGATGCACAAGCCTTGGTTGAATTGAATAAAGTAAGAGAAAGAGTTTCATTGACTCCTCTGATGGGAGTAACTGGCAACGATTTGTTTGAAGCCATTGTAAAAGAGCGTTTCCTTGAACTTGCTTTTGAAGGACAGAGATATGTAGACTTAAAGAGATGGGGGTTAGCAGAAAGAGAGTTAGGTGATTTGGGATATCAGGCTAAACATGCTTTATGGCCAATCCCTCAATCAGAGTTAGTGGCGGCTACTAATCTTACTCAGAATCCGAACTGGTAGTAATAGTATCTGTATAAATAGGAAGAAAGATAAGTATTGATAGGTCAAAAGTGAGTTGTTTAGAACAAGATAATTATGAGCGGTTATCGAATTAAAGTTCTGAATTGAGTAGGGGATTGATCGGTATTTGCGAATTTTTTAGTTGGAAATTTACTTTTGACTATCAAACTATTTTTCTGAAATAACAAAGCTGACAAACAAATAAGAACCTTTTGTAGGATGTTATCATCTTCTAAAAGGTTCTTTATTTTTAATCTATTGACTAAGGTATCTCACAATGAGACTTTAGGATTGAAGTTCTATTTTAGTCCATATCAAAGACTTTACTTTCTAAAGGAGTCTCCATCCAATCCGTATAACTTTGTTTGTTGTTTTGTACCCAATTGGCAAATTGTGGATAGGCATTGATGATGCTCACACCTTCTTTAGGATGGTCGAACTTTGTACTTGAAAATATCTCAAGTCTCCAAGGGTAGCCTTCTGAAGTCATAAAGTTTCCACCGTCATGTCCTGTATTTTGCATTGCTGAATTAAAGTTTGATGTTACAGGGTATCCATCTCCATGAATTTCATGAGATCGATCAAAAGTACGACAGATAAAGATTTCTGGATCAATGTTTTTTATCTCCAATGCAGGATCAATAACAATAGAAAACCTTTTATTCTGAACATCTCCATTTGCTCCATCTCCATTATTTTTATAACCTAATTTCTGATTATTTGATATTACCTTGATAAGGTTACTTGAAATTTCTTCCGTACCAGGTTCATAGCCATTTGCTCCACCTACACTCGTTATAATTTGTTGTTCAAATGGAGTTTTATCAGCTTTCAAAAGTCGGATCATTACATCTGAATTGAAGTCTCCTCCATTTGCATCTATGTCCATACTAATTGATAGGTGTACAATATTATTATCTGCATTTTTAATGGTGTTCACTATTGTGGAAACCACTACATCATTAAAATCATAATCTCCTTGGTAAGGCCATAAATCTTCAAAAAGAACAGATCTATAACCTTCTGCAGGATATCTCTCAAAGAAAGCTTTTGTAGCATCATTCGGATAGATATCGATATCATCATTTACTCCATCATTATCGCTGTCTAAAACTGTGCCCGTCAATGTAATGTTATCTATTTTAGCAGAGCCATTTCCTTGGTCATAACCCGAAATATAAATTGTAGCTTTAGTAGCCCCTTGAGGAGGTGTGAATGAAAATGATTTATTTTTCCAATGATGAGAACCATTAGCATGTGTTCTTTGATCTTGAGAAATAACATTACTGCTTCCTACAGTTTCAGCGCCTGAATAATACATGATGTGAAAATACAGATGCATATGTTTGATATCAGCTGAAAGTTCATATTCACCACCTGCCGAAATATCAATAGTTTGACCTAGTAGTAAGTGTGTTTCAAGAGGCTCTGCAAATTGATTATTACTTTCAGTTCCGTGTATTGCTTGATAGTTTGATCTTGATGATGTATACCATCCACCTTCATTTAATAGGAAGTGCGGCCACCAGTTATCATTGGGTAGTACCGTAAGGCTACCATCTAAAGTGCCATCTTGAAGTAAGTTCGTTGATTGGACTCTCTTATTGCTATTCGAGTTTTTTTCTACATCAAGTGCCAAGTACTTCAATCCATTAATGAATGGATATTGATTGTCTATTTCCAGAATATCTGAAGGACTAAAAGTTGCGACCTCCATAAAAATATCACCTTCATCAGGAAGTACTTCCAATACATTTTGAGTTTTTGGGAAGTAGATTTGAAGCTTGCTTAAAGTATGCGGAAGTTTTCCAGTAAAAGAAACACTATTGTTTTTTATAAGTGCTTGCGTCAGTTGATTTCCTTCCATATCTAAAAGCAGTACCAATTCATTTTCTAGGTTGAAATTGGTCTCACCAATATTTTGAAATTCTACGGTTAGATCAAGAGGAAGGCTCGCAGACCAAGAAAATTGATCAGGAACTTGAAGTTCGTTCATTGTGCTTATCGTTCCTGTATTAGTCTGTTGTGTAATAAGAGTAGGAACGTTTTCTTCTTGCGTACAAGAAAATAAAGCAGCACATAAAAAGCTTAGGTAAGTTAATATTCTCATTAGTTTCTAGTTGGTATTAGGTTCTAGTGTAGGTTGTGTAAGTCGTATTGTTTCTTAATTCATCAGTAGAACCCTGTCTTTGAAAGCTACGTTCATGCACTTCTACTAAGCAGGAGTTTTACCCGATAAACAGTACTGATATTTCGATAAAATTACACATGTAGGAAATCCATTTTTGAGACTTAAGAATTGAATTTGATGTATAAAAAAAGCCCTTGTAATCACGATTACAAGGGCTTCTGACTTAATTAGCTATGGAATAGATTCTATTCCTGAACAAATACTTTACTCATTTGAGGTGTTTCCATCCAGTCCGTATAACTTTGTTTATTGTTTTGTACCCAATTCGCAAAGTCAGGATATGCGTTGACAATACTTACCCCTTCTTTTGGGTGGTAGAATTTTGTGCTTGAAAAAATTTCAATTCTCCATGGATACCCATCAGATGTCATAAAGTTACCATTGTCATTTCCTGTATTTAGCATAGCAGAATTGAAACTAACGGTTGCTGGATAATCACTGCCATGAATTTCATGTGAACGATCAAAAGTGCGGCAGATAAATATATTAGGGTCAATGCTCTTTATTTCTAAAGCAGGGTCAATTACGATTGAAAAACTCTTATTTTCAATATCACCATTCGCTCCATCTCCATTGTTTTTGTAACCTAAGTTTTGATTGTTTGAAATCACTTTTATGAGGTTACTTGATACTTCCTGCAAACCAGGCTCAAAACCATCAGCACCACCTACACTTGAAATAATCTGTTGTCCGAATGATGTCTTGTCAGATTTTAGCAGACGAAGCATGATATCTGAGTTAAAGTCTCCGCCGTTAGCATCAATGTCTATACTTACTGATAGTTGGATTATATTATTTTGAGGATCTTTAATCGTATTGATGATCGTAGAAACAACAACATCGTTGAAATCATAATCTCCTTGGTATGGCCAAAGGTCTTCAAATAATGTTGAGTGATAACCTGATAGTGGATATCTTTCGTTAAAGGCTTTGTTGGGGTCATTGGGAAATGAATCAAATTCATCTGCTACGCCATCATTATCAGCGTCTCCACTTGTTTGTACTCTAGCATTACTTTTTGCTTGGTAATCGAAGTACTTAAGACCGTCAATGTACAAAAACTCATTTTCAAATACGGCATTTGTACTAAGGTCTGCTACTTCCATCCATACATCACCTTCATTAGGATAAACCTCAAGGATATTCTGAGTTTTGGGGAAATATACCTGTAGTTTATTTAGGGAATGAGGTAATTTTCCTGAAAATGAAACTGTATTATCTTTTATGAAAGCTTGAGTAAGATGGTTTCCATCCATATCCATCAGAAGAACAAGCTCATTCTCTAAGTTGAAGTTTGTTTCTCCAATATTCTGAAATTGAATGTTCAAATCTAATGGAAGACTTGCTGACCATGAAAATTGTTCTGGAACCTGAACATCTTTCATTTCTGTAATTGTAGTTACATTATTCTGGTTGGAAAGCGTAGGTATGTTTTCTTCTTGTGTACAAGAAAAGAGTGAGGTTGTTGTTGCACAGATTAAGCCTAGATAAGTTAATTTTCTCATCGAATATAGTTAGGTTTTAGTCTTGGTTCTTAGGTTGTCGTACTGTTGTTTCTTGAATTACACCAACAGAACCTTGACCAAGAAGAAGTCGTTCGGCTACTTCTACTAAGTGCTTTCATAATCCGACGAATGGTATTTCTATTTCGATAAACTCAAATCCGTTGATAGTTGATAAAAGGGCTATTTGATCGATTAAAAATAAAAAGGCGATTCCAAAAATTGGAATCGCCCAAATATCTCTATCAGTAGAAAGAGATGTCATATCTAAATGAACAAGCAGATATTAGTATCTGTCGTTGTTCCAAGAATTTTCACGGTTGTAACGGTTGTTGCTACGGTTGTTTTCTCTTGGCTCAGCCTTCTTAACAACAATAGTTCTTCCGTCAAGCTCAGTATCATTCAAATTCTGGATAGCAATTTCTCCAGCTTCATCGTCAGCCATTTCCACAAAACCGAAACCTTTAGAACGGTTTGTTTCTCTGTCCATGATGATTTTAGCAGAACTCACCTCTCCAAAAGCTTCGAAAGTAGCTCGTAAATCTTCTTCTTTAGTGGCGTAATTTAATCTGGCAACAAAAATATTCATAACGAAAATAAAAATTATAATGTCAGCTAATATGGGTGCTGACGAATAAACATACGCTAATGTATGACTTATATAATTAAAACGATTAGTTTTTATGTTTTTTTCCTGTAAACAGATCGTTAATTAAGGATTATGTAGAAATGCAAGCGCTTTTATGAGAAAAAAGTGAAAAAAAACCTCTTTCATATTGTAGATGAAAGAGGTTCATTTTGAATACTTAAGCGGAATTTTTTTCCAATTAATTTCTTAAAAATGTATTTACACGCTGAATGTACTCTTTGTGGTATTTTGGTTTAGAATACATCTTTACGTGTCCTGCATCTTCTACGATCCAAGTTTGAATATTTTTTCCTTTCATTTTCTTCAACTCGGATTCTGTATATTTCAGTGGGGTAGTAGGGTCTGTCTTACTTTGTAAAACTAGTATCGGCTTATCAAAGTCTTTTAGTTGATCAGCCATGGTCAATTTATTGAAGTAACCATTGATGTCGTGATTGACCAAATCGATGGCTTCATCAAATATGGCATCTGGCACGTGCATCGATGAAGATTGGTCGTGGATGAGTGCTGGAACATTTGATAAAGGACTATCAACAATGATCTTGTCAATAGATGAAATGTCATGTTTGAGGTCTTCACGTCCGATATAGGTGAATATGGTCATAGCACCCATCGAAAAGCCGTAAAGTGTGAATTTTTTCTGTCCCTTTTCTTTCTTCAAATATTCAATACCTCCTGCCAAATCTTCAGCAAACTTATATCCCATATATGTTTTTTGGATTGTCAAGTCTTGATTTGCAGATTCACCAGAATTTCTAAAGTCAGCAATGAATACATTATAAAGGGTATCTAACTGTGTTTCACGCATCATTTCTAAGTACTTCATGGTTTTTAATCGGTTGGATGTTCTTCCATGAATAAAGAATAAAGTACTATCTGATTCTTTTTTGGCAGGGACATACCATGCACTAAGTTTCTGACTGTCTAGTAAAGAATAAAAAGTAATATCTTCCGAATTCTCATAGCCATAATCTTTTGGTGTCTTATGGTTTTTGATGCCGAAATGTCTAATTAGGCTGGTGTCTGAATATACTTTTTCAAAGGTAAAAGGCTCGAATTCTGTTACCATTGAATATAAAAACCTTGGAAGCATCAGATAGAAAAGAACAGCGATTCCCAATAGAATGGCCACCAAGTAAGTTATTTTTTTCATCCTTAAAGTGTTAGTCGTATTAAAAAGTATTGAAATCTAAGATTTAGCAAATATATAAACTATCGTAGAATGCAAAAGTATTATTAAGCTTTATCTGTTCTAAATGCGACTGGGGTAAGGCCTGTGTGCTTTTTAAAGTATTTCACCATGTTTGTAGGTTCGTCAAAACCAAGTTCATAGGCGATTGTCTTAACAGGGGTGTCTGTTCCTTTCAATAGCCTTTTGATTTCTAATATTCTTCTTTGATCAATGACTGCTTTAGGGGAAAGTTTGTAGCGTTCTTTAGTAAGTTTAGCGAAAGACTTTACATTGAGTTGGAGCTTTTCCATGTAGTACTCCACCTTGTATTCTGTTTTATAGTTGGCTTCTAAAAGCTCATTGAAAGATAAAAGTAGTTTAGCATTCTCGTCTAAGGTTTCTGTATCAAATTGGGCAGAAGCTAGTCTTTCTACATAAATAAGGTACAAGCATAGCCAATGATAAAAGGCTTGTTCGCTTTTTTCTCTATCCCAATGGTAGTACACATCTTTCATCTGAGTGCTTAATATTGTGAGGTGTTCGCATTCTTCCTTTTCAAGTGTAAGAATTTGTTTTCCCTCTATGTGATCTGCAACAGTGAAGTAGAAAAGATGCTGAATGTCATTATCGTTTCTGTACAAGTAATCGGGATGAAATACGATAGACTCAATTTCACATTCTTCCTGATTAAGTGGTGCAAAATAGTGTACTTGATCTCTGGGTACTAAGATCAGTGTATTGGGTTTTAGTTCATACTCTTTAAAGTCGATGTAGTATTTTCCTGAGCCTTTTTTAAACCAAAAAATAACATGAAAATCTCTGAGTGAAGGCGTGAAAATACCTGTTCCACTCAGTAAATTATCAGAGTTTACAATACCAAAGGGAAGACCTTTTCCAGTATCTTCCCCTTTGAAAAAAACAATATCTTCATTCGGAGTCATTATGCAATTTAATGATTAATTAGCCCTAATTCTTGAATTCTAACTAAACTTCGTTCCAATGAAGCTCTATTGGTATGTATTTGTCCACCCTGTGCGAGTATTGGAAAACTTGAAGGCTCTGCAGTTACAAGAATGAAATGACTTTCTTTTGATAGCGCCTGTACTTTTATATGACCTTCGTTATTTTCTAAAATTCCCATCGATGAATTTGCAATAAGATCGCTCCCTAAGGCTAGTTCTCCTTCTCGGGTATAAATGAAACCTGTAGTTTGTCCTTTGGGTGTTTTGAATGACCATTCTTCTCCTTCATTCAAATAAACATCTAAATACGTAAGGTTTAAAGGAATGTCGAATAGACCTGTTGTACCTTGGTACTCACCTGCAATTACTTTTACATTGGCTACTGTAGGAATATCTTCTTTTTTTAAGTTAGCGTAGGCTACATCGCTTTCTTCAAACTCAGGAGGAAGCTGAACCCAAAGTTGATGAATAGAACCACTCCAACTTCCTAAAAGTGGGGCATCATGTTTTCTTCTGTAGGCTTCTTCGTGCCAAACTCCACCACCTGCTCTTATCCATTGCACACCTCCGTCATGAATAATTCCTTTATTATGACCACTATCTGAGTGATGAAGGTCTGTTCCATGAAAATAAGTGATGATTCCAATGCCAGAGTGAGGATGACTATCTATTTTGAAACCATTTGCTGTATTATTGAATTTTCCTGCATCAAAAAAAACAATAGGTTTCAGCTCGTTTCTAACTTCACTGTTTACAATATGTTGAATGCCATTTCTTGCTTCTTGAATTCTTTTTAAGTTTCTAGATTCTTTCATTTTAATAAATAGTTTAGGTTTTAGATTTAATTTATTTTAGACAGTGACTTTCCCGAATTTACCATCTCTGTAATCAGCATAGGCTTGTTCAATTTCTTCATTGGTGTTCATCACAAAAGGGCCTCCCATAGCTACAGGTTCATTGATTGGTTCTCCAGATAAAATCAAAAGTTCCGAGCCTTCTTTAACTTCAAATTCTATTTGATCACCATCCTTGTTAAAGCTGATTGTGTTATAGCTTTCAAGTATTTGGTCATTGATGGAAATCTGACCTTTCATGAGGTATAAATAGGTATTGTGAGTGCTTGGAAGATCAGAGATTGAAAGTATTCTATCTTCATTTGAAATGATATGAAAGGCATTAATAGGATGAACCGTTTTGATGGGGCCTATAATGTTTTGCTGTTTCCCTGAGACTATTCTGATTTTTACTTTTCCTTTTTCAATTACAGGAATCTGATGATCATGGACATTATGAATATTGGGTTCTGAGAGTTTTTGAGAAGAAGGCAGATTTACCCAAAGTTGGATTTCATGAAATATTTGAGAATCTGCTACACTCATATCTCCACCATGAATAATTCCTTTTCCAGCATTCATTCGTTGGACTGAGCCAGATTTTAAGGTTGCAGAATTTCCCAGTGAGTCAATATGCTCCATCACTCCTTCAAACATAAATGTTATGGTTTCGAAACCTCTATGCGGATGTGCATGTCCATCCATAAAGTAATCCTTGGATAACTTTTGTGGACCAATATGGTCCAACATAATGAATGGATCTGTATTACGAAGCGAATGTGTCGGAAAGGCTCTCTGTCCTTTGACTCCAGGAACTACTCCATCAATTTTTGAGTGTGTAGTTATACTTTTAATTGTTTTTAGCGTTTTCATAGCTTTCATTATTTTTACAAAGCTATGTTGAATAAGGAGGTCAATAAAGGTGAAAAAAATACCTCTGATGGTAAAAAGTGGAAAGGATAAAAAAAGCCTGTAAATGTATGTACTAACATTTACAGGCTTTATTATATCTAACTAGATTTTATTAGTTCATTTTAAAATTAATCGGGATGATTAATCGCTGACGAACAGATCGACCTCTTTGAGAAGCTGGAGTCCATTTCGGCGCTTTTTTGATGACACGAATCGCCTCTTCATCACAACCTCCGCCAATACCTCTTGCAATTTGAATCTGAGAAACGCTACCATCTTTTTCTACAATAAATTGTACATAGACTTTTCCTTCTACTCCCATTCGTCTTGCTTGAGAAGGATAATCGATGTTTTTGGCTACCCATTTTAAATAATTTGTCATTCCCATTTCTGGAACAGCACTCTTTTCTGCAATAAGGACAAAAGGTTCTACGAATTCCTCGATTGGTTCTACAAATTCATCATCAGAGAAATCATCTACAGATAGGTCTTCAATGAAGTCTGGTATTTCTATATCAATTTCGTCTATAGCCTTATCGTCAGGAACTGGAGTTAGCTTAGGAACAACAACTTTAGGTGGTTTGGGTTGTTCAATCGGAACTGTAGGAGGTAGAAGAGGTGTATCCTCTGCCTGTGCATCTAAAGTCCAAATGACAACTTTTTCAGGTTCAAAGGTTGGGAATTCCATTGCTGTAAGTACCACAAAAAGACTCATTAGTACCCCAATATTCGCAATTGAGAAACGGTAATTACTCAAATCTGCAAAAGCATATTTTTTGATTAGTACGCTCTTTTTGTTCTCTGTTTGCTCTTCCTTTTTAAGTTGCGAGAAAGACTTCATCGTCTCAATAAAAAATGCCATTAAACCAAAAAATAGCAAAGCAGTATTCAGAACTGTAAGACTTTCTTGTGCCGTATTAAGCGTATACGTAGTTAAAACAATACAAAACGTCATGGCTAAAAACTTTAAACTTTTCTTTAAAGCATATTTCGCATTTGTTTTGTCAATGATTGCATTTCGGATTCCAAGTAAGGCAATTGAACTTGTAAAAAAGGCTGCTACAGATGGAATCCAGATCGAATTTAGTAATTCATAAACCTGTGGTACATTCATATTACTTTAGAATTTAAGGTTTGAATATTTGATGAATAAAATTCTGATTAATGCATTTATTTCAGAATTAAAAACAACAGCTTCGAAGTGTTTCTAGTATTATTTACTGATTATTTGAATTTAATCAAAATAAAAATTGAAAAATAAGTGCATTGTTAACAATAGTTTAATGTTTGAATAGTTAAATCGGGTCTTTATTTAGTGATATGATTAGTTTTTGTATAAAATAAAACCTCTGGTCAAGTAGAGACTCAATCAGAGGTTTTTTTACGATTATTATTATGAATGTTAGAGTTGGAAACCAAGTGCTGTTACATCATCAACTTGTTCATAATTTCCTTTCCAATCATTAAATGTCTTCTTGATAAGATCATGTTTCTCTTGCATGGATAAATTGTGACATTCAAAAAGAAGTTTTCTGAGTTTTGGACTCATGAATTTCTTTCCTTTATCACCTCCAACTTGATCAACAAATCCATCAGATATAAGGTAGATGAGATCGTTTTCTTCAATCTTAATTTCAACGTTGGCAAATGGTGTTTCTTTAGGATAAACCCCAATAGGTTGTGGGTTCCCTTTTACTCTGATCAATACCAAATCATCTTGTTCGTAGAATTGAGTACGATTTGAAATCTCAGGAATAGGCTGCCCTTTCTCTCTCATGATGAAGATAGGGTTATAAGCCCCAGCATATTGGATGATTTTTGTATCTGTATCTATGATACAAAAAGCCATATCCATTCCGTCTTGTTGCTCACCTAGTTCGCCTGTTTGACCAAGAGATGTTTTTACATAATCTCTTAATTCATCTAAACATTGTGCTGCATTTCCTTTATAGCTAGAGTCAATTTGGTTGAGGTGAGCAATTCCCAACATACTCATAAATGCACCAGGAACACCATGTCCTGTACAGTCAGCTACACAGATATAGATTCTGTTTTCAATTGTTCTACACCAATAGAAGTCTCCACTTACAATATCTCTTGGTTGAAAGAAAATAAAGTGTTTTGAAAAAGAATCAGTCAAAAGACTTTTTGAAGGAAGAACAGCTTTCTGAATTCGTTGAGCGTATTGAATACTATCAAGAATTTTCTTGCTCTTTATTTCTAGCTCGTCTTTTTGGTCACTAACGGTTTCTAGTGTTTGCGTTAGTTCTTCATTCAGACTTTGTAGTTCTTCATTTACGGTTTGTAACTCCTCGGTACGTGCCTCAACTTTCTTCTCGAGACCTTCATTAAGCTCTGTAAGTTCAGCGTTCTGACTCTCAATTTGGAGTGCAGCATCATATTTTTGGATGGCTTCTTTTACGGTGAGCTGTACATCTTCAGGCTCCCAAGGTTTCGGGATATATCGATAAAGATTTGCTTCGTTTACAGCATTTCCAACAGCATCTGTATCTGCTTGTCCTGTCAGAAGAATACTGATAGTTTCTGCTTTTTGATCGTAAATATTTTTGAGAAATTCATCTCCTTTCATTCCGGGCATAATGTAGTCAGAGATTACAACAGGAATGTCGTAACCATCTTCTAGCAATTCTGCATGTACTTCTAGCCCTTCATCCCCACTTTCAGCCGTTTCTACAATGAAGTCATCACCTAAAACTAGTTTCAATTGTTTCTTGAGACCAGTTAAAATGATTCTTTCATCGTCAACGCATAGTATAGCTCGTTTTCTCATCGAAAGTAGAATTTGTGTTGATAATTGAAATTTGAAAGTGTGAGGTAAAGCACTCTTTCAAAATAGCTTGGTTGAAAAAATATATAGTTTAAAGTCCTAAATGCGATTCAATACTACTCATCAGCTCATCTTGGCTCCAAGGCTTGTAGAAAACCTCATTTAGATAGCCATCTTTTTTTGCACTTTCTATAATTGCGGTGTCAGCTTGCCCTGTAAGTAGAATTTTAACGATATCAGGACGTATTTCGTGTACACGTTGTAAAAATTCATCTCCTTTGATGCCTGGCATATACCAGTCAGAGACAATAATTGGAGCTTCCATATTGTCTTCAAATAATTCATCCAAAATCTCTAGCCCCTCTTCAGCACTTTCAGCTATTTCATACAGAAACTCACTACCAAATCTCGTTTTAAGTTGTTTCTTTAATGAATTCAAGATGATTTTCTCATCATCCACACATAATATAACTTTCTTATTCATCTTGTTTTATGCTAAAGGTAAAGTGATAATAAACTCGGTTCCTTCACCCAGTTTGCTGTCTACGTCTATCTTACCGTCATGTTTCTTGACAATTTTACTTACAATGTCAAGTCCTAAACCTGTACCTTCACCTTGTTTTTTAGTGGTAAAGAAGGCTTCAAAAATTCTATTCTGAATTTCTTCAGGAATACCAGGGCCATTGTCGGCCATTCCAACACTTACGGCGGGTAGTTCTTCTCCAGACTCGGATAGTATCGTTGAGTTTTTAATGTTGATGGTAATCTCACCACTATGATTCATAGCTTGTAGTGCATTGTGAAGAAGGTTTGTCCAAACTTGGTTAAGTTCGTCAACAAAACACCCTATCATAGGTACTTCTTCATAATTTCTAACTACTTCAATTCCTTGTTTCAGTTGGTTATGATACAAGGTCAATACGGTTTCAACATTGTCAACTACATTGGCAGTTTGCTTTTCACCTCCAAGGTCTTTGTGAGCAAAACTCTTAAGGGCGAATACTACTTTAGATGCTTTACTTACTGCCAAAGAAATATTTTTACTGTCATTGATAAGGGTTGAGAAGTGGTAAAGATTCTCAAGAATCATTGCAGCATTCTTTTGCTTAAGAAGTGGTAAAACTTCTTCTAGATCATAAACTTTTGCATCTACTAAAGTATCAGCTAATGAGTCTTCGTTTTCAATTCCTTCATTTTCCAATTCAGAACGAAGGCGTCTTTTGATTTGGCGTTCTTCTCTAGATGAAAGTGCCTGTGACTGTGCATCTGCTTTTCTAACAATACTAAAGAAAAGTTTCAAGTCTTCTTCAGAAAGTATATTAGCTAGCTCAGGGAAGTTATTTCCTGTCAGTGTAAGAGACTCCGATATATTCTTAATTGAAGCACTAATTGCCCCTAGCGGTGTATTAATTTCGTGGGCAATACCTGCAATGAGTGTACCTAGAGAAGCCATTTTTTCAGACTGTACAAGCTGTGACTGTGTAGCTTTCAAGTTGTCTAGCGCAAGTTCAAGCTCTTGTTTTTGCATACTTAAGGCATCATTTGCAGCCGATATTTCTTGTGTACGCTGTGTGACCTTGTCTTCTAGATTTTCTGTAAGTTCTTGAAGTTCGTCATTGGCTTTATCTCTCAAACTCACAAAGTATAAAACTAAGCTCAGTACCATAGCACATATTACAGATACATTTATGGTAAAGAAGAGAGATGTTACCTCACTAGGAAAAGATAAACCTCTTTCTGCCCAATATTGATCTGTTACACCCGTAAAAATGATAAGTACGGTATATGCTATTAACCAACGTCTAGAATGGTTTCTGTCTTGGAAGGCGATTGAGCCTGTAAGCGATAACAATGCCCAAAGCATAACGCCGCCTGAAGCTACAAAACCTCCGATTCCCCATTGAAAGAAGAATGGAAGCAGTAAACTCATTAGCACTTGTATAAAACGGACAACCTTAAAGTTTTTAGAAAAATGAAAATAGGTAAGGTTGACAGCTGACATGACTGTATATCCAAACGGGATGACGGAGAGGTAGTAAAATCCGTATACTGAAGCAAGAATACCCCATAGAATTCCACCCATACTCATGAGTATAGCCAAACCATTGAGCAGTTGTTTCCTTGATTTTTCTTGAGGGTCATCGGTAGCCACAGCACCAATGCCTACAGCAGCAGTAACAATACTTTGAAGCATAGTTTAGAAAAAAAATTAGCCAGTTTTATTTCGATTATTTCATTTTGATTGAGCACACCAATCTAAAATTAGATGTAAAATTATATAAACTTATTGAGAATCACTATTGATTTTTAGTCGTGTATGAACTTGTCTCAAGGGTGATTGAGGTCTTTGCAAAAGAATTTTTAAGTAAGGTTAAAAAGACACTAAAGTCATTTAATTCAAAAAATGCTTTTAAATCCATTTTGACTTAGGTTTTTGGTATTCGTGAATACAAAATTGTTTTAGACTGATATTTGTATTATTGGGATTGAGTCAATATGTTAAAATCAAAAAAATATTTTCAGCCCATTGAATTTGACTCTCAAAAGTAAGTAGAGATTTACCTTTTTACTAATCAAGGTGTTTATTTTAAGTTAAGTGTTATACGATTAATTTCTATTTTTTTGAACAAAATAAAGAATGATCGTTTTATAAACAGAGTGAAAATTTATAAACACAATACCATTTTAATGAAACCACTATTTTTAGTATTCTTTTTACTGAGCAGTTTTTTTAGTGTTGCTCAACATCATCATACCGATAAACCAAGTACACATGGTATGCTCTTATTTGGGGAAAAGGAGATTTTTGTGTCTCACCTACCCATGTTTCACTCACCTCACGATTACCAAGTAATTGCCACAATTCAGTTACCTTCAGACGTGCTAGAAACTTATCTAAATGCAAAAAAGAATGATCAAAGTGAAACGGTTTATACCTTAGTCCCTGAGATTTTTGTTTTACCCGAGATGATGGAAAAGCCAAGGTCATTTAAGGCTGTTCTTTACAAAGGACATTTTGAAAGAGGAGGAAAAGCTATCACGGAGGAGTTTGATGTTAACTTTATTAAAACGATACACTTCAGAAAATTTGAAAAAAATGGGACTAAAGATGAATACCCGTCCTATATTTTCTTTGGTAATGATAAAGAACAGTTTGCAGCGCATTTTATTTCTGCAAAGCCTGACTTTGACCACATTATTGAGTTGAGAAGTCCTGTGTATTCTTCGCTTAATTTTGAATGGTCAGATTCAATCTTCAGAATCCATTTTGAGGATTTAGAGAATAGTCCTTTGGAGGAGAAAAAGTCTTCATTTGATTTTAAAACATTGTATTTAGAATTTTCTGACCTTGAAAATTAAAACATACAAAAAGATTCTATTCCAATGGAATAGAATCTTATAACAACTTAGATTACCTGTGTATAAACTCAAGACAAGTCAGACAATTAGCACGAGGCTAAGTGGATGATTATATTGATCGTTTTATAAATTACAAGGCGTCAATAAGGTCAATCATTTCCTCTGAGAAATCAATCAAATCTTGAGGAGCTCCTGTTGGCTCAGAGCCTTCTAAAGCTGTTTCAATTGCCTCTACAGTAGCTGTAGAATCAGCCAAGTTATCTTCACTTGGTTCTGTACCTTCTGGAAGGCTCAAATTGACTGTAAAATCAATGCTATCTGTATCAACAGAAATGTTTTCAAAAGTAGCATCTCCATCCGCTACTTGAGCTAATGAAAGCTCACTCTCAATGTCAATTCCTATACCTCCAAAACCATCAATTACTACATTAGAGAACTTGAACCCAGTTCCTCTTCTTAGTTTCATTCCAGAAACATCTCTTCCATTTCCGAGTAGAGTAAGGTTTGAGATTGTAGGTGAAGATACTGGAGTAAGTGCATTATTGGTTTCATTGTTATCTGCCTCAATTCCTCTATCGCCACCTCGATTGGCATCTTCAAACTGTTTGCCGTATATATTAGTAGCACTTCCTGTCCATCCGAAAGTCCAATCAAATAAATCATCTTCTGAACCGACTGTTACTAGGTTAGAACCCTCAACAGTTCCTCCAAACCATTCCATTCCGTCATCAGAACATTCATAAGCCATGAGCCAAGCCAATTCTGTCCCACTACCTACACCGTTAAATGTGAATCCGTTATGTTCTTTTTCACTGTTAATCTGATCACCTCCGTAGGCTACAATTACATATCTTAATTCTCCTGAGTCATCTTCTTCGTCACTTCCGCCGTATCTAGCGTCGCCAACTTCTGCAACTACATCATCACCCGCATTTACAGGAGCTAAGCCATTTAGGATTATACCTCCCCAGTCACCAGGTCTTGGAGTGTCTGCATCAGATGTAAAAATGATTGGTTTCGCACGAGTACCAATAGCTCTGATCGTAGCTCCTGCTTCAACTAAGAGAAATGGAGAAGAACCAATAGCTTGAGCTTCTACAACCACTCCTGGCTGAATAATTAGAGTTCCTCCTTCTTCAACGAAGATTCCTTGTTCTATTCGATAAGTTGAATCTTCAAGTAGTGTTAGTGTTTCTCCATCACGGATATTACGACAGATAAGGTTGCCATCAAGATTCTCAATACATTCAGAACCTCCTCCTGAACTGTCGTCATCATCATCGCATGAAGTTGTAATCACTAATGATAACAACAGAAAGAACGAATACTTTAAAAGTTTCATTTTGGGTTTTCTTTGATTTTATGTTTTAGAAAATATATCCTACGGACAAACCATAAGTTATTCCGTATTTAATATTGAATACTTCAATGTCTCGAATTGAGCTATCTCCGAATTCCTTTTGTTCATATCGAATTTCTGGATTGAGTATGTTGCTTAGTTTGGCATCAATTTTCCATTTCTCATTCAGCTTATTTTTCCAAACCAAATCGAGAGTTGGGACTGATTTTTCATAAATATCACCTACACCTTGTGCTCCTGCAGAATTCAATCTTTCACCAAATACATTGAAAACTAAAGTCGCTGTAGTGTACCAAGCATCTGTAAGCTGATCGTGATAAGAACCTGATAAATTAATGATGTAAGGAGATGCCCCTTCTAGTGGACGGTTGTTGTTTGTCATACGCTGTGCATCGACACTATTGCCTAGTTCAATTCTAGAATAAAGCAATGATGCATTAAAGTCTAAATCCCAATGTGCGCCAAGTTTCTTTGAGAATTCAAACTCGACTCCAAATAAATGAGCTAAATCCGTATTTATGAACGTGTATAAAGCTCCTCCTCCTTGGGGTACACTGATTTGTTCGATTGGATTATCGAATATTTTTCCAAATAATGTTACTGAAATCAACTCTCCAGGATTAGGGAAGTATTCGTATTGGAAATCTAGATTGTAGTTATTAGAATTTTCAAGATCGGGATTACCTTCTATCAACCTTCTGTCTGATCTTTGGTACTGGAATGGAATCAGTTCCAAGAATCTTGGACGCGTTAGGGTTTTACTAAAAGCAAATCGATAGTTGACTTTTTCTGATCTTGCATACTTAACAGTCAAAGATGGTAGAGGATCGTTGGTTGTATAATCTTCACTTCTGAACGGACTATTAAAGTTGTCTTGTAAAGTTCTGAAAGAAACTTCCTGACTACCATGTTCAAATCTAATTCCTAAAACAAGCTTCCAGATTTCTGTAAGATTCCAATCATAAAGTAAAAACCCTCCGTAGACATTCTGATCTACCATAAATTTATGCTGAGCAACGTCGATACCGTTGGTGTATTCGTATGCTGAACCAAAATTGCTATTGTTTAGAAAGGCATCTGGGTTGTTTACATCAACTCTAGGGTTTCCGAAAAATCGAATATTATACTGAAAGTTCGTAACATCTCTAGTTTTCAATTTGACTTGCCCTCCAAATGAAAGTCTTCCTTTGTAAGTTTCCCCGACACTTCCGTGCTTGTAGTTCACTTTAGCCAATCCAGAATACTCTTGATCGTCCATATCGCCGAAAAATCGGTGATTGTCGGCTCTACTATTTGTCAAGAAGTTGACTGAATCTACGCCTGGCGAATAACCTTGAAATGCCAACTGCTTTCGATCGGGTTCATAACGATTGGTATTGGCAAAAGAACCTCCCCATTCCAAATCAAAACGCTCGTTTAAAATATGTTCTCCTTTTAGTTGAGCTATAAAAACTTGGCTTTGTAGAAATGTTCTTCTTCGGAATAAAATATCATCACGATCTAGATCGTCAACAAAACCTGCTCTATCTTCAACCAAATTCTTTGAGTCATTGACAAATAATAAGTTCAAGCCAAGGTTGTTATTATCGTTGATGTCTAAGTTGAAGTTTGCTAATGCTGTTGTTAAGGTCGACAGTTTCCAGTCTTCAAGATCAAATGATGATAAATCTCGCCCATTGGCATCAAGGTTTCTCACAATTCCTTCCACTCTTCTATAGTCATATTCATAGCCTAGTGTAGCCATAAACCCTAAGCCCATATTTCCAATAGGAAAGAGTTTTCCTCCAGTTACATTTCCTCCAAAATCTATTGGAGCATTGTATGTCGATTGGTTGAAGCCTTTAGGGAAAGGATCACCATCTGTAGGAAGAACAGGGTTATTATTTCCATCAACACCCAGTGGATTGTCTGAGTCAGAATTCTTGAATCCGAAATTATTACCACTGTTTTGTACTCTGAAATCTTGAAAAGTAGTAATTGTATTTCCCGATGCTCCAAGTGAAATATCTAAGAATGGAGAAAGAGGAGCTCTTCTTGTATCAATCATAACTGTTGCACCTCCAAAATCACCGTATTGATCTGCTTGAAAAGTTTTAGCAACAGATATATTTTCTACAATATCGGTTGGAAAAATTTGAAGTGGCATAACCTTCTTATCGGGGTCGGTTGAAGGAATCGGGAGGTCATTCATCATTACGCTATTATACCTGTCACCAAGTCCGCGTACGTAAACGCCTTTGCTTCCTACTTTGGCTATACCTGAGATTTTGGCAACGCCTTCTTCCACATTTGAAACACCCTGTACAGCTAATTTTTCGGCTCCAATACTCTGAACCATACTAGCTGCTTTTTTTCGTTCCACCAGTAATGCTTCATCGGAGGTTTTATCAATCTGACCTTTTACAACAACTTCCTCTAGTTCTTCAGCATCTACAGGAAGTAAAACTTCTACGTCTAAATCATTATTGGTGAGGTCAACTTCTTTCTCTAAATCTTTATAACCCACATAAGATACTTTGAGGGTATAAAAGCCAGGTTCTATTTCAAGTTCAAATTTCCCATAGATATCTGTGGCTTTACCTATGGTTGTTCCTTTAATCAAGACGTTTGCGCCAATTACTTCTTCTCCTGTAGCTTCATCTTTGACTGTCCCTGTTAGTTTTCTCTTCTCTTGACTTAATGCTACAATTGAAAGAGTAGCAAAAAAACAAAAGAGTATAAGTTTTTTCATATCTGGGTTATAGCTAGGTAGTAAATATCATCCACACCTTTTTCTTGACATTTTTTGCAATTGTACAGTCTTAAGATTACCAAATAATAAAGCTATTATCTCGATTGTATTTCTCTAGTGTTACGAATGTTTATAGAAGATAAACTGAAGAAAAGAGCGACTTCAAATTATGAATGAACGTCTTTTATGAGTTTAACTATTTATGGGGAATTATAAGGATTTTGACTTGAATTAGAATTTGTTTAATAGACAGATTCACAGTCTGTTAATATTGATGTGTGGTGTTAGAAGTATTCTAAAACAAGTGAAAAAGCACATTCTACTTTTGATGAAATTAGCATTGATAGTTTCTAAATAATTGTTTGTGAGTGTGTTTTGAAGTTGTCTTCTTTTAAAGATTCTGAAAAGTATTTCTTTTTGATAGGAAAACTACCATATGATTGAACAAGTGATAATTTGAGTAATGTTCAGATACTAAAAATCCTCACCTAAAGAGATTTAGGTGAGGATAGCTGATATTGTGATAACAATTAAAGTTTGATAAGACGGATATAGTCAATGAGGGCATTATTTATATCTACATTCATATTCTCATCATAGTCTTCAAACTTTAATGAAAGTTGATTTTTTCCTTTTTTCAAATACACTTTGTTCGAGTTCGAGTATGACCAATTCGACCATTCATCAGTGCCTCTTTGTGCCATAACAACACTACCTATTTTATTATTTTCTAAGAATAGTGTACGTAGCGCACATTTATTATCTGTATTCCAAGGTCCGCTTCCATTTGAATACCTGAAGTCAATTAAATATTCCCCATCGGCAGGGACTTTTACATCAAATACAAAGTTACGATTAGCCAATTTTGAGATTTCAATAGCTCCAATTCCTGTGAAATCAGTGAGTTTTTTGTCGCTTATTTTAGCAAAACGTTCTGCTTCGATTAGACTTTCATTTTTCTCATTATAAACTTTAATAGGCTCTGAAAGGAATGAAACAAATCCTTCGGTGTCTATAGCTCTTACGGAAACCTCTTGGAAGTTCTGTTCCTCAATTTTAATTGAAGTTTTATCAGTAGTTTCTTTCAGTTTTCCATTTACAAAAATCTCGTACTTCTGAGCTCCTTCAATTTTCTCCCAACTAATGATATTCTTGGTCAGAGTAGTTTCTGGTGTAGGGAGCATCACATGGTTTTCCACAAGTTGAAGAGGAGCGTCTTTAAACGAGTTATTTGCTAGTTGAATTTCAATTTGATGTTTACCTTCTAAAGATGAGGAAATAGCTGCATCTTGTTCTATGCCATCCACTTTAAAACTTTTTATTTTATTTCCATGTCCAGAAATAGTGATATCTAGAATTGCATTTCGGTAAGTGAAATTTGTAAGTGTTTTTTGCCCTTGATAAGCCTGAGGAATTACAGGGCTAAATTTCAATTGTTCTGCCTGAAAATCCATTCCGAAAAAAATCTTATACACTAAGCCTAGTGAACCAGCCACACTCCAAAGCTGATAGTTTGAATTTAGTTCGGTACCTGCGAAATCCCCTGTGGAAGCAACCATGTTTTCTTTGTTAGTTAAGAACAAAGCTAATGCTCTGTAAATAGAAGCTAATCCATGTTCTAGTATTGCTTCATTCCCTACTTGTGCAGCAGCAAGGTTCCAAAACATTTGTACGAAAGGCCAAACACTATCATTGTGATAAGGAGGAATACCATTTAGTTGAGGGTAAACTGTTGGGATTCCGTAAGTCATGTTAGGAGTGTTAGCAATTACTCGATTTGATCGTTTCTGATCACCTATACCGAATAGTACGGCAAATGCTTCACCAAGTGCTTCAGAGTTTGGTGAGGTTATTTTATTGAAACGACCATATTGGTATTGTGCGTAATAGCCTTTGTCTTCTAGCCAAAAGTTGGCATTAATTTCAGCCTTAAGATGGTCTGCTTTTAAGTTATATTTCTCTATATTTTCTTTCCCAAGAACTTGCCCCATTTCATGTAGAATCTTAAGAGACTGGTAGTAGACAATATTCGTACTCAGGCCAGTTGATTGTGAGATATCTACATTATCCATCCATCTTGGGTAAGTTTGCTTTCTCCAATCAGTAAATGAAGTTTCTCCTTTTACAATTTCTTTGGTATTCCAAATGACTTCTAGGTCATCATCGACTGTATTTTTAATAATTTGGAAGACCTCTTCTAACCAATCATTATCACCTGTTACTTTATAAATTTCCCATGCGGCTAGTGTCCATACAATTCTATCTGTAGATACAGGCCATGCTCCACCAGAACCCGTGTCTTGTACGATTCGGTTTCTTTTTACTTTTTTTCTCAATGATGTTTTACATCTTTCGGGGTCAACTTGAGCGAGGCCTAAAATTATGGCATAACTCACATCACGAGTCCAAACACCAGCCCATTTTTCTCCAGTTCTGAAAGTACCATCAGCTTCGCTTAGTTTAATGACTTCTTCAAGTGTCAAATTATAAGCGGCATCCATTAAAGGAATATCTGTATTTAATTGAGGAAAGTTGCTAATATCTTCTTCTAGAGTCCAAACATTCTTTGTTTTTAGATCCTCATTATGTGGATTGAGAACGATAGTAGTTTCATAAATTCCGTCATTATCTTCATCAGTGAGACGTTCTCCATTATTTCCTCCAAGATTTTCAAAATCCCAACGAAGAGGGTATGAACCTCCGGCTATACAAACCTCTTTAAAATCGACCTTTGCTATTTTATCGCCATGAATAGTCTCGTAGAATCCTTTTTCTTCAAATGATTTTAAAACCTCATTCATATCTAGTCTGAATGTAACTTTAGTATTCGGCGCTAAAGGTTTGTTATCTGTCGGTTGATTTTGATCAGAAAACTGTTCACCAAACTTTATAATGGGTGTTTCATATTCATTTCCGTTAGGTTGGATGAAAACTCTATGGTTAACACCAAAGTCTAGTTCATTATCTTTTTGATTAATGGCAAACTTAAAATCAATTACAGGACTATAATTGAGGTGTTTTGGAGATTGATAGTCTGATGATATTTGTTTACTACCGATGATTTCAGCAGTGAATTTTCCTTGTACAACTTCATTTTTACTAATTGAAAATTCGGGAGAAGAGTAGATAAATTCCTCATTTTTATGATTCTGAGAGGAACATGCAGTGAGGAGGGCTGCACTTAAAAAAGCCAGTGTCTTTAATTTCATAATTACTTTCTTAAAAAATATAAGTGTAAGATAGTAAACTAATGTAGTTGATACTGTTGATATGTAAATCCTTTAACAAAATAAAAGGTTGCTCCCACTAAGAAGCAACCTTAATCTATGAAACATTGATTAGACTTTAATATCCAGGATTTTGAGTCAAATTAGGGTTGGCAATAAGCTCAGTAGAAGGAATCGGGTACAGGTCTCGGAACTCATCTGCTGCTCGGCCTTCTACAGGACCACCTTTGAATGGCCATAGGTAGTCAGCACTTGTGAATAGCCCGAATCTGATAAGGTCAGTTCTGCGGTGCCCTTCCCAATACAATTCTCTTGATCTTTCAGCAATGATGAAGTCAAGATCAATATCAGCATCTGTAATATTCTGATTGCCGTCTCCAAAAGCTCTATTTCTAATCTCGTTGACTAAGTCGACAGGGGCATATCCTCCTTGGTTAGCACCTCTTTCAACAGCTTCAACATACATAAGATATACATCTGCTAATCTGAACAGTGAGAAGTCTGTATCTGGGAATGAGTTGTTTCCAGCAGCTTGCCCATCTGATCTCACGTTTGTGAACTTAGGAACAGCATAACCTACTTGGAAGTTACCCAATTGATTGTCGTCTGTAATATCTCTTTCTTGACCATCTGTAAAGAAAATAGCTCGAGAATCTGTACTTGTTCCATCATCTTCAACAGGAGCAACTTCTTCAAAGGTGTTGACAAGGTTTTGAGTTGTTCTTAAGCCCCACCAACCACCATTCACACCGTATTCGAATGGATCCATATTTCCGCCGATAGCTGCAAACACTAGGAATGTCGTCCCCCCGAAGGTTTGAGAGTTCTCTCCATCAAAATTTATAGAGAAGATTGTTTCTTTTCTTCGATCATTATCTGCACCAAATAGTTCAGCATAATTTTCTTCTAGAGTAAATGCACTTCCGCCACCAAATTCGGATTCGTCAATAACAAGTTCGGCAAAGATTCTTGCACTGTCGTATTTTGCCTGTCCAA
Organism: Sediminitomix flava; assembly: GCF_003149185.1. NCBI lineage: Bacteria > Pseudomonadati > Bacteroidota > Cytophagia > Cytophagales > Flammeovirgaceae > Sediminitomix > Sediminitomix flava. Next base: position 660,223 of record NZ_QGDO01000001.1, on the reverse strand, counting down.
CATAAACTTCAGAATTTAAGTACAATTTAGATAGTAATGTCCATGCAGAGGCTTGACTCGCTCTACCATAGTCAGCAGATGCGGCTGGAGATAAATCACTTTCAAGATCAAGTAAATCTGTTGTAATGAAGGTAAATACCTCTTCTCTTGTAGATTGTTCTGGAGGAGTTAATCCTACACTCGAATTTGTCTCGGTGAGTAATGGGATATCACCATAAAGATCAATACCATGAAAATAACTCAGCGCTCTAAGGTATCTCGCTTCAGCTCTATACTGAGGCATAATTTGTAGAACTGAATCTGGTGTGCTTCTACTCGCTAATTTCTCATCAGTAGTTTCCCTTAAGAATTCATTGATTTGAGAAATTTGGAAATAGATACGGTCATAAACGGCTCTGTTAAACTGGTTATCAGAAGACCAGGTTAGACGAACAATATCTGGAAGACCTGCATCACCCCATCCAATAACTACTTCATCTGTAGGGATTTGCTGAAGTTGCCAATATTGTCTTAGATAACTTGAAAAACCTTCATCGATTTGTTTGATATCACCGTTACCAGCAGGACCTGCTTGCCCTGTTAGAGCAAGACCAGCGTACAACTTATTTAGGAAGGTACGGTATGACGATGGTTCATTGTATACGTTTACTTCGGTGATGAGTGTAAATGGTTCCTCATCTAAGTCTGTACATGCACTCCCTACCGATACTAAGCATAGAAGTACAAATATTTTATGTATGTATTTTTTCATTGCTAAAATCAAGATTAGGATTAAAAACCAAGACTAAGACCAATCAACCAAGTTCTCGAGCGAGGGTAAACATTATTGTCTATACCTGTAGGTGTTTCAGGGTCAATACCATCGTAACCAGAGACTAGGAATAAGTTTTGGGCTGTTACATATGCTCTCAAGTTCATGTTATCAACAAGGTCATTGAAAGTGTATCCTAGCGTAATGTTATCTAGTTTTAGGAAACTACCGCTTTCAAGGAAGTAGTCTGAGAAGTATTGTGGTTCTCTGAATGGAATTTGACGAACTCTTTTATCAACGTTTGACAAGAAGTCTCCATTTCTAATTGAGTTAGTTTGAAGTAGGTCGGATTTATTGTTGTTATAAACCCAGTTGTTCAAGTTGCTTCGAAGAGTAAATAAGAGGTCGAAATTCCAGAAGTACATCGTAGAAGTAAGTCCTAAAATCCAATCGGCAGCAGGTTTTTTGTATACTGTTTTATCAAGGTCATTGATAATTCCATCACCATTCTGATCAACATAGATGTCAAGGTTGTTTGCGTTACCATCTCCGTTGTGGTCTACACCGTCTACCAATGGTAATCCATCTTGGAAAATGTGCTCAAATACAAAGAATGAATTTACAGGCTCTCCTTCTCTCAAAATTTGGATGGTGTTACCAGTACCCCCTGATATACCTCCGGTTTGGAATCCTAAGAAATCATCACTGTCAATTACATCTAGACTTCTAATTTCATTCACATTGTAAGCAGCATTCAAGCCTACATTCCATTGGAAGTTTGGTCTATCTAATGCAACGGCATCGAACGTAAATTCAACTCCTGTATTTCTTAATGATCCAATGTTTGTCAGAATCACGTTGGTAAGGTTGGAACCACCTGGTACAGAAATTTCAAAAAGAAGGTCTTCCGTATCTTTTAGATACCAATCGACTTCTACATTGTATTTACCTTCAGCAAATCCCGCTTCGATACCAACGTTCCATTGTTTTGTTTCTTCCCATTTTAGACCAGAATCAAATCCGTTTGCTCTTACTGTAGGTTCGAAACCACTTCCGATAGGATAGCTTGCTCTGTTATCACTAAATGTATAAGTAGAAAGGAAGTTGTAATCTCCAATTTCTTGGTTACCCGTAATACCGAAACCTGCACGAAGTTTCAGATCTGCTAACCAACCGTCTGTAGCTCTCATCCAAGGTTCGTCGATAATTCTCCATGCAAAGGCAATAGAAGGGAAGGTACCCCAACGGTTATCTTCTCCAAATCTTGATGAACCATCTCTACGCAATGTGAAAGTGATATTGTATCTGTTGTAGAATGAGTAGTTCAATCTACCCCAGAACGAGATCAGTTTATTGGCTTGTTTGTTGAAGAAAACTTGACTGTCTCCTGCAAAACTAGCGGCATTTTCTCCCAAGATGTCATTACCAATATTGAAGGCTCTATAACCTGGGAATTCTGAAATAAATCTTTGCCAAGAGTAACCTAAAGTAACATCTACACGGCTATGAATTTCTTCAAATTCTTCTCTCCAGTTTAAGTAGATATCCATCAAGTTATTGACTCTACTGAAGTTTTCATTTCTGATCTGACCATTACCGTTGTCGCTTCCGAATTGCTCACGTAAGAAGTAAGGGTCGTAACGTCTACGGTGTCCTGTATTAATATCAACACCTAAGTTTAAGATCGCTGATAGTTTGTCATAGAAATGAAGTTTGTAATCGAGTTTTACGTTACCTAATCCCCTGTATGAAGTACCATTATCTTCAATTTCATTTTGAAGTGCAATAGGGTTTTTAGGAGCGTTGATGTTCTCATATTCGAAGTATCCACCATAGATACTTTCAGGGTCTCTGATCGGTTGAGTTGGGTCAAATCGAATTGCACTACCAACTACACCACCGTTTACAAACTTATCTTCATTTTGAGCACCTTTGAAGTTGATGTCTAGTTTAAGGTGACTATCTAGTAGTGTACTTTGAGATGCAATATTGAATGTTACCCTTTCCGTTTCTGAGTTTTTAAGAATACCCTCTTGGCTAAAGTATCCGATAGAGGTTCTAACATTGAATTTTTCAGCACCTGCAGAATAACTCACTGTATGGCTTTGACCAATACCAGTCTGTAAAGTTTCGTCATACCAGTTTGTATTTGCTTCACCTAATAAACCTGCTCTATCTGGAAATTCTGTAGTTACATAATCTCTGTAAGATTGAGGTGAAAGTTGATCAGGAGAACCGAAGTCTTGACTGAATGAGATAAATCCATCGTATGAAAAAGAAACCTTTCCAGCTTTACCTTTTTTAGTGGTAATCAAAATTACTCCGTTTGCTGCTCTAGAACCATAAATAGCTGTAGCCGAAGCATCTTTTAGTACAGTAAATGATTCAATATCTGAAGGGTTGATCGAGTTTAGAGGGTTTCTACCGGCATCAAATCCACCAGGGTTGAATGCTGAGTTGTCAATTGGAACTCCATCAATTACATACAAAGGTTCGTTACTCGCATTTACAGAAGTACCACCTCTAATTCTAATAGAGTTTTGTGCACCTGGAGCTCCACTGTTTGAAGTGATAGATACCCCAGCAACTTTACCTGTAAGTAGTTGGTCAGGAGAAGTTAATGCCCCTTTGTTAAATTCAGCTGTTGATACAGCTTTTAATGAACCTGTGTTATCTTCTTTTTTCTGAGCTCCATAACCTACAACGACAACCTCTTCAAGCTCATCTACATCAGGAGCCATTTTAATATCGATTATAGATTGATTCCCGACCGTAACTCTTTGGTCCAAATATCCTACATATGAGAATACCAAATTATCGTCATTGGAAATGCCATTTAGGGTATAATTACCATCGAAATCGGTAGTAACCCCTTTAGATGTTCCTTCAACCAAAATACTTACGCCTGGCAATGGCGCTCCAGTTTCGTCTGTTACTGTTCCGCTTACACTGACTTCTTGTGCGGAAAGTACCAGAGGCAGTAGTAGAAACAGTAGTAAGTAACCTATTCGTCTTACAATGTTCATAGAAATGATAGTTTTTTGAGTCTTTATTTTTAGCCTTGTGTCATAAGTGGTTGTAAACCTAGATGTTCAAAACTGATTGATTTCGGCCATAAAATTTTAACCTTTCCGATGAACTTAGTACATGAGTAGGTTTAAGAAGTTTTAAGACTTATTTCGGGAATGAGCGTTGAAAAAAGAGGCAAAAAAATACCTACTTCAAGTATTTTTAGAAGTAGGCAAATATCTTTTTGGATGAATTAGAGTTTCTTAGTACCCAAGTATGTCAAGCATTTTTTCAGAACTTGTTTGTTCTTTGAATATTTCATACTTGTGATTCCCGTTTTCATCTTTATCAATGATGATCATTTTTGGGTCTGGTATCAAACAATGTGATATTCCTCCATAGCCCGCAATAGCTTCTTGGTAAGCTCCGGTGTGGAACATTCCAATATATTGTTTTTCATCTTTTTTGTCGAAAGCAGGCAAATAGATGTTAGCACTATGGGCTTCAGAGTTATAAAAGTCATCTGAATCACAGGTGATACCTCCAAGGTGTACCTGTTTGAAACGATTATTCCAGTTGTTGATAGCTAACATGATGAATTTGTGGTTTTTTCCCCAACTATCTGGCAGATGAGTTATAAATGAACCATCTATGATATACCACGCTTCTTTGTCATTTTGAAGCTTTTCATCAAGTACAGAATATATGATTGCTCCACTTTCTCCAACAGTGTAACTTCCAAACTCAGTTATGATATGTGGTGTAGGTGTTTTTTTTCCGTCACAAACATCTTTTATAACTTCCACGATTGCCGAAGCCATGTACTCGTGATCGTAATTATAAGAAAGGGAGTACTTTATTGGGAATCCACCACCAATATCTACACTGTCAATATCGGGAGTAAGTGCTTTCAATTCGGTGTACTTATAAATAAACTTGTTAAGTTCAGTCCAATAATATTGTGTATCTCTTATCCCAGAATTTATAAAGAAGTGAAGGAGTTTTAATTTGAAATTGGGATTAGGAGCAATCTTTTCTTGATAGAGGTTTACTACCTCACTGTATCGGATACCAAGTCGTGAGGTGTACATTCCAAAGTCGGGTTCTTCATCTGCTGCAACTCGTATACCTACATTTACAACTCTATCGAGATGCTCGTCATAATAATCAATTTCTTCAATGTTATCTACGATAGGAATACAATTGTGAAATCCCATTTTTATAAGATCTACAATAGCTTTTTTGTATGGTTCGGGTTTGAAGCCATTACAAAGAATCGTGATGTCATTTGTTATATCTCCACTTTTGTATAAACTTTTAATGATCTCAATGTCATAATGTGAAGATGTTTCAAGTTGAGCATTGTTCTTCAATGTCTCTTTAATCACATGTTTGAAGTGGCTCGACTTGGTACAGTAGGTGTAGATATAATCACCTTGGTAATTTTGTTTCTTAATAGCTTCTTTGAAAACTCGTTGAGCACGTTGTATCTGTTGACTGATTTTTGGCAGATAGCATAACTTCAGAGGAGTACCATATTTTTCAATAAGCTCCATGATTGGAACATTGTTAAATGATAATGTTCCTTCTTTTACATCAAACTCTTCAGTTGGGAAATCGAAGGTTTGATCAATCAGATCAAAGTAATTTTTCATTTAGCCCTTAAGCAAATCTAAGTTTGTTAATATAGAGTTTATGGACAATGTATTTATGTCAAATACATCTGTCTTACACTAGAACATTAATTGTATCTAATTAATGCCTAAACACTTTTTAAGGCTAAATTTTCTGTATTTGGGATTATTTTTTAGCTAATAAGATTTAAGCTCTTCAGAGGAGCCTTTTTACTATGTTTTAGTTCTATTTTTTAAAACGAAAAAATCCTGATATCGCAAATGAATCTGATATCAGGATTTTAATTTTTGATTGATGTATTATTTATCTCAGTAGTGTGATACTTCCAAAGTTGACAACTTGTTCATTGTTGATTTCATCATCATATTCCACCTTGTAAGTATAAACTCCTTGAGGCATCTCTTTACCATTATAAGTGCCATCCCAGGGGATAGAACTATCATTGGTTTCGAAAACAACAACTCCCCATCTGTCATATATTTTAAGAAGGAAGTTACTAGCATACTGCTCTTTTAATCTAAAACCATCGTTTCTACCATCACCATTAGGTGTAAATGCATTAGGGTAAGCAATTTGAGGAGCACATCGATCTGTTATGGTGACAATGTATTCAAAAGTACAACCTGTTGACACCGTAGTCGCAACTATTCGATAAATTCCACCTCCCTGTTCTGGGTTCATAGTAGTACCAGTAGTGCTTGATATGACATTACCATCTGTATCAAGCTGCTCCCAAGTAAGTAAATATTCAGAAGTTGGTAGATTAAAGTTTACAGTGAAATTTTGCTGTTCGAGCTCACAGAATTCATATTCGCTTGGGAATGCAAATAATGGATTTCCAAGGAAGTTGACCGAAATGGTATCTCTGACCTCGCAATTGTCGAGTGTAGCTACTACTTCAATTGTTGAAGAAATATTCGCTTGCTGTAGCAAGGCAGAGTCTGCATTAAGAATAACTCGTGCTTCATAAGGATTATCAGCATCTTGAATAGTTATACTTGAGGCATTACTTCCGATCACATTCCAAGTATAGTCATAGAAATTATATCTAGCATTAGCATCTGGAACAATGAGAATATCTTCCCCAGCACAGGCTTCAAATGAATCTACATATTGAAGCTCTGGGTTTAGAACGATTTCTACAATAATTGTATCGGAAGCTTGACACTGAGAGAACTGAGGATCTCCAGAAAAACTTTCATCTGTGACTACTCTTTCTAATTCAAAAATAGCACTACCGCTAGTCAGATTATTCGGGTTGTATATTGCTTCTCGAATTTGTAATTGGGCTGCATTTAAATTTTCAAAATCAATTTGAACGGTAGAAGGCCCTTCACCAGTTTGAGTGATCACTCGCCATGAATAACTGTAATTTCCAGATGGATTAGCTTCTTTACCAATGAGAGGGTTATCACTTTCACACACTTGAATATCATCACCCAGATCTGCTTCAGCTACTGGAAGCCCTCTAAATATTACAGTTGTTTCTACGGTGTCGGAAAAACAACCCGTGATATCAGACATGACATACAATGATACATTCGCTGTAACTTCCTCTTCCGTTATATCAGATGCACTTAAAATGATTTCATAGTTAGTCAACGAATTTGCAGAAACTATACCTCCTGTGGTCGTACCTATTTCCCAGAAATAGCTAAGCTCGGCATCATTTCTATCTTCTCGTGGTGTCAGTGTGATAGATGCATCTCCACAGATTGGTCCAAAATTAGGTTCTAAAGTAACTATCGGACGGTCTTGTATTTCTATCGTTTGCTCTGTTCGTCCTAAGCAACCATCAGCAGAGCTAACACTTAAAGTCACGGTATATGCACCAGCACTTGTGTAAGTCTTAGGTAATGGATTTTGTCGAGTAGAACTACTTCCATCTCCAAATGTCCAAAGGTAAGTCAAGTCTGCACTTCCTGCATATGCAGTTTCATTTGTAAAGGTGATCGGACTTTCTACACATAAAGCATCAGTTGTAGAAAATTCAGCAAATGGAACTGGAGTTACTTGAATGGTTTCACTAATCGTATTTGAGCAGGTTTCCGCTGAAGTTACCGTTAAGAAAACTTCATAACTTCCAGTTGTCAAGCTAGTAGGGATACTCAAGTTCTGTTCAGTAGAGGTAAATACGGATGTATTTGTGGCATCATTTACCGTCCACAGATAGGTGTGAGGAATATCGGGAGTCAAAGTAGAACGATCTTCAATGACAATGGTATCTCCTTCACATTTTTGAATTACTTCAAATTCAGCAATTGGATTTGCTTTTATCTCAATTTCTAAAGTGTCGCTTTGTGTGGCACAATTGCCATCGTCAATTTCAAGGTAGAAATTATGGAAACCTATTGGCAAGAGGGTATTACTTACTACATATGATTCTGTTGAAGATGTAATCACAGTATCCATAAGCAGTAAACTTCCATCTGTTTTGTACCATCTAAAAGTGACAGGGTTATTTGTTGTATTCCAACTTGAGCCAGAAGAGAACAGCTCGAGTGTTTCACCTTCACATATCACTTCATCAGCAGTTATGGTAGCAATTGGTTTTTCAAATACCTCAATATTTCTAGTAACAGTTAAATTACAACTTGGATCAATGGTTTCCATAACCAATTCGAGTGTGTAATTACCCGCAGCAGTGAATATGAGTTCTACATCTTGAGTGTTGCCATCAATGATACCTTGACCTGAATTGTCACTTGTGAGGTAATAATCCCAAGTATAGGATAAGACTTCATTGCCATTAATATCAACACCAACTCCTGATAAAGATAATGGATCGCCTAGGCATGCAATAAGTGGATCTGGAGAAGCGGGTAATATCTCTTGTCTTAAATTTGATAAATCGGCGTCTAGGGTGATATTTTTTGTGATTACATAATCATTTCCACAATCCGCAGGATTTGTAGCAGTAGTAAAACCGATGGTAAGACTAGCTGAAATCGTTGTGTTATTTTTTGAGGCATCGAAGGTCACAGAAACTTCTTCTCCTGTGAGGTTCTGCCCATCAATTACCCAATTGTAGGTAAATCCAGATTTTCCAATTAAGTCATCATCTACCGCAGTGAAGTTTACAGTAAGTGGATTACAAGAACCGAATTCAAAGCCAAAATCAATACTTGGTACATCTATGATTTGAGAGATCGTATCTGTACATCCGTTATTTTCTGAAACAAGTTGTACAATATGAGTGCCTGGCGTAAATGTATGGTGTACGGTATCTTCTGTTACACTACGATTGTCTGTGCCATTACTCTCAAAATCCCAATGATAAGCGGTAACAGGACCTGTTGTATTTGAAGCATCAAAAATTACTCTCACATTTCCTTCACTGATAAAACAGACTTCACTTATCTCAAAGCTTGGAATTGGTGTTGGCTCAACTGTGATGTCTATAACCACAGGGTCTGATAAACAACCACTAGCAGAAAGCACTTGAACACTAGCCTGATAGTTTCCAATATTTGAATAGGTGTAAGTGAGTGTCGCTTCGCCATTTGCATCTGCTGCTAAACTAATAGGGGCTGTACCGTCTCCCATATCCCACTCAAAACTTGACACAGCAGCGGTGTTGAATACAGAATTGTCAATGATAGCAGAAATTGGTATTTCTAAAGGGTCACCCTCACAAGCAGTAAAGGTAGTGGCTACGGTAGGGGTTGCAACAGGGAAGATTTGTATGGTGTCTAAAACTTCCACATCACAGCCTTCAGATGTTGTAACGATAAGTCTATTGACATATTCCCCTTGAGTTGGATAAGTAAATGAAACACTGTCTCCGGTAGATTCTATATTTCCATCATTTTCAAAATCCCATTCATAGGAGGTTATCGTAATACCTGTAGTTCCTGCAGGGAAACTTGCTGAAGCAATAAAGCTAGAGGTAAGTCCTTCACAGAGGTTCTGATTTTGAATACTAACATTTGGTTGTGGAGTAACCGTAATTTCTTGTAAAGGAGAAAAAGCTTCACACCCCAATTCAGATTCAATGGTTGCTACAATCTCATATACTCCTGGTTCTGTAAATCCATCAAAAGTATTATCACCACCAATGTTTCCTACAAAAGAAGCGATAGATGCACCATCAAATTGTCTGAAAATAAAGTAGGTTAAGTTTGATAGAGGAATACCACTTGGGTGAGTCGAAATATCTGTCAGTGTAATTGCTTCTGAGGTTCCATCTTCAAGAAGGCAGACAGCGGTGTCTGAAACTGTGAAAGCCGTATTTGGACTTTCTTGATAAGTCAATGTAAAAGTAGAATCGGTTGTACAGTAAGTTTCTCCGTCAAATTCGATATCGAATAAAACCCTTATTGATCTTTCACCTAGTTGCTCTGTAAAACTTACGTCTGTCTGATTTGCTAGTCCTGTTTGTTCTGTTCCATCTATAAACCAGCTGACATTAGCTGTACCTAGTTGAATACTATCCAATAGTAGATTAAGAGCGTAGTCTCCTTCTCCCTCACATAAAACAGTGTCAATAATCGCTAATTCTGGACAGGCCAAAACTTCAATTTGTCTAGTTACTTGAGGGGATAAGGTACATCCTACACTATCTGATAATACAAGAGTAGGGTTATAAATTCCAGGTTGCGTATAAGTATGTTGAGTGGTGTATAACAAACTATCCGTTATACTTAAATCTCTTTCGCCAAGACCTGTGGTACCATCGCCAAAATCCCAAAGGAAACTAAAGTCTTCATTAGTAGGTATTGGGAAGCCTTCAAAGTTTACAGTAAGAGGAGCATAACCAATTTCTTTATCTATCCTGTAGTCTCCGTCAGGGCCTCCAACTTTGATGAATCTTGGCTTATCTATAGTTACAGAACAACCTAAAGAGTCTGTTACAGTTAAAGAAACATCGTACCCTTCAGTGTTTGGAATGGTGTAATTATAGGTGATAGTCGGAACTGAGTCTGTCATAACTATACCATCTCCAAAGCTCCAAGTATAGGATGCAATTCCATTTAAACCTTGGCTTTCTAAAACATCTGAATCTAGAAAAGCATCGGCAGTAAAAGTTGCTTCAAGCGGAATACAGTTGGAACTACCATTATCTACAGTAAAGTCAGCTATGATTGTATCTTTTGCAACTTCAAATGTAAATGTAGATGTGTTAGGACAGTTGTTTTGGTCGAATACCATTACGGTTCCTGTATATTGTCTGGCAGGGTCACTTCCTTCATAAAATTTAGGACCTGTAGCCCAAGTACCAATATTGAAGAAATCCATATCAGGATCGCCATCTACATAAAATAAACCAAACAGAGGTAATAAACCATGGGTTGAGTCTTGCTCAACTTCAAAGTTGACCATAGCACCTTTTACATCATTTTCACAGACATATTCTAAGTCGAAAGGTTGTTTCGCCTCAGGAACAGGACGTGTAGGTCTGATGATCATAGAAGTAGAATCTGTACATCCGTTTGCAGCTGTAACTCTCATAGTCACTGTGTAAAAATCTTGTTGTGGATAAGGATTTCCTAGAGGTGAAATATAATCTACGGAATCGGTATAACTGTATTCGAATGGGAAGTCATCAGTACTAGTTATGATAGATGTATTTCCATCACCGAAATCAAACTCCCATTGTTGAATTTCAGATACAGAAACAGAGTTGTCATAAAATGTGACAGCAGAGTCAAGACATGTACCTGCAGGACAGTAATCAAAATTGGCAGTTACACCACCAACAATTATTTCATCATTATATACATGTTCAAATTCACAACCATTATCAGTGGTAATTTTAAGACGGACACTATAGTTTCCTGGTATGTCGTAAGTGATATTGGCAGTATTAGAACTGGATATCTGGCTTTCTCCATTACCAAAATCCCATGCATATTCTGTGATTTGAGTACCTGAGATAGCAATGTTTGATACTATAGAATACGTATTTGGAGCACAAGCATCGGTGTCTGTTTGTGAGAAAATTACGGCATTTTCAAAATTTGGAGAACTAGAGTTAGGTTTGGTATAAGTTCCAGTGGTGAAGTCAATACAGCCATCAGGGTTTTTGGTTAAGTCATTTGATGGATCGAAAGGGTCTGATACGATGAGTTCCCAAGTTACAGTTTGTCCCGTAGCTAGCGGTATTCCGACGTATTCATCTGATGATGTAAAGACATCTCCTGTTTCTTGAACAGTGAATGTCCAATCTAGAGTGGCATTTGAGGTCATTACTGATCTATTTATAAAATAGACTGAATCTCCACTCGCACATAATGGGGTATAAAGTTCAGCTGCAGCTTTGGGCATCTTAACCTCAGTAACTTCCTTTTCGATACACTCCCAACAGCCATTTGAGAAGTACCATAATTTAGCACTTTTCATTCCAGGGTTTTGATCATCATAAACATAGAACCCGTTGGTTAATCCACTACCACCATCCATTACTGTATTTGATTGAGTGAAATCCCAATAAGTAGAGATAGGAAATGGATTTGCTGTGTTTAAAACTGATTCGTTGGTAAATCGGACTGTATCTCCATTACATATTTCAGAAGCGGCATCTGAGCTAAAATCTAATGAGCTTGGTGAGATTCCGACCTTTATGGTGTCAGAAAGAGTAGTAGAACTTGTACAACCACCATCTGCAGAGATACTCAGCTGTACAAAATAATTACCTGCTTCAGGGAAAACTATCTGAGGGTTTTGTTCTGTTGAACTTGAGGTAAAAGGATTCCCATTTAAATCTACTCCTGTGATTTGCCAATTATATGTGAGAGGAACAACAGCTCCACTTCCATCGAATAATTGAACTTGATACGGAGCACATCCACCTATGATTAATTGGGTGTCACTTTGAAAATCAGAAGGAATACAGGCTGTATTTGGAGCAACGTTTATTTGTGCATCCAATTCGGCTAAATTGACATATGCTTCTTTCAATTCAATTGTTTCACATCCAGTTGTAGTGAATACTGTTAACTCTACATCATAACTTCCTAAGATGGAATATGTGTGAGAGGGATTTAAAACTGCAGGGTCTGATGCGGAACCTCTCAGGAAGTTTCCATCTCCGAAATTCCAAATAATAGAATCGGCATCAGTGACTAAAGAGGTAAACTGTACTGTTTGATTATTCTGACAGAAGTTGGTTTCATCAGCCGTGAAATCTATACTCACATTTTCAAAGACTGTAATGTAATCTGTAACTGATACAAAATCAGTACAACTGTTAGTGTTGTCTAAGACTTGCATTGATACGGTGTATGTACCAGGAGTGTCATAAGTATGGCTTGGTGTAGCTATATTTTCATCAGAAAGAAAACCATTTATGCTATTTCCATCTCCAAAGTCCCAAGTCACTTCTGTGGTGTTTCTGTCAACTATATTTTCTATTTGCTCTTCAAAATTGACTGTAAAAGGCTCACAACCTTCCGTTTCTTCAGTTGTAAATGCGGCTATGGCAGCACTAAGTCTAATATTGACTTGGTCAGATACGGTACAACCCAATTCATCATCGGTTACATTCAATACCAATAAGTATGGATCATCTTGCATCGTATTGAAGGTTTGTGTTATTATAGAGTCTGTTGAAATAACCACACCGTCTAGTAACCATTCAAAAGTATAGTTTCCAGTAGGAACGTCAGCTGAAAATTCAATTGTTTGTGGTGCTGAGCAATACTGAAGTGGGGCTGAACTTGCAATATCAACTAAGAATCCATTTCCGACTGTTACCATGGCAGGGAATGTTTGAGATATTACACAACCATTGGCATCTTCTACAACGAGGGTTACGTCATAGACTCCTGCACTTTCATAGATGTGGCTAGGATTTTCATCTCTAGAAAAAGTACCATCTCCAAAATTCCAGAAATAACTACTAATGCCTCCAACAGCTTCTGAATTTACATCAGCTTGAAATTCAAAAGTCTCTCCAAAACAACCACTGTTAGGTGTGGCTGTCATATTTTGGATAGTTGGTAATGGGTTTAGAGTGATTTCTTCTGATTTTGTCAATCCAGTAGCAGCTCCTGCTGTGACAGTCAGTGTTACCGTATAGGTTCCTGGAGTTGTATATACTGCAATTGGATTATCAATGGTTGCAGAATTTCCATTTCCAAAATCCCACGAAACAGCGTCAGCACCAACGGAGGTGTTCTGAAATGATACTTGTAAGACTCCACATCCACTCCCTGAGGTGGAAGTTGTAAAGTTAGCTTCTTGCGCATAGCTAGTTAATGATATGCAAAAAAGGCAGAGATATATTAATATTTTCAGCTTGGTCTGCATGTATAATTGGGTTAGTAGCTTAGAATTAAATTGTTATCGGTTAAGAAGAGACCATGAAACTTATAAAGCGTATAAGTAGATTGATATATAGTTCTAATTCAGTTCAAGAATTTTGCACTTTTTCCTACAATGCACAAAAAAAGGTTGAGCATGTAAGTTTTTGAAGTAAATGAGTGCAAAACCCTGTTTCTATTCTTCAATTATTTTTCATTCTAACTGAAAATGGTACATCTGAGAAAATGAAATAAAAAAAGGACTCTTCAAATAGAAAAGTCCTTTCCAAGAAAACCAAATGATTACTGCTTGTCAGTTCGTTTATACATTCTATCTAATTGATACATACACATGATGAGAAAACAGCTTATTACTTTGTAAAATGAGAGGTCACTGTTTTCGAAACACACTAAACTAATTTATCACACTATAGATAATTGCTCTAGATTTCGTTTGAATAACCATAGCAATATTATTTTTAAAAACTAAAGGCAGCTACATACAAATAAGAAAGAAGATTTACAGCAAAAACCACGAAAGCGTATGATCGCTGCCTTAGTTAATTTTTGATATATAGAAGCCCATCCTAACTCATTTTTGAGTAGGTAAGCGTTATCTGTCAAAATGAAATGAAACTTCCTTTTATCAAATTTGAATATGATAGCTAACTCAAAATTTCAATGTTAGAAGATTGAATATTTAGATTTTGGGAAATAGTAGCCCAGCCTTGAATTAAGAAAAATCAAGAATCGAAACATGCATGTAACATTGTGTATTTTTGAAAATGAATACAGCTTATCCTATGAAGAGAATAAGAAATAGACCTGTATTTTCATATATACAATGAAACAGTATAAACCCAAGAAATAAATAGGAAGTTGTTAAGAAGAGTAGGAGGGAGATATCAACAATCAAATATCGGCTGCAATCCTCTTTGGGAAGCAGTTTTGCAGTATGCGATATGTTTAAATGATTGAAAGATAGCCATTTTTGTCTGTTGTCTTTATCTAAAAAGTCTCCTGATAATGGAACAATATTAATAAATGTAAATATTCAAGGCAATTAATTGCATGAAAAAAAGTCAATTTTTTATCAAAATAAGTTCAGTTCATTGAATTCTATTATGAATAAAGCCTAAATATTTATAACTTGCTCATCAAATAACACCATTTTATTGTCAAGTCTCTTATCTCCTCCTGAATATTTTTGTTGAAATATTCAAATCAATTCTTTCTATGAAACCATTGTATATCGCCTTATTCTTAGGGCTGATTTTTAGCGCATGTACTTCAAAAGTTACAGAAACTTCAGAAGCATCATTAGTTGAGCAAGTAAATACTAACAAAGGCAAACTTTTTATAATAGGTGGAGGGAAAAGGCCACCATCTTTGGTTAAACGTTTAGGGGAGGAAGCTAACCTTGGGAAAGATAATAACTACGCAGTAGTGTTGCCTATGTCTAGCTCAGAACCTGACACTTCAGCTTATTATGGTTGTAAGCAATTTACAGATTTGGGATATACAGCTATTTTCCCAAAAGATATTGCAAATAGTGTAGCTCCTCATACATCTTTGTTGGATTCTATTCGAGGAGCCAAGTTGGTTTATATCACAGGAGGTGATCAAAATCGATTTATGGAAAGAGTAGCTGGCACACAACTTATCCAAGCAATTCATGACTGTTATAAAAATGGAGGTACTATAGCTGGAACAAGTGCAGGTGCTGCTTTGATGAGTCAAGCAATGATCACTGGGAATGAGAAAAAGCATCCCGAATACAATTCGACATTCAGAAATATTGAATCAGAAAATATTGAGTTAGCGGAAGGACTAGGTTTGTTTCCTGAAGCAATTATTGATCAGCACTTTGTGAAAAGAAGTCGTTATAACAGACTGATTAGTGCCGTGATAGAAAACCCTTCTAAAGTAGGTCTCGGAATTGACGAATCTACAGCAATTCTAGTGACTGAAGGGACGAAAATTGAAGTAGTTGGAGAATCTCAGGTAATCAGAATGATGAATAAGCAGAAGAGTCCAAAAGTTTATGAAGATAAAATTGGTGCTACTTCTATTCAGCTAGATGTGTTTGTACCTGGTGATGTGTTTGAAATTTAAGATATGGAGAAAATGAAGTTTCGTCTTCCCGATACTTTGATCATTGTATCGGGGGTTCTAATCTTAGTTGGGATCTTGACTTGGATTGTTCCTGCGGGAGAGTTTGCGAAAGAAGTAGTAAACAATAAAGAACAGATTGTACCTGGCTCTTTTAAGTATACTGATGCAAATCCTCAAGGAATTACGGACTTGCTTTTAGCACCAGTGAAAGGAATGTCTTCTGTTGCTCAAATTATTGCTTTTGTACTTTTGGTAGGTGGCGCTTTTCAGTTATTTACCCTATCGGGAGCATTACAAACAGCTTTGGAGCGAATGGTTGTTGTTTGCCATAAGTATCCTCAATTAAAGTATGGAACTATAGCTTTGTTGATCGTACTCTTTTCGTTGGCAGGGGCATCTTTTGGTATGAGTGAAGAAGTTCTTGTATTTGTATTGATCACTTTGCCGCTTGCGGATAGCCTAGGGTACAACAAAATTGTAGGTTTAGCCATTCCTTTTGTTGGAGCAGGAGTAGGTTTTGCTGGAGCTTTTAGTAACCCTTTTACCATTGGAATTGCACAAAGTATTGCAGGGTTAACTCCTTTTAGTGGTATGGAATATCGTTTGTTGGTATGGGCTGTTTTGACTACAATCACTACAATTTATATTCTTCTTTACATCCGAAAACTGGATAAACAAAAAACAGAGACCTTAGAAGGGAATGCGACTTCCTTAGAAGTAAAAAGCTCTGCTTTATCATTATCGCAAATCTTCATTCTGTTTAGCTTCCTTGTGCTTTTAGTACTGCTCGTTTATGGGGTGAAAGAATACGGTTGGTACATAGAGGAAATTGCCGCATTGTTTTTAGCATTTGGAGTTGTTTGTGCTATTGTTTCAAGAACTGAAATGAATACCGCAGCGGAAGCCTTTAAAAAAGGAGCACAAGAAATGCTGCCTGCTGCATTAATTATTGGATTATCAAAAGGTATCTTGATTTTAGCTACAGATGGTAAAATTATAGATACAATTCTATATAGTATGTCAACTGGTTTAGATGGCATAGGTAAAATAGCATCTATAGAGTTGATGTTCTTATCTCAATCATTTTTAAACTTCTTCCTTCCTTCAGGATCAGGACAAGCAGCATTGACGATGCCAATTATGGCTCCGCTTTCAGACTTGTTGGGAGTAAGTAGACAAACTGCGGTACTCGCTTTCCAATTTGGAGATGGACTTTCAAATATGATTATTCCTACAAGTGGAGTAACAATGGGAGTTTTAGGAATCTCTAAAATATCTTATGGAGAATGGTTAAAATGGTTTTACCCACTATTTATCATTCTTACACTCACAGCTATGGCTCTTTTAATACCGCCTAGCATCTTTTTACAATTCTAATTATCTCAAAAAACTAAATAATGAACAATAATTATTCATTGGCTATTCACGGCGGGGCTGGAACTATATTACCTGAACATTTAACTCCTGAAAAAGAAAAATCTTATCATGAGGCACTTGCAGAAGCGCTTTTTGAAGGAGAGAAAATATTGAAAGGAGAAGGAAGCAGTTTAGATGCTGTAGAGAGAGCTGTACAGGTTTTAGAAGATTGTCCTTTGTTCAATGCCGGGAAAGGTTCTGTGTATGGAAATAATGGAATCCATGAAACTGAAGCTTCAATTATGTATGGAAAAGGATTGCAAGCTGGAGCAGCTGCAGGTTTACAACATATTAAAAATCCAATTTCTTTAGCAAAGAAAGTTCTCTTGGCAGAAGACTTTGTTTATTTGATTGGCGAAGGTGCTGAAACTTTTGCAAAGCAAGAGGGTATGGAGTTCGTAGATCAAGAATATTTTCATACAGAAGAAAGATACCTTCAGTGGCAAGCTGCTATGGGGTCTGACAAAGTAGTTTTAGATCATGATGGAGAACGTAAGTTTGGTACTGTAGGAGCTGTAGCTCTTGATCTTAATGGAAACTTAGCCGCAGCAACTTCAACTGGAGGTCTGACGAATAAAAGATTCGGTAGGTTAGGAGATAGTTCTGTTGTAGGTTCGGGTACTTATGCGAATAATGATACTTGTGCTATTTCATGTACAGGTTACGGTGAGTACTTCCTTAGAGCTGTAGTGGCATACGATATTTCTGCAATGATGGAGTATGGAGGTTTGTCTCTAACTGAAGCTTGTGATAAAGTAGTTAAAGATAAGCTAGTGAAAATGCAAGGTGAAGGAGGAGTTATTGCCGTAGATGCTAAAGGAAATATCGATTTGTGTTTTAACTCTGCAGGAATGTATCGTGGAGCTGTTTCTTCAAATTTGGAAGCTTTTACAGCAATTTATGATAAGAAGTAATTAATTGATATTATTCTAAATATGAAAGGCGAGGTTTTTACCTCGCCTTTTTCATTTGTCCAAATAATGCTGTTACTCACTTTCAAATAGGACGGTCTTGTTGATAGATAAGTGTGCGGATTGGAAAAGGTATATTTATACTATTTTCGTCAAAAATGGACTTTATCTTCATAATTGCATCACTTTCAACTTGCATTGCTTGTTTACTTTCTTTCGCATCTACCCAAAACCTCACAATGAAATTGATGGAACTGTCTCCAAATTCTTTATAATAAAATTCAATTTCCTCATCTATTCCTTGAGAAGGGAAAATACTTTCAATGGCTAGAATTGTTAACTCTCTTACGCGCTCAAGGTCTGATTCATAGCCTACACCACAACTAATAGTGGCTCGATATCGATGTGTAAGGCCGTAATTCTTAAGTGGGTTATTAAGAATCATGGTGTTGGGCAAAATCACAATATTGTTATCAGCCTCTTTAAGTTTGGTATTTCTGAGGTTTATTTCTACAACTCGTCCCAAATAGCCATTACTTTCTATCCAATCGCCTTCTTGTATTTCATTTTTTATAGAAATAAAGATACCTGAAAAGGTATTTGAAAGTGTGCCTTGCAACGCTAAACTTATGGCCAAACCTGCGACTCCTGCTCCAGCAAGCAAAGACTTTATAGTACCATCTAAGTTGAGTATGGAAAGCGTAAGTAGGCAGCCTATCACAAAAACACCAATTGACAATATATTTGTGAATAAATTCCGAATTGAGGAATGGTGTATGATGTTTTTTAGAATTCGGTTTAGTAGAATTTGTAGGTATTTCGATAGCCAATAAAAAAGAAGGATGGTGACCAGACCGATTAAGATATTCGGTAAAATCAGAATAGAGGCTTCAATCCATCCCATGAGCTTATCAACGAGCTTATCCCAAGTATTAATGAAGTGTTCCTCCATTGTCTTTACATCAGAAAATGTACTACTCATAGCGATTGTAATAGTTTAGGTACTACCTCAAATTACAAACTGAATAGCAATAAAAGAACCTATAAAGACTGAAGTTTTAATTTGAATAAGAGAATGTGAGAGTATAGTGGGTATGAAAAAAGCCTCTTTCACATTAAGTAAAAGAGGCTTTTATTATATCAGTAGGAATAGATTAAATACCCGCTCCTGTTGTTGCTTGTTGGAATTCAACGCTATTGTTGCTTCTATCTATGTCAGCCATTCTTAAAGAAGGATCAATTTCAATCTTCTTAATGTTTTTGGCAGAAGTAGGAATTGTTAAAGTGTATGATGGGTGTGTCCAAGGCCAATCGTTTAACTGAGTACGTTTTGTATCGTTTTCAACTGGTTTTTCACCTCTCATCACTCGCAATGGAATATAGAAAATTTCTTTGCTTCCATCCGTGTATTCTACTTCAAGGTCAATAGGCATTGGCATTTTACCAATTCGCTCTAAAGTAACAGTAGTACTTGTTTCATCAGAGAATGTTTGACGGATAGCGTAGTCAATTGTTTTCGTTGTAAAAACAAAATACTCTTTGTACCAGTCCAATTCGATTCCTGATTGTTTCTCCATTACACGAATAATAGAGTTTACGTCTGGGTGTTTGAATTTCCATGTGTTATAGTAATTCAACATACCTTGGTTCAAGTTTTCTTTACCAATCACATAGCCCATTTGCTCCAAGAATACAGCTCCTTTTACGTAAGAAGCAATAGAGTAAGCTCTGTTTGTGTTGAAGTGGTCAGCGTGAGTTGAAAGAGGTTCTTCTTGCCCTGATTCAACCAAAGCTTGATAGCCTTTATAAATGCCTAAATGAACATTAGATTTATTAAATACGTGCTTGTCTACTTCATTACCTACATAAGTGTTAAATCCTTCATCCATCCATGAGTAAAGGCTTTCGTTACTTGCCAATACAAATTGATACCAACTATGTAGTAATTCATGAATTGTTACCCCTAATAAGCTATTGTAGTTTCTCTGTCCTGTTACAAGAGTAAGCATAGCGTATTCCATTCCGCCATCACCACCTTGAACAACATTGTATACATCATAAGGGTATTTACCGTAATTTTCATTTAAGAAAGTAAATACTTTGTCAATGTCTTCAGGTAGTTTTTTCCACGCATCAATGTACTTTTGATCCATATTCTTTTTGTAGAATAGGTGTAGAGCAGGTCCGTCTTTCATTTGTACTACATCATGAGTGAAGTCAGGATCAGCAGCCCAAGTGAAGTCATGTACATTAGGAGCTACAAAATGCCATTTGATCTTGCCATTTTTAGCTTTACCTTTTTCAACACCTTCATAGCCATATCCAACTTCTTTTGGATTTTGGATGTAACCTGTAGATGCAACTACAAATTTCTCATCTATCGAGATTTTTACATCGAAATCTCCCCAAATACCGTAGAATTCACGCCCTACGTAAGGGTTTGCATGCCACCCTTGTGCATCATAGTTACACATTTTAGGGTACCACTGAGCCATTGAGTAGGCTACGCCTTCTTTGTTGTAACGTCCCGAACGACGGATTTGAACTGGAACTTGTGCTTCAAAGTCCATCTTAAAAGTAGCTTTTTCACCTGGAGCAATTGGTTTAGCCAATTCTACTTCAAGAATAGTCCCTTCAACCTTATATTCTAGTACTTTACCATTTTGCTTAAGACTATTGATTCTTTGATAACCAATCTCGTCTTCAGAAAGGTGAGAAATACGATCTTTCACACGGTGATCAGGATCTTTGATACTACGCGATCTTACATCCATCATGCTTCCTGGTTGGAAGGCATTGAAGTATAAGTGATAAAAAACTCTTGTAAGCGTATCTGGAGAATTATTTGTTAGTGTAGCTTCTTGTTCACCATCATAACGATGTGTGTTCACATCGAAGTCGATGTCCATTTTGTAATCGATAGCTTGTTGCCAAGTTGTGCTCTGAGCATATCCAAACCCGAAAGTCAATGCCCAAGAAGCAAAAAGTAGAAGATTCTTCTTCATAAAATTAAATTTCTAAAGTGAGATGATCGAATCGTCAAATAGATCAATTTGAGACATAGTTTATTGTAAAGGACTATTATCCTTTATTGTTGAAGTTTATTTCAACTAAAGCTAGAAAATTACACAATTTTCTAAAATTTTTGAAAGTCTAGTCTCTATTTAGACTGAATTTTAGCTTAATCACGAAAAATTGTATTAAATGTGAATGTGAAAATCTTCAAGCTCAGTAATTCAAATAGAGGAACTATAAGAAAGTATTTTAGCTTACTGACATATCAAACAGAGATGATATGACAACAATTTTGTTAGCACGACATGGTGAAACGGATTGGAATAAGAATAACTATTTTAGTGGTCGCGCAAATATAGAATTAAATGAAAAAGGGCAGCGTCAGGCTCAAATGTTAGGGCGTTACATTGGTAGTCATTGGCAGCCTTCAACATTGTACACTAGTCCTTTTGATAGAGCAATCAATACTGGGAAATATATAGCGGATACATTTGAGTTACAAAGTCAACAACTACCATTGTTAGTGGATATTGACTACGGAATATGGCAGGCTAAATTGCATAAAGAATTTAGAGAAAAGCATCCGGACCAATGGTTGATGTGGTTGGAGCATCCCGAGAGATATGTATTTGAGGATGGTGAATCGTTGCAAGATGTACAAGTTCGGGCAAGAAATATTATTCAGAAAATTGAGAAATCACACGAGAGTGAAACGGTAGTGTTAATTGGACATGATTGTGTGAATAGATTATTGATGTTGGAGTTTTTAGGTTTACCCTTAAGTGCTTATCGGAAGGTTATTCAAGGAAATGGCTGTCTGAATGTGGTTAAGATTGTGAATGGTGCATATGTCATTGTTTCGATGAATGAAAGAGCTTTTTTGGGTGAATACAGATTCTAAAAAAGTATCAATTAGAAAAACAAAAGCCCTCATCGCTTTAACTTTTGCTAAAGTAATGAGGGCTTTCATATTTTGATTATATCAATTAGTCCATATCAAAAGCATAAAGCGTTTCATCAAGTTTTACGCCTTCAGGAGACTTAAACGAATTGATGAATTCTTGTACGTCTTTTTCTGTGATTTCAGGACGGTTTAGACAAATATCTAAGTTTACAATAGATGAATCTTCGATGTTTGGCTCAACTTCTAAAAGTTCTTGAACCTTGTACTCATCATCTTTCGCAAGTTCAGCTGCAATTTGTTCCATTGCATCAATATGCTCTCCTTCCAAAGCATTGAAGTCCATTCCATCATACTTAGGGAATTGTTCTACTGTAAGGGTTACAGCTTCCTCATAAATCTCAGAAAAGAACTCCATCTCTAAGATGTACATGAAAGAATCGAAAAGAACTTCTTTTCCTTCATATTCACCAACGAAAAGGAAATTTACTTGGCTTTCGTCGTTATCAGCATCTTTGCGATAAATGAAAGCTTGCCCACTCTCTTGAAGGGCTTTTTTAACGGCATCTAAAGTGTAATTCATTTTGCTACTCAAATGGAAATAACCAAAGTAACTATATCATTTTTGTCCGAAGACCTGTTTACATTCTTAGAATGGAGGAAATTAATCAAAAGGTTCAAAAAGAGAACAATTTATTCCTTGAATTTTTGGTGAACTAGCTTAAAATATTCACTCTAACTCCATCTATATCATCTAGTTTTGCAAAAACTTGATCAAAAAGCTTCTCTCTAACCATAAATTCGATATGGCATTCGGTATCAAAGGTTTGTTTTCCGAAGTCAAGATCAAATGTTTTACCAACTTTCATCACCTCATTCATCAAAGGATATTCGAAGGTTACTTTGATCGTCTTCATCAAGAATTCTTCAATGATATCCGCTTCTTCAAGAGCTTCTGCAGCAGATGTTTTGTAGGCATTAATTAAACCTGAAACACCTAATTTTGTTCCCCCAAAATAACGGACAACAACTACTAAAGTATCCGTTAATTCTTTCGAACGAATTTGTCCAAGAATTGGAGCACCAGCAGAGTTTCCTGGTTCACCATCATCATTAGCCCTGAACTTTTTTTTGTCAGCTCCAAGTATATAGGCATAACACCAATGACGAGCATCATAATAAGTCTTACGTAAACCTTGAACAATCTCTCGAACTTCTTCTTCAGATCGAACCCGATAAGCGAAAGCCAAGAACTTACTTCCTTTCTCTTTATATAATCCTTCTGATGTTCCCTCTATGGTCAAATATGAATCTTCCATATTTAATTGGCTTTTTCTTAATACTTAAGCACACAAAAGTACAAAAAATTGTGAGTCTACTTAGACTTTATCGAAAAATCCGATGGTGAGATCAACAACTTCTTGTATTGTTGATGGTAATTCTGATTCCTCAAAAGGATGTGCAACGCCAAAAGTGTGACCTGTTCCTTTGATTATTTTCTTTTCTGCAGTCGGGCAATGACTAACGATTAAATCAGCTGCCTGCACAGGAACTGTTTCATCTTCATCTCCGTGGATAACAAGCGTAGGAACATTTATTTTTGGGAGAAGAATATCAAGGTCTAACTTATTTCTGTTAGCTTCAAAGTCTTCTACAAGTTCATAATGAAGTGGCAGTTGCTCTTGTGTTCTTCCATTTAAAACATGAATAACACCTTCATTTTCCCATTTTTCTAATTGATCTTTTGTGAAAAAACGATTTAAAGAAGGAACCGATGCCCAAGTAGCGAGTTTCTTGATTCGAGGGTCTTGAGCTGTAAGACAAAGTCCAATGCCTCCACCTCTGCTATGACCCACAAGATAAATTTTATCTAAATCTATATTAGGAATAAAACAAGACTCACTATTCAGATATTCAAGAATAGTATCATAATCATTTAACTCTTTCGTAAATGTATTTCTTGCGAAGCTATGGAAGTCTGTAATTTCATAAGGGTAGTCTAAAGTTGTCCCGTTATTGGAAAAATTAAACTTTAGGAAAACATATCCCTTTTCGGCAAACTGGTCAGCAATGATATCAAAAGCGCCCCAGTCTTTAAAGCCTTTAAAACCATGTGTGAAAATGATTAAAGGTTTTTTCTTTGAATTTTCTTTCCAACGAGCATCAAGTAGGAAACGCTTATCATTTTTCGGTGAGTTAAGAATAAATTCAACTTTCTTCAGCATAACAATCAAATTTTACCAGATATAGTTAAAGCTAAATCAATCATATCCATTTTGAAAGGAATATTTGATTTTTACTAAAATGAGAGGTTTAAGTTAGGTTGTAAACATTGTGTTTCTGTAATTTCACGAACTGTCTTTTAAGCTGAATAAATTGAAATAACAAGCATTTTTCAAAAAAATATACATTCATATATTTTTTTGGCATGATTTTATGTGGGCTCAAAATAATTTACTATTTTTTGGAAGAAATTAGAGAGGTTAATTTATCACTTAACTCAAACCTTTCATTTTTTGAACCGTATTTGATTAACAGTTAAAGGCTTTTTGGTTTTCATTTACCCAAAAGCTAAACCAAATAATATTAGGTATGCAAAAATTAAATTTAACTCAGAGTTTAAGACAAAACTTATCTCCTCAGCAGATACAGTTTATCAAACTATTGCAGATACCTACAGCAGAGCTACAAACCCGAATTGAAGAGGAGTTGGAAATAAATCCTGCTTTAGAAGAAGGAAAAGAGGACGAGACTTATTCAGAAGAAGAGACTTCTGAGTACGAAGAAACTGTAGATAGTGCTGATGATGAAAATTTTGATGAAGTTGAAGATATCAGTTTAGAAGAATATGCCAATTATGATGATGCTGGCGGCTATAAAATGCAAGGAGACGGTCCTTCAGGTGATGAAGAAGACCGAGATATGCCTATCGCTATGTCAGAATCATTAATGGATAACCTAATGGACCAGTTGGGCTTTTTGAAGTTAGATGAAAGGCAATTGGTGATTGGGAAACAACTTGTAGGTAGTATTGATAATGATGGCTATATCCGTAGAGAGTTAGAGGCTATCGTTAATGATCTTGCCTTTCTCCAAAACATAGATACAAACCTAGATGAAGTAGAAGATATCCTCAAAAAGATACAAACTTTCGAACCAGCAGGTATTGCCGCCCGTGACCTTCAAGAATGTCTTGATCTCCAGCTTCAGCGAAGACCCCAGAATGACAAGATAACTAAAATAGCTAGGAAGGTAATTCTATTAACCTTTGAAGAGTTTAAAAAGAAACACTTTACTAAAATCCAGAAAAAGTTAGGTGTAACCGATGAAGAACTGAAAGAGGCTTTCGATGTAATCTTGAAGCTGACACCTAAGCCAGGTGGGTTTACATCATCTTATGCCAAAACACAATACATAACGCCTGATTTTATTGTAAAGGAGATTAATGGAAAGTTAGAAGTCAGTCTAAACTCTCGTAATGCTCCAGAATTAAAAATCAGTAGATCTTATGCAGAAATGATTGACTCTTATGAGAAGAGTGAGAAAAAGGATCGTAAGATGAAACAAACGGTAACCTTCGTTAAGCAAAAGTTGGATGCTGCGAAATGGTTTATTGATGCAATTCGTCAACGTCAGGAAACACTTTTAAAGACAATGAATGCAATTGTAGATTATCAGAAACCATTTTTCCTTTCAGGTGATGAAGGAAGACTGAAGCCTATGATTCTTAAAGATATTGCAGAAATCATCAATATGGATATTTCTACGGTTTCTCGTGTAGCGAACAGTAAAGCTGTACAAACCGATTTAGGGATCTACCAATTGAAGTATTTCTTTTCTGAGAGTATTTCTACTGATACGGGAGAAGAAGTGAGTAGTAAGGAGGTGAAACACGTTATTAAGAACATCATAGATGATGAGGATAAGCGTAAGCCTCTTTCTGATGAGAAGATAGAAAAATTACTTAAAATTAGAGGCTATAACATTGCAAGAAGGACTGTTGCAAAATACCGAGAACAAATGGGTATGCCTGTGGCAAGATTGAGAAAAAAGTTATAGTTTAGTTGAGATTATTTTCAAACCAAAGACTGAACTGAGTGGTTTTGATACTCAGTTCAGTCTTTTTCTTTTATGTAGTATGCAAAATAAATTAGCAAAATTACTCTCCTATATTCTTCATCCTATATTCATGCCCTTATGGATGACGGCTATGCTATTCTATTTCTATGATTTCGCATTGCTGATCAATGAAAAAGGGATGTGGTTCATCTTGGGGTTTATTTTTGTTTTCAGTATATGTTTACCACTGCTTTGGATATGGTTTATGTACAAAGTTGGTATTGTGAAGAGCTTACAAATGCCTGCTCGGGAAGAACGGAGGTTACCTTACTTAATGATGCTTTTTATTAATTTAGGCTTACTCTATTCGTTCTCTGAGGTAATGAAAGTAGGGGGAATGGTGTCTGCAAGTTTTGCTGGTATTAGTTTGGTTCTTTTAGTCCTTAATTTCTCGAATGTATTTTTCAAAATCAGTGCACATTCAACCTCTATAACAGGACTCTTAGGTATTTTCTTAGCAGAAATAGTTTGTTATGGTTTAAAAAGTTACCACAGTTTTTACTTAATGATGGTATTACTGATTATTTCAGGCTTCGTAATGAGTTCGAGGTTACTTTTGAAAGTACATACCCTTAAACAAGTTTGGTATGGGGCTTTTTTCGGTTTCGTAAGCGGTTTTTTAGGCGTGTATTTATTTAATGTTTTGAGGGGCTAAAGCCCACTCAAAACATTAAAGTCTAGTTTAAAGCTTCTCTAGTTGAGATTGCTTTATTTAAATTTTCAACTAACTTTTTTGCTACTGATCTAGCATTTTTTTGTCTCATTTTCTTGAATTCACTTAATGACTCTTCTGCTACCTCATATAAGCCAACAGGGTTTCTGTCATAGCGATAGCTACCAAGTAGGAATTCTATTTTTTCGATGATTGGCGTATAATCATTCTTCTTGGTTTTTTTGAATTTTTCTAGAGCTTCTACACAAGCTTGCTCGATGAGTTGATTCGATTCTTTTTGCATGTTATAAAGTGGTAGATGATTAGACTGAACTCTGATGTTAAAGAGTTTAATTAGATATTAATATGTACAAATATAGTGACTTAGGTAGAAAATAAAAGAAATCCATTCTGAATTAATGTATTGATAATCATGTATTTAGTACACTTTATTTGTGCTTTTTAGGGGTTTGGATTGGATAAAATATAGTTGAATTGAACCATAGGAATAAATAGTTGCATTATATGGTTTTTTTTAATCAAAAAAATTCATAAATTTCATGTGTTATTTTAAAAGCGTTTACAGTAATTTTTTTTAAAAACATCTGTATTCTTTTGCCTTTTCCCCAAATCTTGCAACTACATAATGATGCTAAAGGAACAAAAAAGTGAAATCCAAGAAAGTTTGAATGAGGAGATCAATCAGGGAATAGAAGAGGAAAGACCTGAAGAGGTTGATTGTGTTCGTATTTTATTTACGGTTCAAGATGAGAGCCAATTGAGAGATTGTGCTAAGTATCTTTCTAATTATTGGAGTGATGAAAAAGATTTAGATTATGAATTAAAAGAAGAACTAATTCGTCGTTTACCAAGAGTTAATACTCAAATCCAAAAAGAATTGTGGGCATCACTTCTAAAAAATCTAAACTTCTCTGTTAAAGAAAAACTATTTATTGTTGAGCTGCTTTGTTTTTGGTTGTGTTCTTCAATTTCAGAAGATACAGTTAAAATCAACTGTATGTACACTTTGTCTGAGTTAATCAATAAAAATGATTTTTCAAGACAAACTGCAATTTCTAGTATCAGAAATCAGATGATATGGGGGAGCTTGAGAGTGAAGGAAGTGGGGAATGAAATTCTTCAAAAGATATAAAAAAATCCTCCTGAGTGTATCAAGAGGATGAAGCCGTACAAATTGATTATTTTTTTATAAGCAGTGCAACAGAGTGTACTGCCATACCTTCTTCACGGCCTACAAAACCCATTTTTTCAGATGTAGTAGCTTTTATCGAAATATCGTTTTCGTCTAAGCCCATAACTTTTGAAAGGCATGTTTTCATAGCAGGGATATGTGGATTTATTTTTGGACGTTGAGCTACAATCGTGCTATCTACATTACTAACTTCGTATCCTTCCTCACGAATTAACTTCATTACATCTTTTAACAATATCTTACTGTCAATGCCCTTAAATTCGGGATCTGTATCAGCAAAGTGGTAACCAATATCTCTCATATTTGCTGCTCCCAAAATAGCATCACAAATCGCATGTATTAGTACGTCTGCATCAGAATGACCTACTAGGCCATGAGTGTGTTCAAGCTTAATTCCACCTAACCATAAAGATTCTCCTTCAGCTAAAGTGTGTACGTCGTATCCTTGTCCTACTCTAATTTTCATATTTCAATGTTTATTTAAAACAAAAGTAAAAAATCTGAAGAGAATGGAGTTTCATTTTAGAGAATAAAAAAAAGTTCAAAAGAATAACTTTTGAACTTTCATTATGAAGTCATTTCATAAAGCTTATAATATTGTTACAAGATCTTCTGGTTCTTTCACCATTGTTGTTTTATGCTTTGTAGTAAACTGAGCGACCTTATCAGATGGGATACCTATGAATAATATATCATCTGTTTGATTTCTATTTCCTTTCCAACTGATTAATTTTTTCAATAACTCAGTCTTTTGTTCTTCCATATTTAATGGCGCGACTTCCTCAAGAGCTTTTAAAATATTCTTTCTTAAGAATTTCTTGTTCTCATTCCCTCCAAATTGATCTTGGAAACCATCTGTGAATAGATACATTGAATCTATTTCATTAAGGCTTAGCTCGTGAATTTTGAAGTTATTTTTGACTTTTCGTTGAATAGAATGTCCACCAATTGTAATTGAATCTCCTTTAAGTAGGTGAGCTTTTCCATCTTTCAAGTAAGCCAAGTTTGATTTAGCTCCTGAGAAATGAACAGTATTATCTTGATGATTGATTACTGTTACGCTTATATCCATACCATCTTGATTCTCGTTTGAATCTTGTTTTAATAGCATAGGAAGACGGTAACGTAGAGTCTTTAAGATTTTGTCTGGAGCTATAATTTTACGCATTAAAACAATTTCTTGTAATAATTGGTAGCCAATGATTGACATAAAGGCTCCAGGAACACCATGCCCTGTACAGTCAGCAGTAATTAAAATTGAGTTGCCATCAATATGGTTAAACCAGTAAAAGTCTCCACTTACAATATCTTTTGGTTTATAGATAATGAAAGTTTCTGGTAAATAGACTTTCATTTTCTCCTCATTAGGCAAAAGTGCACTTTGAATACGCTGAGCGTAGTTTATACTAGAAATAATTTGATTATTCTGATGATTCAGTTGTTGGTTTGCTGCGTTTACTTCTTCAGAAGATTCCATCAGCTCCTCATATTGATTTTCAATTTGATCAGACTGTTTTTGTATTTCTTTTTTATCAAGTAAGTTTCCTTGATTGAAAATAAAAAGTGTAACAATTAACCAAACTATGATACCTAAGAAGTTATTAATGAAGAGTAATTGATTTTCTTCAGGATCTAAAATTACCGTTTTTAATTCAATGTTGAGTGATGTAATGATATTATCAAAAATACCGAAAAAAGTAATTATAGAAATAAACCAAAAGATTGTTGATTTTCTTCCGCCTAATAAAAAACCATATCCTGGGACTGCAGCTAATAGTAATACATTAGGAGAAGTTGTGCCTCCTGTTTCTAATGTCATACCTATAGCTGAGAAGAACGCTATAGAACATGCTAAATTAACTGTTAAAAATTTAGGTAGATTATATTTAATACAAGCAATTGCTGCAATATTCCCTAAAGTTAATGCTAGTAGGAAATATGATGTTAATTCAAGGTGAAGTTGGAAGTAGTAGTTTAATACACCAAGACCATTTAAAATAGTTCCAATGATACCCATTAATACAGCAGTAATTAAACTGTAATAATTTGGGTGCGTATTATTTAAGCCCTTAGGTAAAAATGGTGTGGTAGTTTTTAGTACAATCTTGTGAAATAAGTTCATGTCCAGTTAATTCAAATTGGCTTTATCTGAAATTGCTCAAATATAATTATTTATAAAAATAGTTATATAGATGAAACGTCGTATATCGAAAAAATTGTGCCATAATAGCATTATTTCTGTTTGCATTTTCATTTTACCTAGATCTGTTTGAGGGATCTAGTTGTGAAGATAATTACGTAAAGTTATATAAATAACACTTTGTGTTATATGTAAAATGGCTTGTAACAGCTTTTTTATAAATTTGATAATTTTTCACCCTTATTTATTCGTTTTATGAAAAATGATATAAATTTGGATACAAAATTTTTAGAAAACTCAATTATTGAATTATAAATAGATCAGAATAAAATGGAGTTGAACGCGCAGAACGGTCAGTATGAAATCCAAGGACTAAATGTACTTGATATTGTAAAAACACATGGTAGCCCACTTTATCTTTATGACGGAGATAAAATGGAGCAACAATATAATCGATTGAAGAATGCGTTTGATGGAATCAATCTTAAGGTGAAATACGCTTGTAAATCGTTGACAAACCTTAGTGTTTTAAAGCTTTTCAAAAAGCTAGGCTCAGATATTGATACGGTTTCCATCCAAGAAGTTCAACTTGCGTTATTAGCTGGTTTTACTCCAGATCAAATTATATTTACACCTAACTGTGTTTCTTTTGAAGAAATTCAAGAAGCGGTTGAGTTAGGAGTTATGATCAATATTGATAATATTTCCATTTTGGAGCAATTTGGAAATCATTATGGCTCATCAGTTCCTTGTTGTATCAGAGTGAATCCTCATATTATGGCTGGAGGAAATTCAAAAATTTCAGTAGGTCATATCGGTTCAAAGTTTGGGATTTCGGTTTTCCAAATGCCACATGTTAGAAAAGTGGTAGAGAATCATAATATCAAAGTTGTCGGTTTACATATGCACTCAGGGTCAGATATCTTGGATAGCCAAGTATTCTTACAAGCTGCAAATGTATTATTTGAAGCAACTGAAGGTTTTGATGATCTTGAATTTATCGATCTGGGTAGTGGATTTAAAGTTGCTTACAAAGAAGGTGACGTTACCACAAATATTGAGGAAGTTGGTAAAGTGTTAGGGGATGCTTTCAAAAGCTTCTGTAAATCTTATGGTAGAGAACTTGAGCTTTGGTTCGAACCTGGTAAATACTTGGTGAGTGAATCAGGTTTACTGCTTGTAGAAACCAATGTGATCAAACATGGTTTAGCAGCTGTTTTTGTAGGTGTAGATGCTGGACAAAATCATTTAATTCGTCCAATGATGTACGATGCTTATCACCATATTGTAAACATCAGTAACCCTAAGGGTAAGGAACGTATCTATGATGTAGTAGGATATATTTGTGAGACAGATACTTTTGGTCATAATCGAAAGTTGAATGAAGTTCATGAAGGAGATATCCTTGCGATAAAAAATGCAGGGGCTTATGGCTTTATGATGAGTAATAACTACAACTCAAGACTCAGAGCTGCAGAGGTTCTTATTTACAAAGGAGAGGCAAGATTGATAAGGAAAAGAGAGACTATGGATGATATTGTAAGAAATCAGGTTGATTTCTTCGAGTCTGAAACAGTTCAACAATAAAAAAAATAGCAGCCCTTTCTTTTTGGAAAGGGCTTTATTATACATCATTTTTTAAGTATCTGTAAATATTCTAACAAAATGAATAAACTAGAAGAAGGAGATATTCTTAGTTTACAGTTCGAAAAGAGAAATGGACTATTGCCTGTTGTTGTGCAGGAAGTGAAGTCAAAAGAAATTCTAATGTTGGGTTATGCTAACAAGGAAGCTTTTGAGGAAACTCTTCGTTCAAAATATGCAACATTTTGGAGTACTTCGCGAAATGAGCTATGGACGAAGGGATTAACTTCGGGAGATACATTGAAAGTTGTAGAGATCCGAGTGGATTGTGATCAAGATGCAATAATTTATATCGTAGAGAAAGAAGGACGTGGTGCATGTCATACCAAAAGTAAAAAAGGGACTGCACGAACTTCGTGTTTCTACCGAAAAATGAATTTGACTGAGGAAGAGGGAGAACTTGAATTCATAGAGAAGTAAGTATTTTTTTAACTTTCATATGAGATTGTTTTCATCATAAAAACAAGAATAATTATGAGCTTGAGAGATAAAATTAGAGATATAGCAAAAGAAAGGTTGGATAAAGTAATCGATATCAGAAGACATCTGCATGCGAATCCAGAACTTTCTTTTAAAGAAACACAAACAGCAAAATTCGTAGCTGAAGAATTAAAAGCTTATGGCATCGAAACGCAAGAAGGAGTTGCAGATACAGGAGTCGTAGGATTGATTAAAGGGAAAAACCCTGATAAAAAAGTAATTGCACTAAGAGCTGATATGGATGCACTTCCAATTCATGAGGCAAATGATGTTTCTTACAAATCAAAAAATGAAGGCGTGATGCATGCTTGTGGGCATGATGCTCATACTTCTTCTCTTTTAGGTGCTGCATATATTCTCAATCAAGTTAAAGATGAGTTTGAAGGAACTGTAAAATTGATCTTCCAACCAGGAGAAGAAAAATTGCCAGGTGGAGCTTCATTGATGATCAAAGATGGTGTTCTGCAAAATCCAGCACCACAAAAAATCTTCGGACAGCATGTCATGCCTCTTATTCCTGTAGGAAAAGTAGGATTTAGACAAGGGATGTACATGGCTAGTGCAGATGAAATTTATATGACTGTGAAAGGTAAAGGAGGTCATGGTGCAATCCCAGAAATGAATATTGACCCTGTATTGATTACTTCTCACATTATTGTTGCATTACAACAAATCATTAGTAGAAACTGTAGCCCAAAAATTCCTTCAGTGCTTTCTTTTGGAAAAGTCATTGCAGAAGGAGCTACAAATGTTATCCCTAATGAGGTAAAAGTAGAAGGTACTTTCCGTACAATGAATGAGGAGTGGAGAGGTGATGCTCATGTCAAAATTAAAAAAATGGCAGAGGGTATTGCAGAAAGCATGGGTGGTGAAGTTGAAATAAATATCATGAAAGGATACCCGTGTTTGATTAATGAGCCAGCTATGAGTGCAAGAGCAAAAGAAGCCGCTATAGATTATATGGGCGAAGAAAATGTTGTGGATTTGGATTTGTGGTTAGCTGCGGAAGATTTTTCATTCTTTTCACAAGAGATGGATGCTTGTTTCTATAGATTAGGTACAAGGAATGAAGAAAAAGGGATTGTTTCAGGAGTTCATACACCTACTTTTGATATAGACGAGTCAGCCCTAGAAATAGGAGCAGGCCTAATGGCATACTTGGCAGTTTCTGAATTGGAACAACTGTAAATGTGTCATAAAAAATGCAATTATGTCTTAGTATTTGAAATTTATTGCCGAGCATTGATGTCATGATGACATAATAAAGTGCTTGGCAATAATTTTGTTATGCCATGAGCATAGTAAGTAATTAAATCGATACGAACCAATGGCAGAAGATAAGAACGAAAACTTGAATCCAGAACAGGAAATTAATCAAGAAGATACGGTAGAAAATCAAGTAGAGGAAACTACAGCTGAAGATCAAGATACCGATAATGTTGAGGAGCAAGAAACTGCGGAAGTATCATCAAACGAAGAGGAATTGGGAAAAGTGCAGCAAGAATTAGGTGAGATGAAAGATAAATATCTACGTCTTTATTCAGAATTTGAAAACTATAGACGTAGAACATCCAAAGAAAAATTAGACTTGATCAAAAACGCTAATGAAGAATTGATCAAGGATGTGCTTACTATTTTGGATGACTTCGAAAGAGCTCAAAAAAATACGAAGACTGAAACCGAGGAAGGCGAGAAGATTATGGAAGGTTTAGACCTTATCAAATCAAAACTTGCCAAACAATTAGAGGGTAAAGGTCTTAAAGAAATAGAAGATAGTACAGGAAAAGACTTCGATATGGATATCCACGAAGCTATTACACAGATTCCTGCACCATCAGACGATCTTAAAGGTAAAGTTGTGGATGTAATCGAGAAAGGTTACACTCTAAATGATAAGGTAATTAGATATGCAAAAGTAGTTGTTGGAGCATAGGGCTAACATATTACTTTTCAACTCCCAAAAAGATATTCATAATCAACAGATAAATGGCTAAGAGAGATTATTACGAGGTATTAGGTTTGAGTCGTGATGCTTCTGAAAGCGAAATTAAGAAGGCTTACAGAAAAATTGCAATCAAATACCACCCAGATAAAAACCCTGGTGACAAAGAGGCGGAAGAGAAATTTAAAGAAGCTGCTGAAGCTTATGAAGTGTTGAGTAACGCTGATAAAAAACAACGTTACGACCAGTTTGGACACCAAGGTGTAGATGGCGATTTTGGTGCTGGTGGTATGAACATGGATGATATCTTCTCTCATTTCGGAGACATCTTTGGTGGCGGCGGATTCGGAGGTGGATTCGGTGATTTCTTCGGAGGTGGCGGTCGTGGTCAAGGCGGTCGTCGTGTTCGTAAAGGTTCAGACCTTAGAATCACTCTAAAGCTAACATTGGAAGAAATTGCCAATGGTGTTGAGAAAAAAGTTAAGATTAAAAGATACGTTACCTGTCCTACTTGTAATGGTAATGGAGCAAAAGATGGTTCTTCACTAAAAACTTGTCATACTTGTAATGGTACAGGACAAACTAGAAAAGTTGTCAATACCATGCTAGGTCAGATGGTTTCTACGCAAACATGTCCTACTTGTGAAGGAGAAGGTCAAATCGTAGAATCTAAATGTGAGACTTGTAACGGAGACGGACGTGTCTACAAAGAAGAAGTTCTAAATATTAAAATTCCTGCAGGTGTAACTGAAGGAATGCAACTGACAATGAGTGGTAAAGGTAACATGCCGAAACGTGGTGGTGTTGCTGGTGATCTACTAATTGTGATCAAAGAAGTTGAGGAGAAAGAACTAATTCGTGATGGAGTAAATGTTCATTACGATCTTCATATCAGCTTTGTTGATGCTGTATTAGGTACTTCAGTAGAGGTTCCAACTATCAATGGAAAAGTAAAAGTTCCAATTGAACCAGGTACGCAAAGTGGTAAAGTTCTTCGTTTGAGAGGAAAAGGAATCAAAGAAATCAATGGATATGGGCACGGTGATCAATTGATTCATGTGAATGTTTATACTCCTACAAAGGTTTCTTCAGAGGAACGAGATATTCTTGAAGGCTTAAAGGATTCTCCAAACTTTGACCCTCACAAGCAAGGGAAAAAAGAAGAAGGATTCTTCGAGAAGATTAAGAATTCATTCAAGTAGAATTCTTGAAGAAAGCATATACAAAAGAGTCATCCTAAATAGCATTTTAGGATGACTCTTTTTTTGTGGTATTAATTCTTTGGTTTCATTCTAACAAAAGGGATTATCATTTCTTCTAGAGAAATACCGCCATGTTGGAATGTATCTTTGTAGTACTTCACATAATGATTATAGTTGTTTGGGTAAGCGAAGAATTGATCTTCAGACGCAAAAGCATATGAAGAAGAGACTTCTTGCTTCGGTAGACCAATTTCTTCAGGGTCTGCTACTCCAAACACATGTTTACGATCGTAATTCAGACTTTTTCCCTGCTTATATCTAAGGTTAGTATTTGTATTTCTATCGCCAACAATTTTCTGTGGTTTCTGAACACGAACCGTTCCATGATCTGTAGTAATGATCACTTCAACATCTTTATTGGCTAAAAACTTAAGCATTTCAAACCAAATTGAATGCAAAAACCACGATTTTGTAAGACTACGATATGCCGCTTCATCAGGAGCTAACGTTTTCATCATTTGCAGATCTGTACGGGCATGAGATAGCATGTCTACAAAATTGATGACAATTGCATTTAAGTCGTTATTCATCAAGTTTGGAAGGCTTTCCAAAACCTGTTTACTCTGCTGAGTATGAATAATTTTATTGTAAGAATACTTTGTTTGTGGTCTGTATTTTTTGAGTTGTAGCCCTAGCAATTCAGATTCATAGTTGTTTTTCCCCTCTTCTTCATTATCAGACACCCAATATTCTGGCAATTTTTGACTAATGTCTAATGGTGACATTCCTGCGAATATGGCATTTCTGGCATATGATGTTGTAGTTGGAAGAATAGAGAAGTAAGTAGTGTCCTCTTCAAAAGTAAAGTACTCTGAAATAAGAGGTTCTAATTCTTTCCATTGATCCAAACGGAGGTTATCAATTAAGAAAAAGAATAAAGGCCTTTCATCCGAAAGATGTGGGATAACTTTTTCCTTAATTAATTGATCAGAAAAGATAGGTTTCTCTTCATTATCACCAGTAATCCAATCTAAATAATTAGCTTTAATGAATTTGGTGAAGTTTACATTTGCTTCTGTTTTTTGCATTTGCATTACATCGCCCATGCTTTTGTGTTCAGTCTGATTAATTTCTAAATCCCAATGAATTAGTTTTTTATATAAATCAGCCCAATCTTCATGATCTAGTTCATCGCCAATAGCACTGCTAATGCTTTGAAATTCTTGTTGATAGCTTAAATTTGTCTTTTGAGTGACGATTCTTTTTGTGTCAAGAAGTTTTTTAATAGACAATAGAATTTGGCTAGGATTAATTGGTTTGATTAAATAATCTGCAATTTTAGCCCCAATAGCTTCCTCCATGATGTATTCCTCTTCACTCTTAGTGATCATAACTACAGGAGTGTTTGGTCTGAATTGCTTGATGGCTTCTAATGTTTCAAGCCCGGTCATTCCAGGCATATTTTCATCTAGAAAAATTAGATCAAAAAATGTAGATTGACATAAATCAACGGCATCGCCTCCCGAATTAACAGGAGTAATAGAACAACCTTTTTGCTCTAAGAATAAAATATGAGGCTTCAATAAATCAATTTCATCGTCAGCCCAAAGAATGTTATAATTTTGATTTGTCATGGTTGATTTTTATGCTTAACAAAACCGTTGAATCGGGGAGATTAAGGTATTTTTGAAAGGAAATATACAGAAAAAGCATTAGGAGTTGAAACGTTTTACCAAAGCAGGGAGTAATAATTAAAAATACCTACTTAAATCAATGTACTTTTTATGAATGAATCAAACATCCAGTTATATCAAGAGCTCGAAGATTTACCTCAAAGTATTGTTAAAACAATTTTAAAGTTGCCTGAGGGGATTCAGAAAGAGTTTAGAGTTCTTTATCAGCAAAGAAGAAAGACAATTTTTGGGGTGTACTTTTTCCATGTACTTGTTGGAGGAAGTTTTGGGTATTTGAATAATTGGGTTATTCAGTTAGTTTTTTGGCTTACTTTATTTGGTGGATTTGGTATAGGATGGTTGATTGCATTACCTATTTTACCTTTTTTGGTAAGGAAAGAAAATAAACGAATAGCACGTAAGACCCTAACAGAATTACTTGTCAAGCATAACTATCATTTGAAAAAAGGTGAAAGATCGACTTCTTCTGTGTATACCTCAGCATTTAATCCTAGAAATATTCGGAGAGATCATGACTTTGATCCATCAAGAATCACTATTGATCAATTAAAGACGAAAGATCTTTTTGACTTCGATCTCAAGACATGGGCGATCATTTCAGAAGCTCAATTTGATTATGAAAATGCCGAGTCTGAAAGATGTTTGAGTGTTATGTCAGGTATCGAGACAGCGTTTGTGTATTGGAAAAGAATAGGAGAACACCTGCAGGTAGCGTTTGCAAAACCAGAAAATCTATTTAAAATTGATGCCGACATATTGAAGAAATTGGAAGAAGATAAAGTACCTCCAAATATATTACCATTCAAAGGAAAACAATATTATAGAGAACCAGGTCTTCAAGGTCTTTATTTTAAAGCTGAAAATTCAATCACAAAATCGGAGAAGTGTAAGGTTTGGATTTATTGGGATGATGATCGGAAGAGTTTTATTAGACTTGAGCAAATTGGAAAAAGTCAACTCACTGCTTATCATGGAATGCTTGAGCTTGAAGAAAGATTTTCAGATTTATTACCTGCTTCAATTCGGTAAAATGGCGCTGATATAAAAAAAACTCTCATCTAATTATATTTAGATGAGAGTTTTTTGTGATTGGAAAAATCTAACTGAAATCTTGTTACTTCTTGAAGAATTTTTCTGTTTGGTTATCAAAGCAAACGTAATACATTCCACTATTTAGATTTTTACAATCCACTTTGATTCCGTTTCCTTTTGAAATTTCTTTCCCGTGTTTGTCAAGAATACGAAACTTTACAGGGTGAGAGAAGTTTAATTCTTCATTAACTCTTTTCGGGTAAAATGTAACTTTTTCGTTCTCAGCTTCAAAAACCATTTCATTAGAGAAGTGGATTTTACCAGAGTTTTCAAGGTATTTGATTTTGTAACGGTTTACACCAGAGTGATGTGAGGCCTCTGCTTGATAAAGGTTATTTCTATCACTTTCTTTTCCTGGAAGGACTTTAAGGTTTTTCCACTCGTTGTGTTCGAACTTCAGAAGATAGAAAACACCATTTAGAGACTCACCAGTTGTTTCCCATGATAAGAAATCTTGGTCTGCATCAATTTTTACAAATTCGAAAAATCCCTTTTTCTGAATTGCATTTGGGTTGAGTAATCTAGGTTGACAATGGGTGTGATGAAAGATTTTAATAGTAATGGGTTTACCTTCTTCTAAATGACTTAGGTCTAATTCGAAGGCTGTTTTTTTAGGAATAGACTCCACTAATTCATCATTGATTAACAACTCTGTGATACAAAATATACCCGATTCATCCTGAGGATTTTCGATGTATAAGTTGGTTCCCTGATAAATCCCTGTAACTACCATTTCGGCAGCAAACAGAGAACTACTTAAGAATGATAAGAGTAGAGAAAAAATGATAGTCTTTAGCTTAATCTTAGTATGAAATTGGTTCATAACTATAATTTCAACGTGTAGTTAAAAAGGTTAAGTTATATTAATTGATTTTTAAAAATACGTTCCTCTGAAAAAATAAAAAAATCCATACTCAAGTAATTTTATCGAAATAAAAGATAAACTGATATATCTAAATAAAATGCTATTATTAATTGGATTATTGAAATTGGTTACTGCTTGATTATCCGATTTTTACTCAAATTTTAGAAAGATTTCTAAATCAACAATATTTTTATTGGTATATTCTTAATGTCTAATGTGATTTTTTACATTAGATGAATTCTCTAATTTTTGAACAAACAGTTACTATGTCATTTTTAGAAAGAGCTCAAGAAGAAGAAATCATGGACGACTTATCAATTAATGATGATGGGTTAAGACAAACGCTTGCGGAGTTAGATGTTATCAATAAGTGGCTAGGAGGAAATAATCCGACGTTACGAGGTGTTAGGAAGCTTCTTCATGGAAGAAATAAGAATGATGAAATTGTAATTGTTGATATGGGCTGCGGTAGTGGTGAAATGTTGAGATTAATTGATGAATCTTTCAGAGGAGAGTTTGAAAGATTGAAATTAGTCGGTATTGATGCAAATCCGCATGTAATAGCATATGCTAAAAGCAAGAGTTTAGGTCATGATATTGAATTTTCTGTTAAAAACGTATTTGAGAAGAATTCAATGAATTGTGATATTATTATATCGACATTATTTCTCCATCATTTTAACTCAATTGAATTAGAAAGCTTGATTAAGAAATGGCAGTCTGGTGCTACATTTGGCGTTGTTATAAATGATATACATAGGCATTGGTTCGCCTATTACTCAATCGCTTTTCTTACCCACTTCTTTTCTAAGTCTTATATGACGAAGTATGATGCAAAGCTTTCAGTTAAGCGTGCATTTAAAAAGAAAGAATTGAGTGTTTTTTATGAAGGGATGGGGTGGAGAAGTGTTCAGGTAAGTTGGTGTTGGGCTTTCCGTTGGCTTGTCATATTAAGAAACTAAAAGCCCAACACTTCATCTTTTATTTTTCTTCTCGGGCTGCAATATAAGTTGCTCCGATAAGTACTATTAATAAGAAAATTGCTATGGTTTCAAAAGCTAAAATATGATGTGTCATCAGCTTGATTCCTATAACTTCAAAAGTTTGGTACTTCAGAGCCACTGATGGTTGGGCTTGTAGCTCTACATTTTGTGTTAAGAAAAATATTAACCCAAAAAGAATTAAACTACTTATACCTCCCATCAAGTAATGATGCCCTCTTTGGTTATCATTCGCATTCCTTGTGTACATAATACCAAATAGCATAAGTACAAGAATACCCCCTATATAGACCATTACTTGTGCAATTGCTAGAAAATCAGCTAGCGCAAAAACAAAAATAGCAGCAACACCCAATAATGAGTTTAGTAAGTAGAATGCACTATGAATTACATTTTTACTCAGTAAAATCAATGTTGCAGAAATGATTGTTAGTCCTCCGAAAAAATAAAAAAATAGCTCTTCCATAATTTTATCATACAATTCATGAACTATGAGTCACTTTTAGCACTCACTCTAGCTCTTGGTCTAAACTTAGGTTTTGGTTTCGAAGCTGTTTCTGATGAAGTAGTTTCAGCCTTCATGCTCGATTGCTTTTTTGCTTCTTGTTGAGCTTCGTAGGCTAGACGTTTGTCTTGGACCTCTTCTTCTGTCATTTTAGAGAACTTAAAGTCAAGATCTTCTAAGTTGAACTCACTGAAGTCAAAATCATTTGTCATTGTAAGACATTCTGTCGGACAAACAGTTGTACATAGCCCACAATAACAACATTTGGCTAAATCTATATTAAACTTTGCAGGATATAATCTTTTCGCAGTACCGTCTGATGTGTGTCCAATCACCTCTGAAGATTTAATCGATTCGATTTCAATACAATTCACAGGACATACTTTCGCACATTTATCACAGACAATACAGTCTTCAATTTCATTATGAAGTTGGTACCTTCCGTTTACGGGAACAGGAACCTTTTCTTCAGGATAATAAAGCGTTTCAATTCCTTCTTTCTCAAAGTAACCTGGAGCACTTACAGATTCTGGAGTTCGTCTATCTGTAGTAATCGCTTTTTTGAAGTGTCCTAAAG